>NZ_JPOG01000001.1:2850750-3167500 GCF_000733765.1 Algiphilus aromaticivorans DG1253 | reverse complement strand
ATGCTGACATGAGTAACGATTATGCAGGTGAAAAACCTGCACGCCGTAAGCCCAAGGTTTCCTGCGCAACGATTTTCGGCGCAGGGTGAGTCGGATCCTAAGGCGAGGCCGAAAGGCGTAGTCGATGGAAATCAGGCTAATATTCCTGAACTTTTTACAACTGCGATGGGGTGACGGAGAAGGTTAGGTCAGCCGGGTGTTGGATGTCCCGGTTCAAGCGTGTAGGCAGGTCCTTTAGGCAAATCCGGAGGATCAATGCTGAGACGTGATGCCGAGGCCCCAATGGGGCCGAAGTGATTGATACCAAGCTTCCAGGAAAAGCCTCTAAGCTTCAGGTTGTAGAAATCCGTACCCGAAACCAACACAGGTGGGCGAGGAGAGTATCCTAAGGCGTATGAGACAACTCGGGTGAAGGAACTCGGCAAAATAGTACCGTAACTTCGGGATAAGGTACGCCCCTAGTATGTGATGGACTTCGCGTCCTGAGCAGATGGGGGCCGCAGTGAAGAGGGGGTGGCGACTGTTTATCAAAAACACAGCACTCTGCAAACACGAAAGTGGACGTATAGGGTGTGACGCCTGCCCGGTGCCGGAAGGTTAATTGATGGGGTTATCTTCGGAGAAGCTCTTGATCGAAGCCCCGGTAAACGGCGGCCGTAACTATAACGGTCCTAAGGTAGCGAAATTCCTTGTCGGGTAAGTTCCGACCTGCACGAATGGCGTAACGATCGCCCCACTGTCTCCACCCGAGACTCAGTGAAATTGAATTCGCTGTGACGATGCAGTGTTCCCGCGGCAAGACGGAAAGACCCCGTGAACCTTTACTACAACTTTGCACTGGATTCTGAATTTATTTGTGTAGGATAGGTGGGAGCCTTTGAAGTGTGGACGCCAGTCCGCATGGAGGCAACCTTGAAATACCACCCTGATAAATTTGGAATTCTAACCTAGGCCCGTTATCCGGGTCAGGGACATTGCATGGTGGGTAGTTTGACTGGGGCGGTCTCCTCCCAAAGAGTAACGGAGGAGTGCGAAGGTTGGCTCAGCGCGGTCGGAAATCGCGCTCTTGAGTGCATAGGCATAAGCCAGCTTGACTGCGAGACAAACACGTCGAGCAGGTACGAAAGTAGGTCTAAGTGATCCGGTGGTTCTGTATGGAAGGGCCATCGCTCAACGGATAAAAGGTACTCCGGGGATAACAGGCTGATTCCTCCCAAGAGTCCACATCGACGGAGGAGTTTGGCACCTCGATGTCGGCTCATCACATCCTGGGGCTGTAGCAGGTCCCAAGGGTTCGGCTGTTCGCCGATTAAAGTGGTACGCGAGCTGGGTTCAGAACGTCGTGAGACAGTTCGGTCCCTATCTGCCGTGGGCGTTCGAGATTTGAGAGGATCTGTCCTTAGTACGAGAGGACCGGGATGGACACACCTCTGGTGTTCCGGTTGTCACGCCAGTGGCATCGCCGGGTAGCTATGTGTGGAAGGGATAACCGCTGAAAGCATCTAAGCGGGAAGCCTACCTCAAGATGAGATCTCGCCGGGACACAAGTCCCCTGAAGGGCCCAGGAAGACTACCTGGTTGATAGGCGCGATGTGGAAGTGTGGCAACACATGAAGCTGACGCGTACTAATTGCCCGTGAGGCTTGACCATATAACCTCAAGCATTCTGTAAGACATTGACGCTTACAGCTGTTCGACTACAGATCGATTTGGAACACCTGCCCAGGCAGGTGTTCAGCCAGTTTGCCTGGCGGCTATAGCGAGCAGGAACCACCGGTTCCCATCCCGAACACCGAAGTGAAACTGCTCAGCGCCGATGATAGTGCGGTGATCTCGCCGTGTGAAAGTAGGACACTGCCAGGCTCTTAACCCGGAGCGCCCCGCATCGCGGGGCGCTCTTTTTGTTTCAGGCGCTCGATTTTCCGGCGCCGTCGAGATTACAATAAGCGTCGCGGCCAGGTAGCTCAGTCGGTAGAGCAGGTGACTGAAAATCACCGTGTCGGCGGTTCGATTCCGTCCCTGGCCACCAGCTGCTGTTGGTATCGTCGAATAGAAAGCCCGCTCTTATGCGGGCTTTTTTGTGCGCGCTATTCCGTGCTCCTGGCATCAAAGCAGATGACGTGCTCGAGATTCAGGCGGATACCGATTGCCTCGCCGACGCGATGGTTGTGGTGCGACGGTACCAATGACTGCACGCGTGTTCCGGAGGCGAGCTCGACTTCATAGAGAAACTCGGCGCCCCGAAAACTCTTGTGCAGGATGCGGGCCTTCCAGGGGCTGTCGTCGTCGTGCAGTACGTCATCGGGCCGCAGCAGGACATCGACCTCGGGGCCGTTGGGTGACTGACCCGGTGACAGAGGCAGTCGCCCCAGCTCGGTAGTGGCGTAGTTGCCGTTGCCACCGAGCTCGCCGCGAATGAAGACGCCCTCCCCAACGAAGCCCGCAACGAAGCGGGTAGCGGGGCGATGATAGAGGTTGTAGGGCGTATCCCATTGCTGCAGGCGCCCGGCATCCAGAACGCCTACCCATTGTCCGAAGGCAAATGCTTCGAGATGGGAATGCGTGACGAGAAGAGCAGTGATGCCGAGCTGCCGCAACAGCGCGCGTAGCTCTTCGCGCAGGCTGAGGCGTAGGCCTTCGTCAAGGCTGGAAAATGCTTCGTCCATTAGCAACAGCCGCGGTCGCGTGGCGATGGCGCGGGCGACCGCCACACGCTGCAGTTGCCCGCCGGAAAGCTCGTGCGGTCGTCGGGCTCCTAGATTGCCGAGCCCGACCATCGCAAGGGATTCCTGGGCCAGGGCACGCGATCTCGCACGCGGCATGCGGTACAGGCCGAGGCGGACGTTGTCCAGAGCCGAAAGGTGCGGTAGCAGCGCCAAGTCCTGGAAGACCATCGCGAAGCGCCGCTGCTCCGGCGGAACGGCTTCGCCGGCTCGGCTCAAGGACACGCCTTCGAAGGAAATCTTGCCAGCAGTCGGGGCCTCGAAGCCGGCGAGCAGGCGCAGCAACGTGGTTTTGCCCGATCCGCTGGGGCCGAGCAGGGCTGCGCTTTCGCCGCGTGCCAGTGTGAAGCCGATGTCCTCCAGCACGGGAGTGTCGCCGTAGCCTGCGGCAATGCTGCGTAGCTCCAGCACGTGCGCTCAGCCCCGGCCGGTCTGGCGTTGCAGTAGCCAGATGGGCAGTACGCCGACGACTACGAGAACCATCGCCGGTACTGCCGCCGCCTGCCACTGCCCCTCGCTGGTGAACTCGAAGATGCGGATAGCGAGGGTGTCCCAGCCGAAGGGGCGCATCATGAGCGTGATCGGCATTTCCTTCATGACATCGACGAAGACCAATAGCGCCCCGACTGCCATGCTGCTGCGCAGCGCTGGCAAGTAGACCAGCCGCAGGATGCCGCGGCGAGGGATACCGGCCAGTCGCGCGCTGTCGAGGCTGCTGCGCGGAATCCGCATGGTACTGGAGGCGATTGGTGCGTGGGCCACGGCAAGAAAGCGCACGCCGTATCCGCACAGCAGCAGCGCGACGCCGCCACCGGCCAGCGCCGTCGCCATACCGCCTCCGGCAAGGCTGCCGAAATGGCTGAGGGGCACGTAGAGGCCCACCGCCAGCAGGGCGCCCGGGAAGGCGTAGCCCAGTGTGGCAACGCGTTGGGTTGTGCGCAGAAGCCGCGTAGGCAGCGCGTGCGCGATGCTGGCGAGCAGCGACGCCAGCACAACGATGATCACCGCGGCTGCGAGCGCCAGCGTTGCGCTGTTGCGAATCCATCCGATAAAGCGCCCATCAACCAGGTCTAGCCGACCGCTGGCCCGCCAGGCCAGCCAGGCTACCGGCAGTGCGAAACAGGCAAGGAAGACGAGGAAGCACCATGCGGTCGCGGCCCAGCGCGCTTTCCGCCCTAGGGGCAGGCGGCGGATCGTGTCTACGCCGACGCTCTCGAAGCGCATGCGTCGGCGCGCGAGCGACTCCAGGCTGAGCAGGGCGACAATAAAAATCAGCATCACGCTGGCGATCTGCAGTGCCGCCGTGGTGGAAAAAAGCCCGTACCAGGCTTTGTAGATCGCCACCGATAAGGTGTCGTAATTGAAGGCTGCGACGGTGCCGAAATCGGCGAGCACCTCCATAAGTGCCAGGCTGGCGCCGGCCCCGATCCATGGCAGCGCCAACGGCAGCGCAACACGCCAAAAGGCGCGCATTGGTGTCAGGCCCAGGCTACGGGCTGCCTCGATGGCGCGTAACCCGGTGGTGGCAAATGCTTCGCGGGCGATAAGGAAGACATAGGGGTAGAGCGCGGCGCTGAGGACGAAAACGAGCCCGGCAAGGCCACGAAAGCCGGAGATGCGTAAGGTCTCCGCCCACACTGACCCCGCGCCCTCGAAGATCCCCAGAAAAGCGATGGCCAGTACATAGCCTGGCAGTGCCAGAGGCAGCAGAAGTAGGAGAGCGAAAGGGCGCCGCCCCGGAAATTCGGTGAGCGCGACTAGCGCAGAGGTGCTGACCCCCAGCAGCAAAACGCCAGCGAGCACCCCGACCATCAGCGCCAGCGTGTTCCCCGTAGCGTTGGGCAGCACATGCCGCAGCAGATGCCCGATCAGGTCCACGTCGACGGCAGTCCATGACCACGCTGTTGCACCCAGGGGAATCAGCGTGGGCAGACAGAGAAGTGCGGCCGCCAGCGGTAACAGACGACCGTTTCGCCAGTGCGTGCCTCGGTAGGCGGGTGCCTCAGCGATAGCCGGCACGGTCCATCAATTGCACCGCCTGCCGTTGCAACGCTCCCGCGCGCTCGATGGGCATGTCGTCCGCCCGGAAATCGCCCCAGGCCCGTACGCGCTTCGCGGCAGGAATCTCGGGGTTGGCGGGGAACTCCATGTTGAGCTCGGCGAACAGCGCCTGAGCTTCACCCTGGCTGAGCCACTCGATGAGTGCGCGCGCCCGCTCGGGATGGTCGGCATGCTTCGTGATGCCGGCGCCGGATACATTGACGTGCGTGCCGGACTCGCCTTCGTCCTGGTTCGCCCAGAACAGCGCAACGGGGATCTCCGGCCGCTCCCTTTCAAGGCGGCCGAAGTAGTAGCTGTTGACGATACCGACGTCGCAATCACCGGCGACGATGGCTTCAATCACCGCGGTGTCATTTGCGAAGGGCGGCTGCGCCAGGTTGGCGACCCAGCCTTCCACGATGGTTTCGGTGCGTTCGGATCCCAGCCGTTCGATCATGCTGGCTACCAGGGACTGGTTGTAAACCTTCTTCGACGTGCGCAAGCAGAGGCGGTCCGCCCAGTGCTCGTTGGCCAATGCGGCGTAGGTCGACAGTTGATCCGCGTCAACGCGTTCGGTGCTGTAGACGATAGTGCGCGCACGTAGAGACAGGGCGGTCCAGCGGTCCTTGCTGTCTCGGTAAGGCGCGGGGATCGCGGAAGCCACGAGTTCCGAGTCCAGAGGCTGCAGGAGGTCGAGCTCTGCCGCCCGCCAGAGATTCCCCGCATCCACCGTCATCAGAACATCCGCCGGCGTTTGCGCGCCCTCAGCTTCCAGCCGCGCTATGAGCGCGCCGTCGCTGTCTGTGAGATAGCGGACTGTTTCGCCGGTGGCTTCCTCGTAGCGCTCGAAGACCGGCCGGATGAGCTGGTCGTTGCGCGAGGAATAGACGATAAGCGGCTCGTCGCCGCTGCCGCTCTCATTCTGCGACGAGCAGCCAACTGCGACGGTTGAACCGAGGACGAGGAGAGCAAGCCAGCGCATGGAAAACACCAAGAATGGGAAACATTCTCATTATGCCTCCTGCTTGCTCCCCCCGTCCACTAGCCGGGATTGCCTCAGCTGAGGCCGAGACTGTCCACCAGGCGTAGCGTTGGCTTCGACTGATTGAGCGTGTAGAAGTGGATCGAAGGCACGCCGCGCTCGATCAGCTTGCTGCACAGGCGCGTGATGACGTCGTGCCCGAAGTCGCGCAGCGAGTCGTTGTCGTCCTTGTAACGCTCCATGCCGTAGTGCAGCCAACGCGGAACATCGGCGCCGCAGGCCTTGGAGAAGCGTACGATCTGCTCGAAATTCACGATGGGCATGATGCCCGGAATGATCGGCTGCTTGATGCCGGCCGCGGTGCAGTGCTCCATGAAGTGATCGAAGGCGTCGATGTTGAAGAAGTACTGCGTGATCGCGGCATCGGCGCCAGCGTCCATCTTGCGCTTGAAATTGGCGAAATCAGTGTCGATATCCGGTGCCTGCGGGTGCATTTCCGGATAGGCGCCGACTTCAAGCTCGAAGTGATCGCCATGCTCGTCACGGATGAACTCGACGAGCTCGTTGGCGTAGTGCAGCTCGCCCGGCGCGCTGCTGTGGCTGGTCGCCGTTGCGGGCAGGTCGCCGCGGAGCGCGACGATGCGCTTGACGCCGGCTTCGCGATAGCGGGCCAGCTGGTCGCGGATGCGCTCGCGCGTCGAGCTGATACAGCTGAGATGCGGGGCGGCCTCGCAGCCGGTTTCCTGCATCACCATCTGGACGGTCTCGAAGGTGCCTTCCTGGGTGGAGCCGCCGGCACCGAAGGTGACCGAGAAGTACTCGGGCTTGCGCTCCGCGAGTCGCTTGACCACCAGCTTGAGCTTCTCGGCGCCTTCCTCGGTTTTCGGCGGGAAGAGCTCGAAGGAATAGGGTGTTGTAGCCATTTTTTCTCTCAACAATAAAAAAGGGGCGCGGTGCGCAGGTAGCGCGCCGCGCCCCGAAACCGCTACGGCTTAAAAAGCCGTGGGCGGATTAGTAGCGGTAGTGATCGGGCTTGTACGGCCCGTCCACCGGCACGCCGATGTAGTCGGCCTGCTCCTTCGACAGCTTGGTCAGCTTCACGCCGATCTGGCCGAGGTGCAGCGCGGCAACCTCTTCGTCCAGCTTCTTCGGCAGGCGGTAGACCGTCTTCTCGTACTTGTCCTTGTTGTTCCAGAGCTCGATCTGCGCGAGCGTCTGGTTCGAGAAGGAGTTCGACATGACGTAGGCCGGGTGGCCATTGGCGCAGCCGAGGTTGATCAGGCGGCCTTCGGCGAGCATGTAGATGTTGCGCCCGTTCGGGAAGGTGTAGCGGTCGACCTGCGGCTTCACGGTCTCGCGCTTCACGTCCTTGGCCTCGTTCAGCTTCTCGACCTGGATCTCGTTGTCGAAGTGGCCGATGTTGCAGACCAGGGCGTTGTTCTTCATGTTCGACATGTGATCGAAGGTGATCACGTCCTTGTTGCCCGTAGTGGTGACGTAGATGTCACCCTCGTGCAGGACGTCTTCCACCGTCTTCACCTCGAAGCCTTCCATCGCGGCCTGCAGAGCGTTGATGGGGTCGATCTCGGTGACGACCACACGGGCACCGAGGCCGCGCAGCGAATGCGCCGAGCCCTTGCCGACGTCGCCATAGCCGCAGATCACGGCGGTCTTGCCGGCGATCATCAGGTCGGTGGCGCGCTTGATGCCGTCAGCCAGCGACTCGCGGCAGCCATAGAGGTTGTCGAACTTCGACTTGGTGACCGAATCGTTGACGTTGATGCACGGCACCAGCAGCTTGCCCTGTTCGGCGAGCTGGTAGAGGCGGTGCACGCCGGTGGTGGTCTCCTCGGAGATGCCACGCAGGCCTTCGGCGACCTTCTTCCAGAAGCCGGGGCGCTCGTCACGCGTGCGGCGGAGGATAGCCTTGACGCACTGCTCTTCCTCGTTGCCGCCCTCGCTGTCACACCAGGTGTCGCCGTTCTCCATCTCGACGCCCTTGTGGATCAGCAGGGTCGCGTCACCGCCGTCGTCGACGATCAGCTGCGGGCCTTCCATGTTGGGATGCGTCAGCGCGTTCAGCGTGCACTCCCAGTACTCCATCAGCGTCTCGCCCTTCCAGGCGAAGACCGGAATGCCGGCAGAAGCGATGGCAGCGGCCGCATCATCGGTGGTGGAGAAGATGTTGCAGGAAGCCCAACGGACGCTGGCGCCAAGCTGGTCGAGGGTCTCGATCAGAACGGCGGTCTCCTTGGTCATGTGGAGGCTGCCGGTGACGCGGACGCCGTCGAGCGGCTTCTGCGGGGCATACTTCTCGCGGATCGACATCAGGCCGGGCATTTCCTCCTCGGCCATGCGGATGCGCTGACGACCGAGGTCGGCCAGACCGATGTCGGCGACCTTGTAGTCAGAGAAGTTCTCTTTGTTGATGGGGGATACGGATGCGTTCATTGCGTTACTCCTTGGTTGCTTGCAGTGGGGGATGCGATCAAAGGCCAGCCGCAGCGCGCAGCGCGTCGGCCTTGTCGGTCTTTTCCCACGGGAAGCTGGTGAATGTGGTCTTCTTCTCGACTTCCTTGCCGTTCTCGATGACCGTATAGCGGTAGGTCTCTTCCTTCGGCTCGCGGCCGAAGTGCCCGTATGCAGCAGTCAGCTGATACATCGGGTGCAGCAAGTTCAGCATGTTCTGGATCGCGTAGGGGCGAAGGTCGAAGTGCTCGCGAACAAGCTGCTCGATCTTGGCCTCGTCGATCTTGCCGGTGCCGAAGGTGGTCACGAAGACCGAGGTCGGCTCGGCGACGCCGATGGCGTAGCTGATCTGGATCTCGCACTTGGTGGCCAGGCCGGCGGCGACGACGTTCTTGGCGACGTAGCGGCCGGCATAGGCGGCCGAGCGGTCAACCTTAGACGGATCCTTGCCCGAGAAGGCGCCGCCACCGTGGCGTGCCATGCCGCCGTAGGTGTCAACGATGATCTTGCGACCGGTCAGGCCACAGTCACCCACCGGCCCGCCGATCACGAAGTTGCCGGTCGGGTTAATGTGGAACTTGGTGTCCTTGTTGATCCAGTCGGCCGGCAGCACCGGCTTGACGATCTCCTCCATGATGGCTTCCTTGAGGTCGCTCTGGGAGATGTCCGGATCGTGCTGCGTCGAGAGCACCACGGCGTCGATGCCGGAGGGCTTGCCCTCGGTGTCGTAGCGGATGCTGACCTGCGACTTGGCGTCAGGGCGCAGCCAGCCGAGCTTGCCCGACTTGCGCAGTTCCGACTGCTTCTGGACCAGGCGGTGCGAGAACTGGATCGGCGCCGGCATGAGGCTGTCCGTCTCGTCGCAGGCATAGCCGAACATAAGGCCCTGGTCGCCGGCACCCTGATCCTCAGGCTTGGCGCGGTCGACGCCCTGCGCGATGTCCGGGCTCTGCTTGCCCAGGCCGTTCAGCACGCCGCAGGTGTCGCCGTCGAAGCCGACGGCCGAAGAGGTGTAGCCGATGTCGTTGATGACCTTGCGGACCAACTCCTCGAAATCGACCGTGGCGGTGGTGGTGACCTCACCGGCCAGCATGGCGATGCCGGTCTTCACCAGCGACTCGCAAGCGATGCGGGCGTGCGGGTCCTGCGCGAGGATCGCGTCCACAACGGCGTCCGAGATCTGGTCGGACATTTTGTCCGGATGGCCTTCGGAGACGGACTCCGACGTAAAAAGGTGTTCTCTCACTACTGGTTTCTCCTGCTGTTATCGCTTATGCGGATAAGCGGATACTCTACCTCATTCTCCCCCTGCCGCGCTAGTCGCCCGCGAGATAAACTGGTGCGCAAGCCACGAACAGGAGATCCTTGAGATGGCGCTAACCCCCTCAACCATGCAGCCTCTGGGCACGCCGGCACCCGCCTTCGCGCTGCCCGAGCCGCTGACCGGAAACACCGTGTCGCTCGACGATGCGCGCGGCGCCAGCGGCCTGGTGGTCATGTTCATCTGCAATCATTGCCCCTATGTGAAACATGTGCGGGACGAACTGATCCGCTTCGCGCGCGAAGCCCAGGCGCGCGGCGTTGGCGTGGTGGCCATATCGGCCAACGACGCGGAGAACTATCCGGAGGATGCGCCGGAGAAGATGGCCGCCGAAGCGCGGCAGCACGGTTTTCCCTTTCCCTACCTCCATGACGCCAGCCAAGAGGTCGCGAAGGCCTATCAGGCGGCCTGCACCCCGGACTTCTATTGCTTCGGCGCAGAGCTGAAGCTGTTCTACCGCGGCCGCCTCGACGCCGCGACGCCCGGAAACGATGCGCCCAACGACGGGGCCGACCTGCGCGCCGCCCTCGACGCCATGCTGGCCGGTGCCAATCCGCCCGAGCCGCAGCAGCCCAGCATGGGCTGCAACATCAAATGGCGCGCCGCGTGAGCTGCGCTTGAGCGACATGGACGCGCTGCAGCGTTTCGTCAGCCGGCTCTATCGCGCCGGCGTCGAGCGCCCCGCCGAAGATTTCCAGCGCTGGGCGCTCCAGCAGCTGAAGGTGATCGTTCCCCACGACGCCGCTGTCTGGGGCATGGGGCACGCTGAGCGCGGGCGCTTTCATAACGTCAAGGTCTTCGGGGTCGATCAGGACTACGCAAACGCGCTGGAACGCTGGCTGGGCGAGAACCCCATCTACCCGAAGCTGGCGGAGAACCCCGGCGCACCGGTGGATATGCGCGACGTTCAGGGCGACGAGGTTTTCTACAAGAGCCGTATCTATCGCAACTGCTTCCGGCCCTTCGGTGTGGAGCGCATCCTCAGCTCGGGGCACATGGATCCACGCTGCGGGCTCTATACGCTGCTGTCGCTCTATCGCTTCGATCGCGACCGCCCCTTTTCCCGGCGCGACCGCCAGAACTTCCGCGTCGCGGGCTTTCATCTGGTGCACGCCTGCTCGCACAACTACTTCCTGCATCTGGCGCGCCCGGCTTCGGAGGGCTCGGACCGCCCCGCCGCCGTCGTCGACTGCGAGGGCGTGCTGCACGAGGCCCAGCCGGAGTTCATCGCGCTACTCGCGCAACACATGCCGGACTGGCAGGGTATGCACCTGCCGCAGGCCGTCAGCGCCGGCATCGGCGGCCAGGCGCGCTTCGCCGTCGGCGATCTCTGCGTGCAGATCGAGCCGCTGGCAGATCTCTATCTGCTGCGCATCTGGGAGGAGACGCCGCTGGATCGACTAACCGCGCGCGAGCGGGAAGTCGTCTACGCGGTGAGCCGGGGGCTGTCACACAAGGAAGCCGGGCGAGAGCTGGGGCTGGCGCCGACCACCGTTTCCAGCCACCTCTACCGTGCCTACGCCAAGCTCGGCGTCGGCTCGCGCAGTGCGCTGGCGCGTCTCGTCCACGGCATGAACTGAGCCTTGCGGCTTGCCGCGCAAGCGCGCGGCGGGCGAAAATAGCGGACTGCCTCCATTTTCTTGTGCCCGCGGCGCTACACGCGCCGCCGAGGAATCACACTGTGACTGACCATAATCTGCTCGCCAACGCCGTGCGCGCCCTGTCCATGGACGCCGTGCAGGCGGCCAAGTCGGGCCACCCGGGCATGCCGATGGGCATGGCCGATATCGCCACTGTGCTCTGGCGCGACTTCCTCAAGCACAACCCGCGCGATCCGCATTGGCCCGACCGCGACCGATTCGTGCTTTCCAATGGTCACGGCTCGATGCTGCTCTATTCGCTGCTGCATCTGAGTGGCTACGAGCTGCCGCTGGACGAGCTGCGCAACTTCCGCCAGCTGCATTCCAAGACCCCGGGCCATCCCGAGAACGGCATCACGCCGGGTGTCGAGACCACAACGGGTCCGCTGGGACAGGGGCTGACCAACGCGGTAGGTATGGCGCTGGCCGAGAAGCTGTTGGCGCTGCGTTACAACCGCGATACACACACGCCGGTGGACCACTACACCTATTGCTTCATCGGCGACGGCTGCCTCATGGAGGGCATCTCGCACGAAGCCTGCTCGTTGGCCGGCAGCTTCGGGCTGGAAAAGCTCATCGTCTTCTACGACGACAACGGCATCTCCATCGACGGTGAGTGCGCAGACTGGTTCGCCGACGATACCGTCGGTCGATTCGAGGCCTACGGCTGGCGCGTTATCCGCAATGTCGACGGCCACAGTCAGTCCGAGGTGCAGGCGGCCATCGAGAATGCGCGCGAGGGGACCGGCCAGCCGACGCTGATCCAGTGCCGCACGGTTATCGGCTTCGGCGCGCCCAATCGTCAGGGCACGGCCAAGGCGCACGGCGAGCCCCTGGGCGAGGACGAGATCCGCGCCGCGCGCACCGAGCTTGGCTGGACGCACGCTCCCTTCGAGATCCCCGACGAGGTCTACAGCGCCTGGGACGCCCGCGCCGCCGGCGACAAGGCGCAGCGCGCCTGGCAGGAGGCCTTCGAGGCCTATCGCGGAGAGCACGGCGAGGCCGCGGCCGAACTCGAGCGCCGCCTGCGTGGCGAACTGCCGGGCGACTGGCAGGAGATGGTGGCGCAGTTGGTCGAGCAGGGCCTGGCCGCAGACAAGCCGCTGGCCACGCGCAAGGCCTCCAACGCCGTCCTCGACGCGCTGGGTCCGCAGATGCCCGAGCTGTTGGGCGGCTCTGCCGACCTGACGCCCTCCAATGGCACGCAGTGGAAGGGGGCGCGCGCCATCACGCCGACGCAGCCGGACGGCGAATACCTGCACTACGGCGTGCGCGAGTTCGGCATGAGCGCGATCATGAACGGGCTGGCGCTGCACGGGGGCTTCATTCCCTACGGCGGCACCTTCCTCACCTTCTCCGACTACGCGCGCAACGCCCTGCGCATGGCGGCGCTGATGCATCAGCGCAGCATTTTCGTCTACACGCACGACTCCATCGGTCTCGGCGAGGACGGTCCGACGCACCAGGCCGTAGAGCACGCCTCGGCGCTGCGGCTGATCCCGCAGCTCGATGTCTGGCGCCCGGCCGATCTGCTGGAATCCACCGTCGCCTGGCAGGCGGCCATCGAGCGCGCCGACGGTCCGAGTGCGCTGCTCTTCACGCGCCAGAATGTCGACGCGCTGCCGCACGCGGCCGAACAGGTGGGCGACATCCGCCGCGGTGGCTACATCCTCTTCGAGCCCCAGAAGGCGCCGGAAGCGGTGGTCATCGCCACCGGATCGGAGGTGCCGATGGCGCTGGGCGCGGCCGAGGCGCTGGCGCAGGAAGGCCGCGCGGTGCGCGTGGTTTCCATGCCCTGCGTCGAGCGCTTCCTCGCCCAGGACGCGGACTACCGCGAGCACGTGCTGCCCGCCGCACTGCGCAAGCGGCTGGCCGTGGAGGCCGGCGTGACGCAGTACTGGCGGGGCTTCGTCGGGCTGGATGGCGACGTGCTGGGCGTGGACCGCTTCGGCGAATCGGCGCCCTGGACCGACGTTTACGCGCTCTTCGGTCTCGACCAGGACAACGTCGCGGCACGGCTACGCGCGCTGCTCGGCTGAGGCCGCCAGCGGGCTCGTCGCGTCGCGCGCATTAAACTAGCGCGCACAAGTTCACCACACGGGCGGTGCAGGCCGCCGCAACAGCTCAGGCAAGGGGTCTCACATGGCAGTGAAGGTAGGCATCAACGGCTACGGTCGCATCGGGCGCAACGTGCTGCGCGCCCTCTTCGAATCCGGCCGCGACGACATCGAGATCGTCGCCATCAACGATCTCGGCTCGGCCGAGACCAATGCCCACCTCACGCGCTATGACACCGCCCACGGCAAGTTCCCAGGCAGCGTCGCCGTCGATGGCGACTTCCTCGTGGTCAACGGCAAGCGCATCAAGGTGCTGGCCGAACGCGACCCTGCCAAGCTGCCCTGGGGCGAGCTGGGCGTGGAGATCGTCATGGAGTGCACCGGCTTCTTCGCCAGCAAGGACAAGGCCTCAGCGCACCTCCAGGGCGGCGCGAAGAAGGTGATCATTTCGGCGCCGGCCGGCAAGGATCTCAAGACCATCGTCTACGGCGTCAACCACGACACGTTGACCGCCGACGACACCGTCATCTCCAACGCCTCCTGCACGACGAACTGCCTGGCGCCGCTGGTCAAGCCGCTGCAGGACGGGATCGGTATCGAGTCGGGTCTGATGACGACGATCCACTCCTACACCAACGACCAGGTGCTGACCGACGTCTACCACTCGGACCTGCGTCGCGCGCGCTCGGCAACGCACAACATGATTCCCGCCAAGACCGGCGCTGCCGCGGCGGTGGGCCTGGTCATGCCGGAGCTGGACGGCAAGCTCGATGGCTACGCTATTCGCGTGCCCACCATCAACGTATCTATGGTCGATCTCGGCTTCATCGCCAAGCGCGATACCAGCGTCGCGGAAATCGACAAGCTGCTGCGCGAGGCCGCCGACGGCCCGCTCAAGGGCATCCTGAACATCGTCGACGGGCCGCTCGTGTCCAGCGACTTCAACCACGATCCGGCATCGAGCAGCTACGATCCGAGCCTGACCAAGGTCATCGGCCGCAACGTCAAGGTCTGCGCCTGGTACGACAACGAGTGGGGTTTCTCCAACCGCATGCTGGATACCAGCGTCGCGCTGTCCAAGGCCGGCTGAGCGGAGTACGGCCATGGCCATCCTGCGCATGAGCGATCTGGACCTTGCCGGCAAGCGCTTGTTGATCCGGCAGGACCTCAACGTCCCGATCTCGGGCGGGTACATCACCTCCGACGCGCGGCTGCGCGCGGCGCTGCCCACCCTGAAGCAGGCGCTGGAAGCCGGCGCCTCGGTGCTGGTGCTGTCGCATCTGGGCCGCCCAAAGCCAGGGCATCTGGATCCCGACAACTCGCTGACGCTGGTTGCGGCCTGGCTTTCCGAGCAGCTCGATCGCGTCGTGCCGCTGGTCTCGGACTGGATCGAGGGCGTCGAGCTTGCCCCCGGCCAGATCGCTCTCGGCGAGAACACCCGTTTTGCCGCCGGCGAGAAGGAGAACGACGAGACGCTGTCGCGCAAGATGGCTGAGCTGTGCGACATCTACGTCAACGACGCCTTCGGCACGGCGCACCGCGCCGAGGCCTCCACGCACGGCGTGGCGCGTTTCGCCAAGGTCGCCTGCGCCGGCCCGCTGCTGTCGGCCGAGCTGGAAGCGCTGGGCAAGGCCGTGGCCAATCCGAAGCGGCCGCAGGTCGTCATCGTCGGCGGCGCCAAGGTGTCCACCAAGCTGGATCTGCTCACCAATCTGGCCGACAAGGCCGATCAGCTCATCGTCGGCGGCGGCATTGCCAACACCTTCCTCGCTGCGGCTGGCTTCAAGGTGGGCAAGTCGCTGCATGAGCCCGACATGCTCGACACCGCGCGCGCCATCCACGAGCGCATCCGCGCCAACGGCGGCGATATCCCGCTGCCTGAGGATGTCGTTGTGGCCACCGAGATCTCCAGCGAAGCGCGCGCCGAGGTGCGTCAGGTGGGCGACGTCCTGGACGACGAGATGATTCTCGACATCGGCCCGAAATCGGCGCGCGCGTTGGGCGCTTCGCTGCGCAACGCCGGCAGCATCGTCTGGAATGGCCCCGTCGGGGTTTTCGAGTACGACGCCTTCGCCGCCGGCACGCGCATCCTGGCGCATGCCATCGCCGACAGCGACGCCTTCTCTCTGGCAGGCGGCGGCGACACGCTGGCCGCCATCGATACCTTCGGGGTCGCCGACCGCATCAGCTACATCTCCACGGGTGGCGGCGCCTTCCTGGAGTTCCTGGAGGGCAAGACGCTGCCGGCAGTGGGCATCCTCGAAGAGCGCGCGGCGGGCTGAGGCAATCCGCGGCTGCCTCGCTGCGCCTTAGCGCGAAGGGGCGGTTTCGCGCATGCGCGGGATCAGCGACACGAAATTGCAGGGCTTGGTGCGAGCGTCGAGCTGCGAGGCGAGGATGCGATCCCAGGCCGTGCGACAGGCGCCCGTGGAGCCGGGCAGAGCGAAGACCAGCGTGCCGTTGGCCACGCCCGCCGTGCAGCGCGACTGGATGGTCGACGCGCCGATCTCCTCGAAGGACAGCCAGCGGAAGAGTTCGCCGAAGCCCTCGATGTGCCGGTCGAAGAGCGGTGTCAGGGCCTCCGGCGTGCTGTCGCGGCCGGTGACGCCGGTGCCGCCGGTGACCAGAACCACCTGCACGGCCATGTCCGCGATCCAGGCGGAAACCACCGCGCGCAGGCGGTAGATGTCGTCGGGTACCAGCTCGCGCGCGGCGAGCAGGTGGCCGGCCGCCTCCAGGCGCTGCTGCAGCGCATCGCCGGAGCGGTCGTCGGCGATGCTGCGCGAGTCGGATACGGTCAGCACCGCGATCTTCAGAGGCTCGAAGGCCTTGCTTTGGGCACCGTCGCTCATGATGGACTCCGTGGAGACAGCCGCGACGATAGCGCAGCCGTGAAGGGCTGAACAGTCACATCCTGGCGTCCGCATCGGTAGACTGCGCAGCTTGATCGCAACTGTCGCAAGGATTCCGCCCGTGCGTTTCGAAGGAACCGAGAGCTACGTCACCACCGATGACCTCACCATGGCCGTTAACGCGGCCGTGACGCTGGAGCGCCCGTTGCTCGTCAAGGGCGAGCCCGGCACCGGCAAGACGCAGCTGGCGCTGGAAGTCGCGCGCGCCCTCGGCGCGCCGGTTTACGACTGGGCCATCAAGTCCACCACCAAGGCGCAGCAGGGTCTCTACGAGTACGACGCCGTTTCGCGGCTGCGCGACTCGCAGCTCGGCGACGATCGCGTCCACGACATCAGCAACTACATCGTCAAGGGCAAGCTCTGGGAGTCCTTCGAGTCCGACGTCAAGCCGGTGCTGCTCATCGACGAGATCGACAAGGCCGACATCGAGTTCCCCAACGATCTGCTGCGCGAACTCGACCAGATGGAGTTCTACGTCTACGAGACGCAGAAGACCGTGCGCGCCCGGCACCGGCCCATCATCATCATCACTTCGAACAACGAGAAGGAGCTGCCGGACGCCTTCCTGCGCCGCTGCTTCTTCCATTACATCAAGTTCCCGGACCGAGAGACGATGCAGCAGATCGTCGATGTGCACTTCCCGGACATCAAGAAGAATCTCGTCAAGGAAGCCATGGAAGCCTTCTTCGGCCTGCGCGAGCTGCCCGGGCTGAAGAAGAAGCCGTCGACTTCCGAGCTGCTCGACTGGCTCAAGCTGCTGGTGGCCGACGACATCTCCCCCGATGTGCTGCGCGAATCCAGCGTCAAGAAAAGTCTGCCGCCACTCTACGGTGCGTTGCTCAAGAACGAGCAGGATGTGCATCTCTTCGAGCGGCTGGCCTTCATGGCGCGGCGCGGTCAGTAATCCAGGATTCCGGCGCGCGCCAGCTGCGGGCGCGCTGCTAAGCTTTTCGTCTTCGCCATTTACGACGTAAAGCCCATGACCGCGGTCAAGATTCCCCTGACACAACTGCCCCATCAGCTGCCCAATATGCTGGCCATGGCCACCGGTGGCCTGCGTTCCTACGTGCCGCTTCTGCGTGGCAAGCCGGGCCGGGAACAGAGCCAGACCATGGCGCCGCCGCCCGCCGCTCTGCTTGACGCCTATCTGACCTGGGCCGGCGTCGACGCGGAGCGCTTCGGCGACCGGATCCCGCCGCACTTCGCGGTCAGCCAGATGGCACTGGCCATGATCTCGCGCTTGACCGCTCAGGCGCCTTATCCGCTGCTGTCGGTGCTCAACCAGGGCGTGCGCCTGCGCATGAATGCGCCGCTGCCGCGCGGCAGCCGCATCACCCTGCGCGGCCAGCTCGCCGACGCCAGCGACGACGGCTACCGCGCGCGTATCCACAGCGCGCTGCGCATGGGCACGGCCGAGCAGCCCGAAGCCCTGCTGATCGACGCCTTTGCCGCCGTGCCGCTGAAGAAGCGCCCCGGCAGCAAGCCGAAGACCGCAGCCGAACCCGATTACCGCACCGTCGGCCATTGGCAGGCCGCCGCTGATGAGGGCGTGACCTTCTTCAAGCTCACCGGCGACTTCAACCCCATCCACACGCTGCCCGCTGTGGCGCGTCGCACCCGCTTCGGCGGTTGCATCATGCACGGCTACGGCGCCTTCGCGCAGGTTTTCGAGACCATCCGAAGCGCTGGCGTGGACATCGCGGACATCGAGGTGCGTTTCATCAACGCACTGCCGCTGCCCAGCCCGCAGCTCTCCATCCAGACTGCCGCCACCGCCGACGAAGAAGGCCGCTACGCGCTACGGCTGATCGACGACGCTGGCACGGTCTATCAGGTCGGTAGCTATATTCCCGCCGGAGGCAAAGCATGAGTCAGGTCGCCCCCTTGCCGGAAGAGCGCCTGCCGGTCATCGCCGCCGGCGCGCGGACGCCCTTTCTGGAAAGCGCCGGCGCCTATGCCGACCTGATGAGCTATGAGCTCGGCGCGCGTGCGCTGGAAGGTCTGCTGGGGCGCACGGGCCTGCCCGCCGACGCTGCCGAAATGGTCATCATGGGCACCGTCGTGCACGAGATCGAGACCACCAACGTGGCGCGCGAGGCCATGCTGGCCGCGGGCATGCCCAGCCGCACGCCGGCCTACACGGTGGCCATGGCCGGCATCTCGCCGAATGTGGGCGTCATGAATCTCTGCGATCAGGTTGCGCTCGGCCGCCTGCAGCTCGGCATCGCCGGCGGCACGGAGAACTTCTCGGATGTGCCTGTGCGGCTGTCGCAGAATATTCGACGCAGCCTCATGAAGCTGCGCCAGAGCCGCGACACCAAGGAGCGCCTGAAGGTGCTCGCCAGCCTGCGCCCGGGCGATCTCAAGCTCGACATTCCGGAGGGCATCGACTACACCACCGGCATGACCATGGGCGTGTCCTGCGAGCGCATGGTCAATGGCTTCGGTGGTACCAGAGAGGCCTCCGACGCTTTTGCCGCCGATAGCCATGCTCGCGCCATTGCCGCGCGCACCCAACTCTCCGAGCAGATCACGCCGGTGAGCAACAAGGCCGGCGAGTGCGTGGAGGAGGACGACGGTCCGCGCGCCGACGCCACGCCCGAGCGCTTGGCCAAGCTGAAGCCGGCCTTCGATCGCGACAGCGGCATCATCACTCCCGGCAACGCATCGCGCTTCACCGACGGCGCCGGCGCGCTGGTCATCGCCAGCCGCGAGGCCGCCGCCAGGCACGGCCTGCAGCCGTTGGCGGTGGTGCGCGATTACTTGCTGGGTGGCGTCGATAGCCTGGAAGACGAGATGCTCTTCGGCCCGGCCATGACCATTCCGCCGCTACTGGCGCGCAACGGCCTTGCTTTTGCCGACATCGGCGTCTGGGAGCTGCACGAGGCTTTCGCCGCGCAGATTCTCATCAACCGCGACTGCATGGCCGAGGCCGATTTCGTACGCAGCCGTCACGGCGAGGGCGTGCCGCACGGCGACATCCCGCTGGACCGTCTCAACGCCTGGGGCGGCTCGCTGTCGCTGGGCAATCCCTTCGCGGCCACCGGCGTGCGTCTTCTGATGACGGCCGGCCAGCGCATGGCGGCCGAAGGCGCGCGCTATGCGGTGGTCTCCACCTGCGCTGGCGGCGGGCTGGGCGCGGCGTTGTTGCTGGAGAACCCGGCGCTAGCGGCCGGTTAGCCACAAGCTCTGCCGCGTCTGCGCCAGCGGTTCCGCATTCGCAACCACGCGAGCGCCTCACGTCGGTAGCGCGGGTTTCAGGTTGCAGCCGAGCATACGCCTGGTACGCGGGGGCGCCTCATGGCTGGGGTGTCGCGTGGTCGCGGCAGGGCTCGTCGTCGAGCAATCGCTTCACGGCGAGCTGGGCTTTCGGCACCACGCTACGCGCCACATAGGCCGACCGAAGGTAACTGCCCAGCGATTCGTGGCTCAGGAAGTTGAGCCGGCAACGGCGCAACCACAACGGCGCATGCCGGTGCGCTTTCACGACATTGGACAGGCTGGCGGTGAGGCAGGTGGGCAGGTCTTCCTTGTATTCCGGATGAGGGACGACCTCGCAGATCGCGTTGCGCTGCTCGTCGCTAAGATTCAACAGCGCCAGCTTGGCGGTGAGCGCGGCACTGAAGACCTGCTGGCACATGAAGAGCGACTGCAGCGTGATCTCCGTCTCCGAAAACAAGGGCTTGGCTTCCAGCCGAGCAAGGCCATCGGCGGTGCAGTCGATGTGAAGGGTTTGCGCGTCGGTGGCCACGCTGCCGCGCTCGAGCTGAATCTCACTCGCCGTGATGCGCTGCACTCTCCCGAGCTGCACCACTTGCTGGATCCTGCGCAGTGCTTCCAGCTCACGCCAATTGACGGTGGCGCAACGCCACTTCTCAGGCAGCTCCTCCGGGTCGATCCGGAGCACGCTGCCCTGGCGCTCCAGGCGCAGGAAGAAGTCATCGACGCTGTCGGCGTCGACGATGGCTTGCGCCTCTCTCAACAACTCGGTGGCAGCGTTGCCGGGTTGCAGCACCGCGCGATTCCAGAGCCAGGCGCTGTGCGGCGCGATCCAGTGGATTCGTTCGGGCTCGACGCCGTGATCCAGCAGGAAGAGGATGGCGTCGATTCCCGTCTTGCCGGCGCCGATCACGACGTAGCGACGCCAGGCTCGGCCGATGTGTGCCAAGCCGTTGGGTGGCACCAACGGGACCTCGGGGTCGACTTCATAGCGCGGCCCGTGCGTGGCTGGCACCGCCACATTCATGTAGCTCGCGTTGACGGTGCGCTCCCGCACCGTGAAATCCACGGTGAAGCTATCGTCCACCGTCGACACGACACGGCCGCCGCCACGGTGCTCGCACATGGGCAGGAAGCGCACGCGTCCGCTGGCGAGGAAGCGGTTCATGACCTGCTCGTAATAGGCCAGGATCTGGGCATGCGAGGCGAGATCGGCGCCGCCCGCACCCAGCCGGGCGGACGTTACGCCATAGAAGGCAGCAGGCTGGTGCAGTGCCACGAAGGGATAGGCGTCATTCCAGTGCCCACCCGGTTTCGCCCGGCGGTCCACGATGGTGATCTGCGCGTCGGGCCGCTCGGAGAAGACCACGTCGGCGAAGGCCATGCCCATGGCGCCCGCGCCCACGATGAGGTAGTCCGTGATGTCTTCTTGCCGGCGCATCCCGAGGTTGTCGCCCCCGTGCTTGCGCTCAGAAGCTGTCAGTGCTCACTCGCGTTGCCGAAGGCGTGCCATATCAGGATCACCATCGCCGCAATCGCCACGAAAGCAAAGACGAAGGCCGGTACCAGGCCGATCGCTCCGGCGAGATTGGTTTCGCCGAAGCGGTTGTCGCCGAAAGTCAGCGCGCGCGTGGGCGCGAGCAGCCCGCCCCAGTAGAAGATCGTATTGGCATAGCCGGTGCCGACGAACATCCAGGACAGGTGGAAGGCCGTGCGCTCGGGCAGACGCATGGCGTAGAGGAGCAGGGCACCGGCGAAGACGAGCAGGCCGTTCAACAGGCCACCGGAGTGGGCGCGCGCCCAGGCGGCGCTGTCACCGGTGATCTGAAATTCCACGATGTAGCCGGGGAATAGTTCGACGCCGCCGATCAGGCGGATGAGCAGCCCGAATCCCGCCAAGAGGGCAATGAGAGTGACGACCGCCCCGTGCCCGACCATTCTTCGCTGGCGTTGATCCATCTGCTGTCTCCCCTTCGCTTGTAACCTAGTTATCCAGCGATGCTAAAATCCATAGCGGTGAGGGGGGACCATACTATCGTTAGGGCGGACCTTCGCAGGCGCGCTCGGCCGATGACCGGCGTGCGACGGCAACACCAATCGCGACATCACACCTAGACGCGACCAGCGTGCCGATGAGTTCAATAAGTACCAGTACTGAGCGCGTGTCGGTGCGTGGCGCAGCCGGAGGAAGGAATGAGCATCGATATCGCCAGCAACACGCCGCTACGTGCGGTCCCTGAGGACTACGCGCCGCCCGGCGCCGAGCGCTGGTTTACGATTCCCGACGGCTTGGATGCCGGCAAGCAGCTCTTCTACTACGACCACGTCATTGGCGATGGCACGCCGGAGGCGACCGTGCTCTTCGTGCACGGCAATCCGGAGTGCTCCTACACCTATCGTTTCGTGCGCGATGCCCTGATCACCGAAGGCGCACCGCTGCGGCTGGTTGCGCCGGATCACATCGGCTTCGGCATCTCCGACCAGGCCGATTTCGAGATGGTCGACATGCATCACGCCGCCAACCTGATGCAGCTCGTGCGTCATCTCGATCTCCGCAACATCGTGCTGGTCGTGCACGACTGGGGCGGGCCCATCGGCGTTGGTGCGCTCGCCGAGGAGCCCGAGCGCGTGCGCGGCCTGGTCGTGCTCAACAGCACGATCTTTCCGATGCCTCCCGATGGCGCCACCTACGCCAACTGGCCGTGGCGCTTCCTGCCGTGGTGCCGCACGCCGCATGTGGTGCCCGACCGCGCCTGGGGCGGTATAGCGGGCTGCGTGCTGGCGCACGGCAATCCCGGGCCACTCGCCGGCCTCTATGGGCGCATGCTCACCTACCAGGCGCGCTTCGCGCTGGGCGTTCCGGCGTCGGACCCCGCCACCCGCGTGTTCTCGGAGGCGTTACGCAGTCGCGCCAACGCGCGCAGCTCCAAGCGCAACGTGCTGCAGACCCCTTACTGGGGGCACGGTTATAGCTATGACGATCCGCGCCACGGGCGGCAGGACAACCACGCCTTCTATCGGCGCATGCAGCAGACCGTGCCGGCGGCCTGGGGCCCGAAGGGAGCAGGGATTCCGGCCGCCGGCATTTTTGGTGCCTGGGACCCCTGCGCCAAGAAATCCGTAATCCAGCAGTGGCACGAGGCGCTGCCGCAGATGGTGGCGCGTACGACGGTCCACCCGGACATCGGCCACTTCGTCGAGGAGCACAAGGGGCCGGAGATCGCGCGCGCGGTGATGGCAGTCGCCGACGCAAAAGCCTGAGTGTGGCGCTGCGCGGCGATCCGCCGCTTTCGCTTGTTCAGCCGTATTGCTTGCGCACGGCCTCGACTTCGTCGACGTAGCGCTGCATCGCTTCGTCGCGCGGCGTGCCCTGCATCGCCGCCCAGGCGTTGTACTTAGCGCGCTCGATGACATTGAGCATGCCGGGGCGCTTGCCCTGCACGTCGCCATCGGTGGCCTGACGGTAGAGCGCGTACATGCGCAGCTTGTCGTCGTTGCTCGGCTTGTAGGGGCCGTCGCTGGGCGCGTTGCGTACCTCCTCGACGGCCTCCCGGAATCGCGTTTCCAGATTGCTCACTACGAATACCCTCGGTGAACTTGGTGCAATTGTGGCGGACGCGGCGTGGTCGCGAAGCCCGTTGTTCCGCAGTCGCTATAGCGGGCGGCGGTTCAGACGGCTTCGGGGTCGTTGTCGTCGGGGTGCAGCACGCGCGGCTCGTCGTCGACCATGACGACCTCCGGCTCGATGCGGCGCATATCGCTGTCGCCGGCGTCGGCCGTGCGCCAGATTGCCGCGGCGCTGTCGTAGCGGGCCAGCGCGGCCAGATTGCGCCGCGTCGGAAAGATGACCGTGGCCTCACCCTTGCGCTGTGCGGCCAGCGCCTGCTCGGGAGAAATCCAGCGCAGCGCCGTCGTCTCGACGTCGTCGCAGCGCCCTGACTGGTCCGCGGGCAGCGAGGCCACGAAGAAGCGTGTGTCGAAGCGCTTGTGCGGCCCCTTCGGTGTCACCCACCAGGCCCACGGCGCCAGTGCCCCGAGGTCGAGCACCAGCTCTTCGGCGGCCAGCCACTCGCGCCAGTCGAAGCGCTCCTCGCGGCTGCTCAGACGGCGTCGCGCTTCTACGAAGGAGGCGCTGGCCAGTTCCGCGTCGGTGATCGGCTGGCCGCGGCGCCGCGCGAGCAGGATGTTGGCTTCCTCGAAGCTTTCGCGGATGGCAGCCACCATCAATCCCAGAGCCGCCTCCGGGCTGTCGGCGCCGAGCAGCCCCTGCCAGGCGGAAGGTTCGCGGCCACTCCAGCGTTCCGGTGCCAACGCGCGGTCGGGTGCATCGACGGTTCCGCCGGGAAAAACCAGCGCGCCGCCGGCGAAATCCGAGCGCAGGTGTCGCTCGAGCAGCAGTACTTCGGGGCCGTCGTCACCCTCGCGCAGCAGCACCAGCGTGGCTGCGTCGCGGGTGGCTGCGGTGGTGTCGCTCATGCGGAAGGCGGCGGTGCTGCTCTGTGGTTCAGCCAATGGATGCGCTCCTGGGACGCGGCGCGCTTCTCGGTGGCGCCTGGAATGGACCGGGCGCCGTGTCGCGCCTCTGCTCTCGACTGCTAGGGTAGGGCCTGCGCTGCGCGGCAGCTATGGTCGTGCGCATTTCCGGGGACGAAGTGGCCGCATGAAACCACAGCAGAACTTCCGTGATATGGGCTGCCGCGAGTGCCTGAAGGGCGCTGACCTCGGCTTCGATTTTGCCATGGCCTTTCAGCCCATCGTCGATATGCAGCGACGCGAAGTCTTCGCGCAAGAGGCCCTTGTGCGCGGGCTGAATGGCGAGTCCGCAGGCAGCGTCTTTGCCCATGTCAACGACGCCAATCGCTACCGATTCGATCAGTGCTGCCGGGTCAAGGCCGTGCAGCTGGCCGCCGAGCTGGATATTCGCTCGCTGCTCAGCATCAACTTCATGCCCAATGCCGTCTACGTGCCGGAGCGCTGCATCCGCACCACGCTGGACGCGGCGGATGCCTACGGCTTTCCGATCGAGCGCATCATGTTCGAGATCACCGAAGCCGAGCGCGTCGACGATGTTCCGCATCTGCGCGAGATCGTCACGCACTACAAGAAGCGCGGCTTCACGACCGCCATCGACGATTTCGGCGCCGGCTACGCCGGGTTGAATCTGCTCGCCGAGGTGCACACCGATCTGATCAAGCTGGATATGGCCTTGGTCCGCGGCATCGATGCCGATACGACGCGGCAGGCCATCGTGCGGGGCATCCTGCAGGTTTGCCGTGACCTCGGCATCCGGGTGATTGCCGAAGGCATCGAGACGCGCGAGGAGCTGCGCACGCTGCGCGGCTTCGGCATCGAGCTCTTCCAGGGCTTCTACTTCGCGAAGGCCGCATTCCGCTCGCTGGCGGAGTTGCCTGAGGGCATCTACGACGACTGATCGTCGGCAGCGTGGCGCGCCCTGATGCGGGCGACTTCCTGCTTCCAGCGGTCTAACTCGTCCTCGTACTGCTCCAGGATGCAGGGGCTGCAGTCGGACTTGCAGCATTCGCTGCTGTCCGGCTTGATCGGTGGCGGTGGAAGCTCGGGCTCTTTCTCGCTCATGGCCTACAGGCTGCCGCGGCCAGGCGGCCGCGGCAAGGGCGACGCCGCCTGTCTCAGGCGGCCAGGCGGGCCTCGGTCGTTGCCGGCTGCTGCGGCGCGGCTTCCGGCTGGCGCTTGCTGGGCAGCGACATGCGCAGGATGCGCTTCCAGGTCGAGGCCGTCTGCTTCCAGAAGCTGCCGGTGTTGTAGGGCAGGCCATACTGCTCGCAAACCGCCCGCACGCGCGGCGCGATCTCGGCGTAGCGATGTGCCGGCAGGTCCGGGAAGAGATGGTGCTCGATCTGGTGGCTGAGGTTGCCGCTCATGATGTGCATGAGCTTGCTGCCCTCGAAGTTGGCCGAGCCGAGCAGCTGACGCACGTACCAGTGCCCGCGCGTCTCGTTGTCGACCACCGATTCGTCGAACTGCTCGACCTGCTCCGGGAAATGCCCGTTGAAGATGACCGCGCAGGCCCAGACGTTGCGCGTGGCGTTGGCCGCGACGTTGCCGACGAAGACCAGCGGCGCCAGCGGACCGGCCAGCGCCGGGAACAGCGCGTAGTCCTTGGCCAGCTGCTTGCGCATCTTCTTCCACATCGGCCGGAATTCCTCGCGCAGCTCGGCGCGGGTCTTCGTCTTGTAGACCAGGTAGTCCTCAAGCTTGAGGTTCTGGATGGCCACGAAGTGTTGGAAGAAGAGGTGCAGGATCACCGCCAGCGGAGCATTGAAAAGAAAGCGCGGCTCCCAGGGCTGGTCCTCGGACATGCGCAGCAGGCCGTAGCCGACGTCGTGGTCACGGCCGACGACGTTGGTGAAGGTGTGGTGCTCGTAGTTGTGCGTACGCTTCCACTGTTCCGCGCTGTTGGCGGTGTCCCAGTCGAAGTGGCGCGAGGAGACGGCCGGATCGTTCATCCAGTCGTACTGGCCGTGCATGATGTTGTGGCCGATCTCCATGTTGTCGAGAATCTTGGAGGCCGACAGCGCGCCGATGCCCGCCAACCAGGTCGGCGGCAGCATCATCATCGCGCGACCGCCGATCTCCAGCTGGCGCTGGCGCTTGATGATGCCGCGGATGTAGTCCGCGTCGCGGCTGCCCAGATCGGCGAGCACATCCTCGCGGATGGCGTCGAACTCGGCGCCGATGGCTTCAAAGTCCTTGGGGCTCAGGGTGTCGTAGATACTCATGGGGTCAATCTCCGGAAATAGGTTGTGAAGGGGCGGCCGTGCGCTCAGAGTTCGAGCGTCACGCTGCCGACCGGTTGGCTCACGCAGAGCTGAATGTCTTCTTCGCCATCGCCGCTGAGGCGGCCGTCGCGGATGTCGCGTACGCGCCCTGTCGTCTTGCGGCAACTGCAGGCGTGGCAGATGCCCATCCGGCAGCCGTAGTCGGGGCGCAGCCCGGCGGCCTCGGCCTGCTCCAGCAGCGTGGCGCCGTCGCTGACGGCCAGCCGCTCGCTGCGGACGAAGCGCAGCTCGCCGCCGGTGGTCTCGGCGGTCGCCGGCGCCGAGGCGGCGACGACGAAGCGCTCGCGGTGCAGTTGGGCGTTGAGGCCATCGGCGGCCCAGACGGCCTCGACCGCGGCCATCATCGGCGGCGGGCCGCAGAGGAAGGTCGTGGCATCGGCATAGTCCGGCGCGGCCGACTCGAGCTGCTCGCGCGAGAAACGCCCGTACAGCTCGCCGGCGCCCTGCTCGTAGCTGCGCAGCAGCGTGACGTTGGCGTGGCGCGCAGCCAACTGCTCGAGCTCCTCGGTGTAGAGCTGGTCCTCTTTGCTGCGTGCGTAGTGCAGGAAGGTGATCGGGCCGCGGTGGCCCTCGTCGCAGAGGCTACGCAGCATGCTCATCACCGGCGTGATGCCGCTGCCGCCGCTGATCAGCAGAATGCGCTCGGGGCGTTGCGCGGGCAGTGCGAAGTCGCCGGCGGCCTGCGACAGCCCAACGATCATGCCGGCGTGGGCGTGGTCGCGCAGGTGGCGCGTGAGTGTGCCCTCCGGGTTGATACGCGCGGTCAGCTCGATGTGGCCGTCCTTGGCGTGGCAGGAGTTGGCCGGCGAGAAGCAGCGCGTGTAGCGGCGACCGTCGATGTCCACGCTCAGCTGCAGATACTGGCCCGGCACGAAGCCTTGCCAGTTGGCGTTGGGCTGCAGGCGCAGGGTGACGGTATCCGCCGTCTGACGGGTAACCTCTGTGACGCGGGCGCGCGTCTCGAAGGCCGACCACAGCGGGTCGATCTGCTCCAGATAGCGGTCGACGCCGTGCGGCGTTGTCAGCCGCGCGATCAACTTCGAGCGAAGGATCGGCTGCAGCCGGCGCTGGGCGTTCTGAGGTGTGGCGAATGCGGGCATGTTCGTGGTTCCGGTTGTGAACATATGTGCACACCCTAGCCGCGCCGACTCCGGATGTCAACAAGTGTTCACAACCCGCCCGGGTAGCTGTGCTGGCGCGACGCTGCGGCCACAATGTGGGCTCCGCTAGCCTTGAGGAGCACCCCATGCTGACCCGTCGTCGTGCGCCGGAACGCGCGCTCGCACCCGAGCCGCCACCGCTGCCCTGGGGCTCGCTGCCCCGTCAGTTCGCCGATCTGGACTGCGGTCGGGTCGCCTATCTGCGTCACGGCAGCGGCCCGCCGCTGCTGCTCGTGCACGGGATACCGACCTCGTCGCGGTTGTGGGAGCCGCTCATGGGCATCCTCGGCCAGCATTACGACTGCATCGCTCCCGATCTGCTGGGCCTGGGGCAATCGATGCCCGCAGCCGGCGCCGACCAGGCCAGCCCTGGGCAGGCGGCGATGCTGGCCGAGCTGCTCGACCATCTCGGCATCGACGAGAGCTTCGCCGTCTTCCACGACCAGGGCGGCTCGCATGGCATGGAATTCCTGCGCAGGTTTGGTGCGCGCGTGCCAGCTGTGGCCTTCACCAACTGCGTCTGCTACGACAACTGGCCGGTGCCGGTCATTGATTTTTCCGCTGTGCTCGGTCGCTGGGGCTGGGTGCCGTGGCTGTCCCGTTTGCGCTTGATGCAGGCAACGTTGGGCATGGTGCTGCCCTGGACGGTCTTCCGCGGCAGTATCCCGCAGGCCCTGAAGCGCGATTGGTTTCGTGCGCTGGACGAAGGCGGGCCGGCGCTGGATGCCTGGATCGGCTACGTCACTGCGCAATCGGCGCGCTACACCATCGAGGCCGAAGCGACCCTGCGCGCCTGGGACAAGCCGGCACACGTGCTGTGGGCCGCGCAGGACCGCTTCCTGCCCGTGTCCTGGGCGGTGCGCCTCGCACAGGATCTGGGCGGCGACGACGCCCGGCCCGAGCTGCTGCCCTTCGCTGGCCATTTCTGGCAGGCCGAGCTTCCCGAATCCGGTGCGCGTGCGCTGATGCGCTTCTTCGACGCGCAACGCTGAAGCCCTCTCCTGGACGGTGCGCAGGCGGCGGACGCGCTGGCGTTGCGTGCGCGGTGGCCAGCAACCATTCTTTGCAGACCACTTCAAAGAAGACTGCCATGACACTTACCATTTCCGCCGCCACGCTCGTGCCGGTCGTCTCGCTCGCCGCCGGCATCGCCATCCTCGCCATGCCGCGGCTGCTCAACTACATCGTTGCCGGCTATCTGATCGTCAACGGCGTTCTCGGTCTCGTCGGCTGATACGCCGCCTCAGCGCAGCAGGCTGTCCTTGCTGGCGCGCCGGTTGACGCCGCCGGCGCCATCACGGCGCGCGTCGCGTTCAGCCTGGCAGGCGATGCAGCAGCGGGCGCCGGGCACGGCACGGCGCCGGGCCTCGGGGATCGGCTCGCCGCATTCCTCGCAGTGGCTGCGGGCTGCGCCGTTGCCCAGCTGGCTGCGCGCGCGCTCGACAGCATCGGAGACCGAATCGTCGATCTGATCCTGTACCGCGCCGTCGTTGGTCCAGCCGCCCGCCATGCGCTGCGCTCCGCTGCTGTCTGGTCCCCGATGCTAGCGCCGCAAGCCGGCTACTGCCACACGCCGTCGTCGCCGTCGGTGAGCCGCCACAGATACCAGCAGGCGATGGAGCGCCAGGGCGCCCAGCGCTCGGTGATGGCGCGCGTGGCGCGCGCGTCGAGCTTGGCGCCGCCGGCGTAGAGGCGGTTGATCATGTTGCGCAGGCCGACGTCACCCATGGAGAAGACATCCGGGCGCTGCAGCACGAAGATCAGGAACATCTCCGCCGTCCAGGGACCGATGCCGTGGATGGCGGTGAGCTGCTTCGTCGCCGCCGCGTCGTCCAGCGGCTGCAGCGCATCGACGGTGACCGTGTCCCGGGCTTCGGCCAGCGCGCGCAGGTAGCGCGCCTTGGCGGTGGACAGGCCGGCGCCACGCAGTGTGGCCTCGTCGGCGCGCAGCAGCGCCCGCGCTTCGAGCTGCCCGCCCAGCGCTTCGCGCAGGCGCGCCTCGACCGTGGCCGCGGCGCGCGTCGAGATCTGCTGGCCGATGATGGCGCTGCACAGCGTTGGAAAGGCTTCGCGCGGCGTATGCCACAGCGTGCAGTCGCCCAGCCGTGCAATCAGGTCGGCCATCACTTCGTCGGCTGCCACCAGATGCGCCTGCGCCACCGCATGCGGTGGCCCCCGGCGAGCCGATACACTTTGATCCCGCTGATCCATCAGGCTCCCATGCTGTTCAGCTTCTTCTTCGCGCTACGCGACGCCGGCCTCAAGCCCTCGCTCTCCGAGTTCCTAATGCTCCTGGAGGCGATGTCCGAGCGGCTGGTCGTCTTCAATGTGGACGATTTCTACCATCTTTCGCGCGCCGCGCTGGTCAAGGACGAATCGCAGTTCGACCGCTTCGACCGCGCCTTCGCTGCCTATTTCGAGGGTGTGCAGGCTGCCGGCGAGGAGCTCTTCGGCGAGATTCCCGACGACTGGCTGCGCAAGATGGCCGAGAAGCACTTCACCGCCGAGGAAATGGCCAAGGCCCAGGCCATGGGCGGGCTGGACAAGCTCATGGAGGAGCTGAAGAAGCGCCTGGAGGAGCAGACCGAACGCCACGAGGGGGGCAACAAGTGGATCGGCACGGGCGGTACCTCGCCCTTCGGCCACGGCGGCTACAACCCGGAAGGCGTGCGCATCGGCGGCGCAGGCGGCCAGAAGCGCGCCGCCAAGGTCTGGGAGAAGCGCGAGTTCGCCAATCTGGACAGCAACCTCGAACTCGGCACGCGCAACATCAAGGTGGCGCTGCGCCGCCTGCGTCGGTTCGCGCGCGAGGGCGCGGCCGACCAGCTCGATATCGACGACACCATTCGCAGCACGGCGCGCAATGCCGGCTATCTCGATCTGAAGATGGTGCCGGAGCGCCACAATGCCGTGAAGGTACTGCTCTTCCTCGATGTCGGGGGCTCCATGGACCCGCATGTGCGCGTCTGCGAGGAGCTGTTCTCGGCGGCACACACCGAGTTCAAGCATCTGGAGTACTTCTACTTCCACAACTTCCTCTACGAGTCCGTGTGGAAGGACAATCGCCGACGGCACGCCGAGCGCATCAGTACCTTCGATGTGCTGCACCGTTTCCCGCCGGACTACAAGGTCATTGTCGTCGGCGACGCCATGATGGCGCCCTACGAGATCACGCATCCGGGGGGCAGCGTCGAGCACTGGAACGAAGAAGCCGGGGCGGCGTGGATGCAGCGGCTGATCGATACCTACAGTCACCTCGTCTGGCTCAACCCCGAGTCGGAGTCGCAGTGGGAGTACTCGCAGTCGGTGCAGATCACGCGCCAGCTCATCGGCGACGACCGCATGTTCCCGCTGACGCTGACAGGTCTCGACGCCGCCATGCGGCGCCTGACCAAGTAAGATTGCACGGCAAGTTGTCGCGACACGCAGCGTCCGAGCCCGGGCGGCATTCGCCGGTCTCGTGCTGCGCGCCGAAGCACACCGTCCCGCGAGCAGAGGAGCCCGGCCGAACATGACCCTGCGTGCCAAGAGACTGTTCAAGCGCTGGCTGCCGCTCGGCTTTCTCGCCTTCGCGCTCCTCGTGCTGCTGGGCAACCGTTGGGTCATCAACAGCACCGATTCCTACATCCACGACAACATCGGCCTGCTGCCCGAGAACCGTGTCGGCATCGTGCTCGGTACCAGCCCCTACGTGCGCGGCGGTGGGCGCAGCGCCGATTTCGCCGGGCGCATCGAGGCCGCGGTCAAGCTCTTCGAGGCCGGCAAGATCCGGCACATCATCGTCTCGGGCGCCAACCCGGACGCGACCTACAACGAGCCGCGCCGCATGTGGCAGGAGCTGGTCAAGGCCGGTGTGCCGCAGGACGCGCTGACCATGGACTTCGCCGGCTTCCGGACCTTCGATTCGGTGGCGCGCGCCAAGCGCGTCTTCGGGCTGGAGCGCTTCACGCTGATCACGCAGAAGTACCACACCTATCGGGCGGTCTTTCTGGCGCGCAAGATGGAGGTGCCGGCAGTGGCCTATATCGCGCCGGGCACAAAGAACCGTCATCCGGTGCGTGAAGTCTTCGCGCGCGTCAAGGCGATTCTCGACCTCTTCGTGCTGCGCACCGAGCCACGCTTTGTCGGCGAGCCGGAGCGCCTGCCCGGCGACGAGCCCGATGAGGAGCTGCTCGCCGCCGGGCGCCCCGCGCCGCGCTAGAAGGCGTAGCGCAGCGCCAGCTGCACGAAGTCCCGGTCCGCCAGAAGATTCTGCTTGCCGCCGCCGAAGAACATCGTGTAGCCGACATCAAACTGCCAGGTCGACAGATAGTCGAACTTGAGGTTCGTGGCTACCTGCTTGCGCCCGTCCACGAAGTTGCCCAGCGGCGAGGGCGTCATGCCATTGACGTCGTGATCGAAGCGCAGGCTCGGTGTGACATTCATGCCGCCCAGGACATTGTTGTAGGTGGAGGCCACGACCGTGCGATAGCCCCAGGAACTGGTTGTGGCGAATTGGCCTGTTTCGACCGGAAGCCCCTGCGAGGCCGCGATGGCGGCATTGCCGGGCAGTGGCGTACCCGGCGCCTCGTAGCGCAGCTCGTCGTTGTCGGGCAGGCCGTTGACGCGGGTGTAACCCGTTTCGAAGAGCCAGACCGTCTGGCTGCTGCCCGGAATCGTGTTCGGTCCGAAGAGCTGGGTGAAGGCAAGGATGGCCTGATGGACGTCGTGCCGCCGCCAGCCGCGGATGTACTGATTGCCCAACGAGGTGGGCAGCGGCGTGTTGTCGACGATCTGGTTGGGGGCGCCGAGGCCTGCCAGCAGGATCTCGACGTCGTCGAGCTGCAGGGGCTGGTCGATCTTGTAGCTGTACTCTGCCTGGATCGAGGTTCCGAAGGGGCCCTGGAAGGAAGCCGAGGCGCCGAACATCTGGATGTCCTCGGGGTAGTCGATGCGGAAGGCCGCCGTCTGCGAGGTGGCGGTGGCATCGGTGCGCGAGATGCCCGAGATCAGCGGCAGCCGGCTGTGATAGCGCGTGGCGTAGAGGCCGATATCGGCGCCGGCCAGCGCCGGTACGAAGAAGCGCAGCGCGCCGCCGAACTGGCCGGAATCGCTCGGTTCGTCGTCGCCCGTGCGCGGGATCGAGGAGCCGAAGGGCACGCAGGGATTCCCCGGGAAGGGCGGTGCCGCGCAGGGCGTCCCGGGCGGACTGTTCTCCGTCACGCGCCCGAAGCCCAGATTGGCACGAGTTCCGCCGGCGGCCACGAAATCGTTGGTGGAGAAGAAGGTGCCCGATGCGAAGGGCTCTGTGCGCTCCCACTGCAGCTGGTACCAGGCCTCCGCCGAGATGAGCGAGGTGAGATCCATGGCCGCCCAGAGGTTGGCCGTCGGCACGAAGACCTCCTCCAGCTCGGCGCCGGGCACGCCGGCGCGATTGGCATTGGCGGCGACGATGGCGTTGAGGCCGTTCTGGATGAAGGTCGACTCGCCCCAGTTGATGATCTGCCGGCCGAGCTTCCAACTGAGCGAGCGGCCCAGGAAGCGATGCGAGGCCGAAATATGCAGGTCCAGCAACTCGGCGTAGCGTCCGACCTCGCTGCGTACCCCATCGTTCTTGCGCTCGAGCTCGGCGAGGGAGGCTTCCTTGCCGGGGCCGTAGTCCGACCGGTCGAAGTTGTTGCGCCGGTGCAACACGCCGTCGAAGCCGAAGCCACCGCGCGCGAAGAGCGTGAAGCCGTTCCAGTCGGCGCTGAAGTCGCTGAGCAGCTTCAGTGGTGCGGTAAAGGGCTCGCCGGCACTGTCGAAGTTCTGGTTGGCGTCATCGAAGTTGGTGGAGAAGGCTTCGCCGCCGTTGGCAATACCCAGCAGGTCGCTGTCCGGGCTTTCCGTTCGAAAGGCGATGCCGAAGCTGATGCGGTTCTGCAGCGACATGTCGATGTCGCCGATGCTGGTGCGCATCGCTTGTGCTGGTGAGGCGGCCAGCAATGCGGCGCCCAGCGCCAGGCTGCAGGCGCCGCGAAGAATGAAGGTGGTCGGCATGACGGACTCCTGCTGGCCGGGATCGCGATGAAGGGTGGTTTGCCGTTCGATGCTGTTCATTGGCAGCTCCCGCGCAGCGGCAGACACTGGCCGTCGCTGGCCAGGAAGTTGACGATCTGGCGCTGCATCTCCTGCGTCACCGGGTCGGTAGCCGGGATCAGCACGGAGCTATGGCTGCCCGATGTGAAGCGCACTGCCGTTGGAGCGTCATCGCCGAGGCGCACATCGGCCGGCGCGTCGAGGTCGTCGATCACGGCGACCTCCAGGCCGATCTGCTCGATCAGCGGCGTGCTCCCCGACAGCGGTCCGGCGACAGTGACGCGGTCGAGGCGCGGGTCGTTGCCCTCCTCGCCAGCCGGCGGATTGCGCGGCGCAGTATTGGGCACTACCAGATCGCCGACGACCTCGATGAAGTGGATGCGGCGATCGCCGAGTTGCTGAGCGTAGTTGATCGGGTCGCCCGGGTCGATGAGGTGCTGGGCGAAGCGCAGGAAGGTCTCGTAAGCGTCGGTGCCTTCGACAACCCCGTTCGCTGCCAGGCCCTGCGCGATGACGGGTCCGAAGCTGCGCGAGGCATCGAGCAGCTTGCCGATGCCGCCGCCGGGGTTGGCCAGCGTCGCGGCGCGCACCTGCTCGTCGAGGGCGACGAAGGTGCTACCGGTGATGCCGCCCAGCGAATGGCCGACGAAGTAGACACGTGCGGGGTCGATGTCCGGCGCGCCGTCGCTGTTCAAATCCAGCCGTGTCGTCAACGCGCGCAGATGCAGCAGATCGGCGACGGCCTGGCGGTTGTTGTCACGCGAAGTCAGCAGGCTGGGCAGATTGATGAAGTTGGCGCCTGAGCCGTCCGGGCCCGGCTGACCGTCCAGATCGACGTCGAAGGTGCGCTCGCGCGCGCCGAAGAGCGCGTTGGCGCCGCGCAGCTGCTGGCGCGCGCCGCATAGCGCATCGGCGCCTTCGGCACTGCAGTCTGCCGGTGGAATACCGTGCAGCGGCAGGTCCATGGCCACGGTCACGAAGCCGGCGCTGGACAGCGCCGGCGCCAGTGCCAGCAAGGCGCTGCGGTCGGAGGTGATGCCGTGCTGGAAGATGACGATGGGCCAGCCGGCTTCCGGCTTCGCCACCTGATTCGGTACGGTCAGCAGCAGCGGCGCACGCTCGGTGCCACGCTCCACCGGCACCGGGAAGCAACGCGTCGTGCTGGTGCTGGGCGACAGGCCCATGGCACCGGCGGCGAAGGCGCCGCAGGGCACCTGACCGAGGAAGGTGGTCGGGTTTTCCTGCGTGCCCAGATTGGGCTGGGCCGGGTCGGCCGCCCAGAAGGTCTGGTTGACGATGGCGTCGGCGTTGCCGTCACCCGGCGCTTCCAGGTAGTAGGGCAGATCGACGGCACCGACGAAGATGTCGGCGAGATTCGGGGCGCCGATGTTGGCCAGCGTCAGTCCCGAAGGGCCCGCGAGGATCTGCAGCGGCTGGGCAGCGCCGGCGGCTGCACGCGCCGGTGCGCGCTCGGCGAGGCGCCCGAGGCTCTCGCCGATGGACTGTGTGGTGAAGGGCCAGGCCAGCACGATGCGCTCGCGCGGCAGGCCGGTGATGGCGGAGACGCCATCCAGCGTCGGCCCCACGATCTGCTGCTGCAGCGATTCCAGCGTCGCGACGGCCTGGGGCGAGAGGCCCTGCACGTAGAGGTCGTCCTGCTCGGACACCGGCTGGCTGCGTCGCACGACCTGCCACTGCGTCGAGCCAACGGCGCGATTGCCGCTGATGTCGCGCAGCGCGTCGGTGATAACGACGAGATGCCGTGTCGAGGCCTGCAGTGGCTTCAGCGGCTCGATCAGCAGGCGCGTGCGGAAACTGTTGATGGGCGCAACGATGTCCGTGCCCGGAATCGTACCGGTGGCGGGGTAGTCGCTGATCTGGTAGTCGACCCCCTCAGTGAGAACCTGTGGTGCTCCGCCCTCGGGCAGTGCGATGACGCGCAGGCCTTCAGCGGTGGTGTCGAAGTCCACGAAACCGATGAAGTCGGTGAAGATGCTGGCGGTGGTTGACCAGCCGTCGGTCTGGTTCGCCGCCTGCGCAGGCGCCGCATCCTGCGGGATGTTCAGCGTCGGATCGGAGAATCCGGAGAAGAGTCCGTCGAAGGGAAAGGGCACGGTCCCGGCGGTGGGCTCGAACTGCGATATCAGATTGCCCTTGGGGATGCCGCCGTCCTCGGCGTCATCGGTGCGGTCACAGGCGGTCAGGCTGAGCGCCGCTAGTGCCGCGGTCAGCGGCCATACCCACATCTTGCGCATGCTTGTCTCCATCGCTCGCAGGGCGCGACATGCCGGAAGCTGCCGCGTCTCTTCGGTGACCAGGAGTGCTGTCGCGCAGTGGTATCGGCTTTTACCCTGCTTCAGGAAATCCCCGAGGCGACAAGACGCCTGCTACCCATTAACCGAGCCCCAAGCGTACGCTCAAAGCGCACGTCGTGGACTGTGCGGTGGCGCACAAACAGGGTGCTGTCCGTCGAACGGCGCTTCCGGCCGTTTGACTGGCGGATCGGGGTGTTGTCGGCGGCCCTAGGGCAGCAGATCGGCGATGCTCGTGCGCGCCGCCTCGCGGTCGGTGTCGAGCAGATCCAGCGGCAGACGGCGGCGAAGCACATCCTCGGCAGTCATCGCCATTTCGTCGCTTATCGCGACGGCGGCTTCGACGCGCGCGAAGGGGCAATCCGGCCGGATGCGGGTGGCCAAACCCTTATCGGCTTCCAGGCGCGCGCAGAGCGTGTCGACGCGCGTGCCATGGCGCAGCGCCGCCTGCATGGCGGCGGCCTCGTCGAGGCCCAGCGCGCACAGGCGGCGCTGGGCGTCTTCCAGCCAGTCGCCGAGGCTGTTGTCGGCTGGCGGTGCGCCGGGTAGCGGCGCGCGGTCTGTCACGCTCTTCGCCTTCACACCGAGATGCCCGCAGACGCTGTCGATGATCTCGGCGGCGTCCAGGCGCGCGGTGGTGTACTTGCCGCCGACCGGCACTGTCAGCCCCGGCGCCGGCTGGGTGATCTCGAACTCGCGCGACACCTTGGACAGCGAGCCGGCGCCCTGCGCGGCCAGCGTGCGGATGCCGGCGAAGCGCTGGATGATGTCCTCCTCGCGCCAGGGCAGGCCGGGCATCCAGGCGTGGGCGGCGGCGAGCAGGTAGCGGCATTCCTCGTCGCTGGGACGGGCGTCGGCCGGTGCGTTAACCGAGACCTCGGTCGTGCCGACTAGCGTGCGGTTGTAGTACGGGATGACGAAGAAGACGCGGCCGTCCTGCGGCGCGTTCAGCAGGAAGGCACTGTGGCAGTCGGGGATCCCGGACATGACCAGATGTGTGCCCTTGACGAACTGCACGGCGGGGGACTGCGCGCCGGTCAGCTCCTCCACCCACGGGCCGACAGTGCCCACGGTGTGCCCGGCGTGCAGCGTCCAGCGCGCGTCGCCCAGGGTGTCCCGCAGCGTGGCGCCGGTGACGGTGCCGGTGTTGTCGCGCTGCAGCGCCTCGGCACGGACGTGATTGGCGCAGACCGCGCCGGCGGCCTGGGCCGCTGCCACGACCAGCGTCACCAGTCGGGCATCGTCCTCCTGGCAGTCGCCGTAGCGGAAACCGCCGCGCAGGCCGGCGTCGGCCAGAAAGGGGTAGCGCCGCAGCAGGCGCTCGCGGTTGAAGCGCTTGTGCCGCTGCACGGGCTGACGGCCCCAGGCCAGTGTGTCGTAGAGCATCAGCCCGGCGCGCAGCCGCGCCATGCCGACGCGCGCGCCCTGCCAGACCGGCAGCACGAAGTTGATCGGCCGCACCATGTGCGGCGCCAGCCGCGCCAGCACGCGGCGCTCGGTCAGCGCGTGGCGCACCAGCCCGAGTTCGAAGTTCTCCAGATAGCGCAGCCCGCCGTGGATCAGCTTGGAGGAGGCCGAGGAGGTGCCGGCACCCCAGTCCTCGGCGTCGATGAGTGCAGTGCGCAGCCCGCGACTGGCCGCGTCGTAGGCCGCCCACGCGCCGTAGATGCCGCCGCCGACGACCAGCACGTCAAAGCGCCGCGCGTCCTGCAGGCCGGCGAGGTCGCGCTTGAGGGGAAAGGCTGCGTTGCTCACGGCTGCATTCTGCCAGCCTCGCCGCGGACGTCCGCGGCGTGCCGGCGCTGTCGCGGCGCGGCGCGCTTCAGATCGACGCGCGGGCGAGCGCTGCCATCACGATGCGCGCGAAGGCCTCCGGTCGCTCGCAGTGCATGAAGTGGCCGGCGTCGGCCATGCGCTCGAGCTGCAGGCCAGCCGGAAACAGCGGCTCCTGCCCGCGGAAGTTCTCGGCGCCGATGCAGCCATCCTGTGCGCCACTGACGACGGTGGCCGGCACCGGCACCGGGGCGAGCAAGCGCCGCCGCGTGGGCGCGTGGGCGAGCTGGTCCGGCAGCTGCCGGTAGTAGCGCAGCAGCGCGCGGGCGCGTGCCGGCTCACGGAGGCTTTCACGCACGGGGGCGAGGTCCTCGGGCGTGAAGGCCCAGCCGGGTGACCACTCCGTTACCAGCCGTTCCAGCGCATCGCCGCGCGCGAAGCGCGCCGGCGCGCCGGGCAGCTGGAAGCGCAGCATGTAGCGCGAGCGCCACAATTGGCGCGAACCCAGCGCGGCGAGGAAGCGGCGCAGATGCGGCACGGCGGCGGTGACCAGCGCGTCGATGCGCTCCGGCGCGCGCTGGGCTGTGGCGTAGGCGGCCACCGCGCCCCAGTCGTGACCAACCACGGCCGCACGCGGCGCGTCCAGCGCGTCGATGACGCCGAGCACGTCGGCGGCCAGCGCGTCGAGACGATAGTCATCGTCCGGCGCCAGGCTACTGGGCGCATATCCGCGCAGGAAGACCGCCGTGGCGCGGTAGCCGGCGTCGGCGAGATGCCGCATTACCGGCAGGAAGCCCCAGGCGGTGTCGGGAAAGCCGTGCAGCAGCACAACCTCCGGCCCCTGGCCGAGCTGGAGCAGGGCGAGGCGCTGGCCGTCGCGATCAATGAAGAACGGCTTTGGGGAGGCGGGCATGGCGCGGTCGTGGTGCGGCGTCAGCCGCGCAGACTACACTGCGCATCGTCTGGAATCGCAACAGCCAAAGGAACCTTTTCATGGCGATCTCTCTTGAGAACTTCACCGACCCGGTGGCATTGGTGAATCTGGCGCTGCCGTTGGCGGTCAATGTCCTGTCCGCCCTTCTGGTCTTCTTCATCGGCAAGTGGGTGGCGCGCAAGGTCATCGACGTCGTCCAGCGCAACGCGCAGAAGCGCAACATGGATCCGACGCTGGTGCGCTTTCTGGGCAATGTCGTCTACGGCCTGGCGCTCGCGGTCATTGTCATCGCCGCTCTCGGCCGATTGGGTGTGGATACGACCTCCGCCGCCGCGCTGCTCGCCGGCGCGGGGCTGGCCGTCGGTCTGGCGTTGCAGGGGCAGATCTCCAGCTTCGCCGCCGGCGTCATGATCATCCTCTTCCGCCCCTTCCGGGTCGGCGATTTCGTGGAAGTCGCCGGGCAGATGGGTACGGTCGAGGACATCAAGATCGTCATCACCACCTTGAAGTCCCTGGACAACCAGCTGGTGACGATTCCGAATAACGCGGTCTGGTCCGGTGTCATCACCAACTACAGCGCATTGCCCACGCGGCGGGTCGACCTGCTGGTGAGCATTTCCTATGCCGCCGATCTGAAGCGCGCGAAGGCGCTGCTGCACGAGATTCTGGCTGCCGAGGACCGCATGCTGGAAGACCCCTCGCCCACGGTCGTGGTGACCAATCTCGGCGACAACTCCGTCGACTTCGCGGCGCGCGGCCACACCACCACGGGCGAGTGGTGGGCAACGCGCTGCGACCTCATTGAGCGCATCAAGCTGCGCTTCGACGAAGAGGGCATCGAGATCCCCTATCCGCAGATGGATGTGCACGTGCGCGACATGGCGCCGATGGCGGCCAACGGCTGATTCTGGTTCATGGCTGGCCCGGCGGCACTTCGGCGCTGCCGGGGTACAGCATGCGCGCGACCAGGCGCACGAGCCCATTGACCAGTGCGGCGCGTTCGGACTCGGCGTGCTGCCCGAACCCGATCTCCAGCAGCGTGTTGTAGGTCATCTGCCAGATCAGCCAGGTGTCGCGCTCGAAATCGGGGAGCCGGATGGCCGGCTGCGCCTGGGCGCTGGCCGCGCGCGCGTAGGTAAAGGCGCGCTCCTGGAGCTGCAGCACGCCGGGCAGAGTCGGTACGAAAGGAATTTCGCGCAGCAGGACGCGATACAGCGCGGCCTGCGCGGCGACTTCGCTGACCGTGACCTCGAAGAGGTGCTGCAACCCGTTGCGACCGCCCTTGGCGACCACCGCCGGCAGATGGCCGGCGATGCGCTCGACGAAGGCGTCCAGTTCGCGCTCCGCCAGCGCGGCGACCACCGCCTCCTTGCCTGGGAAATACTCGTAGACGCTGGCGATGCCCACGCCGGCGACGTCGGCGATGCGGTTGGTGGTCAGCCCGGTGTAACCCTCGGCGACCAGAATCCGAGCCGTCGCATCCAGAATGGCGCCGAAAGTCGCTCGCGACCGCGCCTGGCGAGGGCGATTTTTCGGTTCATAGTCAACCATTTGCAGGACTCGAGCTTTAGCGCGGTCACGCTACGCGGAACCCGAGTATAACCGAGCAAATACTTGGATTATGCTGGACGCAGATTTTCCTGACCCCCGTGCCGGGGGAGGTGCCGCCATGCCGCATGCCAGCATTGCTGCCGAGCGAGGAACCAGCCGGGCCGAGGCGCCGCGCCCGCTCGGGCCAGATTCCTGCACCTGGCGCGACTTCGGCTCCTACATGTTCCATCTGATGCTGCCGCAGGCCTTCGTGCTGCAGGTCGCGCATCCGGTTATCGACGCCGGGGTGGGTGAGCACTCGGTCTACAAGACCGACCCCTGGGGCCGCGCCGAGCGCTCCACCAAGATGCTCTGGCCGGTGGTCTATGCTCGCCCCGAAACCGCCATCGCCAATGGCGTTGCCCTGCGCGAGTTCCATCGCCCCATCAAGGGAGTCGATAAGCAAGGCAAGCGCTACCACGCGCTGGACCCGGAAGCCTACGGCTGGGTGCACATGACGGGCTTCGACGCCAGCCTCCGCATGCACGAGCTCTTCGGCAGGCCAGCCGACGCGAGCCAGCGGCAGCGCATGTTCGCCGAATGGCAGCGGCTGGGGCGGATTCTCGGCCTGCGCGAGGCCGACATTCCGCAGACCGAGGCGGGGTACTGGCACCACTTCAACCGCATGATCGACGAGCGGCTGATCATGGGCGAGGTCGCCTCCGACCTGCTCGACGAGCGCCAGCTCCTGGAGACGCCGAAGCCGCCCGGCTCGCGCCTGCCGGATCCGCTCTGGCGCCTGCTGCTGCGCCTGATCGCGCCCGGTGCGCGGCGCATGGTCGTGGGCACGCTGCCCGGGCGGTTTCGGAGTCGATTCGAGCTGCGCTGGTCGCGCTGGGACGCCTGGTCCTTTGGCGCCATGCGGCGCGTGCTGCGCCTGGTCCTGCGCCTCGTACCCGAGCGGCGACGTTACATCCCGCTGGCCTGGCAGGCCATTGTCGACGCCCGCGCCCATCCCGAAGCCTATCTGTGGGAGTCCGAAGCCCCCGAGGATGCGCGCGAAGGCGAAACGGGAGCGGCAGCTCGCGGCACGGCCTGACGCTGCCGGCCCGCCTCGCCTAGAGTGAGCGGGCAGGACGAACGATCAGGGAGGCCATGCGATGGGTGAAAGTCAGGAGGTGCCCGGCTTCAGCGCGGAGCGCTTCAGCCACGAGGGCGAAGCCCGGACCGTCTACCGTGCTGGCAACGGGCCGGCGGTCATTGTCATGACCGAGGTCCCCGGTATCACGCCCGAAGTGCACAGCTTTGCCTGCCGCGTGCGCGACGCCGGATTCAGCGTCTATCTGCCGCAGCTCTTCGGCGAACCGATGCGCGAATTCTCCTTCGGTTACATGGCCAGCACCCTGTCGCGCATCTGCATCAGCAAGACCTTCCACGTGCTGGCTGCGCACCAATCCAGCCCCATCGTCGACTGGCTGCGCGCGCTGGCGCGCCATGCGCACGATGAACACGGCGGACCCGGTGTCGGCGCCGTCGGCATGTGCATCACCGGCAACTTCGGCCTCGCCATGATGCTGGACGCCCCGGTCATCGCCCCGGTACTCTCGCAGCCCGCGTTGCCCTTTCCCCTGGGCCGTGAGCGCAAGCAGGCGCTGCACGCCTCCGACGAGGAAATCGACGCCGCCCACAGCAAGATCGATAACGAGGGCGCGGCCATTCTCGGTCTGCGCTTCAAGGGCGACCCCACCTGTCCCGCCGCGCGCTTCCGGCGACTGAAGCGCGAGTTCGGCGCAGCCTTCGAAGCCATCGAGATCGACGACGCCCACGCCAACCCTGAAGGCCCCAAGCCGGCCCACAGCGTGCTCACCAAGCACCTGATCGACGAAGAAGGCGAACCCACCCGCGAAGCGCTGGAGCGGACGCTGTCCTTTCTGCGCGAACATCTGGTCGCCAGGCCGGCTTAGCTACAATGGCGCCCGACGCCGGCGTAGCTCAGCAGGTAGAGCAGCGCACTTGTAATGCGAAGGTCGGGAGTTCGATTCTCTCCGCCGGCACCACCAAATCAACGACTTGGCAGCGTTTTTCCTTCGCTGGGAACGCGCTGCGGCGAATTCCTGCTGCAGGTTTCTGTGGCAGGGGGGCTTCGACCACCCTTCTTTGAAACGCGCGGATACCGGTGGCACTCCTGGCAAAGGAGTTTCACCGTGCAGAAGAAGAAGCGTGGTCCCACCCCGACCGGTTACGTGAGCCGCCGGGGCAATGGCAAGTACCAGGCGCAGATCATGATCAATGGTCAGCGCTACACCGAGACCTTCCGCGACGAGGGTTCAGCGGAGCAATACCTCAAAGACATGCAGGTGGGCGTCCGTCGGCCGGATCTCCTGGATGAGATCGTCGCGACAAGACGCTTCACGCTCCGCGAAGTCGTCGAGAAGCGCTTGGACGAGATCCAAGGCTCGGAGAAGAGTGCCGCACAGGCGCGGTCGGCCTTGCGTCAGGTGCTCGTGAAGGCCCCTGAACTGGCCGAGCTCAGGATGCGGGACATCCTGGTCCGCGATATCGAGAAGCTCGTGGAGCGTCGCAAGGCAGTGGGTGAAGCACCGAGGACCATTAATGGTCTCCTGTCCAGAATCTCGACTTCATTCGAGTGGGCTGCGACACACGGCGACCGCGAGCTACGGAACGTCGCGCTGGAAGCGAAGTGGATGCCGGTGCCCAAGCCGGGGGATCCGGACTCCTTCATCTATCAGCGTCTGGATAGCGAACAGGAAACAGCCTTGATTGAGGCCGCCGAAATCTTGCGTGCGCAGCGGCGGACCTGCCTTGAGTTCTCGAGTCTGATTCGCCTGGCTTTGGATACCACCATGCGGCGTGGCGAACTCGCCAAGCTCGACTGGGAAGACATCGATTGGGACCGCCGCACTCTCCTGGTGCGCAACGCCAAGAACGGTTCAAGTCGGATCGTGCCTTTGCGCGGGTCGACGTTGAGGATGCTTGAGCGCTTGTCTCCCTGTGACTCCGGCAGGGTCTGGGCGGCTCCCTCCACGATCTCGCGGGCGTGGCGCAAGACACGTGCGCTTGCAGCCGAGATCTTGCAGAGCGCGGGTAAGGTTGTGCTGGCCCGCAATCTGAAGACGATCCGTTTTCACGATCTCCGGTTCGAGGGGATCTGTAGGCTTTTTGAGGATCTCGACCTTGGGTTAACGGAGCGTGAGATTGCCGGTATTTCCGGTCACGACTCTCCGGAGATGCTGTGGCACTACTCGCGCAACCTCAACAAGTCCAAGGTCGCTGAAAAGTTCGCCAGGGCCGAAGGTGAAAACTGGAGCTACAAGCCGGCAAGCGCGAAGCGGCGCCCTAGGGCGATTGCCATAAGGATGAATCCTGATTGGCGCAGGTTCCGGGACTGCACTGATCTTCTGGAGCAGGCTGTCTGGTCGATGCCCATTCGCGATTTCGCCGAGGACATGGGGATCTCCGACGTCGCCGTGCATCGCGCCTGTAAGCGCCTCGGAGTGCGCAAGCCGCCTAAGGGATACTGGATCCAGCGGGAGCATAGAAAGGCGGCCTGACCGGTCGTGCCGGCCTGCGCCATGGCGAGACCCGGCTGCCCTTCACCTTGGCTCTGCGCTCCCATCCTCGTTGGGCTGCAGCGACGCCTCAGCCAGCATGGCTGCCGGTGGGAACAGCTCACCGACCTCCACGCCGAGTGCCCTAGCGATGCGGATCAGGTTCAGCGCGGCGACATTGCGGTGGCCGCGCTCCACGCCCCCGTAGTAGCTGCGCGCCAGCCCGACCTCCCACGCGAAAGCTTCCTGCGAAAAGCCGCGCGCCTCGCGGAGCTTTCGCAGCTGCTTTCCGAGAAGCACGAGCTGTGGGTGGGAGGCCATCTCGGCACGGTATGACCGAGCCTATTATCAGGCCACGCACTATGAGTACCATTTGTGCTAGCGTAGATTCGCCCATCTGAAAAAGTGGCAATCGTCGTGGTGCTCAGCTCGCGACCCTGCTTACGGCAGCGTCCGTATGGGACGAAGTGGGTGCATCAGGAGGACGAACACACGGTGTTCAAACGACGATCTGCAACAAGGGAGGAAGACATGAGCAGTGTGGGTATGGAGGAGTCTGCCGTTGCGAACGCGGCGCAGGGTAGTGATTCAGCCACTGCTGGCTATGGGGGGTTCTGGCGACGCGCTGTGGCGTACGTCATCGACATCGTGCTGACCCAGATCGTCGCGATCATGGTGGTCGTGCCGTTGTCGTTCTCGCTGGGCGTGGTAACTGCCAATTCAGTGAGCCCGGAACAGGCCGAACTCATGGGTGGCGGGGTCGGCATGATCGTCGGCGTGCTGATCCAGTGGATCTATTTCACCGTCATGGAGGCCTCGGGGCTACAGGCCACTATCGGCAAGCGGGCCCTGGGCATGAAGGTGACCGGCTCCGATGGGCAACGCATTGGTTTCGGCAAGGCTAACGGCCGCTACTGGGGGAAGATCATCTCTGCCCTGGTCTTCTTCGTCGGTTTCCTGATGATTGCTTTCACACAGCGCAAGCAGGGCTTGCACGACGTCATGGCTGGCACGTTAGTGCTGAAGCGCTGAAAGGGGGAAGGCGGATGAACTCGATGAAAGCCCGGTTTGGAGCTTTGTGGATTATCACAGCGCTTGCTTTGGCCGGCTGCTCAGGGCCACCGAGCAATGCCGAGGTCGAGGCGATCGTGCTCGATTCCATGGCGCAGTGGATGGCATTCATCAAGCAGGAAGGTCAGCCCGAAGTACCTCCCGAGGAGGTCATTCACGCGGTCTCCCGCGACGGCTGCGAACGCACGGGAGAGAGCAGCTATGAGTGTTTGGTCACTACCACCTACAACCCGCAATACGCGGTGATGGGCGAACAGCACACGCAGCGGATGCGGTTCACGAAGACCTCGGACGGCTGGTATGCCGAAGAGGTTCAGTAGGGGCCAACTCCAAGGGTTTCCGGCGTCCCCGCGACAGGTTGCGTTGCGTGATCAATGCGATGCGGACACGTCGGTAACGACGCCGGAGTGATCCAATAAGCAAGAGGAGATTCACGATGAAGCATCTTTCCCTCCTACTGGCGATGGCCGTAGCAGTGCCCATGGTCGGGCCGGTTTACGCGTTCAAGGTTGAACTCGGTGGTTCGCCGAACAACGAAGTCGTGATCGGAGGCAGCGGCAATCCTGGAGATGTCGCTGGTTGCGTGGGAGCGCTGAGCCGTCTCTCGCCCCGTGCAGCTGCGGCTCAGGGCCTGCCGTCACACCCGGGGGCGCTGGAAGGCATGTGTAAGACCAATGCCCGGTTCCAGCAGCTCAATCGCAGGCAATGGCAGTGCGTGGCCTCCCGGATCAGTAACGGCGAGCCGCATGCAATGGCGATCGGACGATGTTACTAAGCGCGCACTGGAGAAGCGAAGTTACCTGAACACGTGAGTGAGGGCGCTCTTGAAATCCGACTCGGGGCGATCACTCGTTCTGGCATCTGGCACCCATGTACATCGCTAAAGCGCTATTGAGCCTGGCGACTGCTCTAGTACTTTGTTTCCTGTTTCTGCAGATGGCTGTTGCTGCGATAACAGGGAACGAGAGTGTTCCCTACGCATGGTGGGGATTCATCGTGGTCGGGGCGATCGCGATCTACTGCTTCATGCAGGTCGGCTTCTGGATGCGGTTGCGCAATTGCAACTACGAGTGGTACGTCGCCAATAACCCAAGTTGCAAGCGCTCCGATGGGCGGGTGAAATGCGCGGTCTGCGGGAGTAATCGCATAACCGTTCGAAATCTGATGAATCGTACGTTTACGCGTGCGCACGTGTGTGTGCAGTGTGGCGAGACTCTGTATTTTTCACCCGAATGAGATGTTGGCGGCCTGCAGGGAATAGGCTTGCGCATCTGGCAAATCCTGGCCGCACTTGGAGCTGGTTCCGGCCAGCACCGCTGCCAAATCCGGAGCGCCTGCAGAGTCTCGCCACGCGAGCCGGAAAGCCACCGCCGCCCTTGCGCCCGCTGCGTCACCTGCGCACGTCATTCCGCTGGCCCTGACTCCGGAGCGCAGCTCGACGAGCGGTGCCGGGAGGCGGCCCGGCTCGCTCTTTGTGCCGAGACTCAGCAGACGCTCACCACCCGCAAGTCGAGTCATGCAGCAGGGTTGAGTGTTGATCGCCCTGGAGAGCCTCGCCTCGCCGGCGGGGCGCCTCGATCTAGCTCCGCTCACTGGTGACCGCCTTCTGGAAGAGTTGCGTCGGAAAGCTCCTGTAGGATTCCTGCGCAGGAATCATAGAATCGCTTTGAGGTGTGCATGGCCAGAGGCGGTCATCGACCGGGCGCGGGACGTCCATCCGGAACCGGTCGCTACGGCGAGCCTACGGTGTCCCGGCGGATCCCGTTGTCGCTCGTCGGCGAAGTGGATGCGTTGCTGCGCGCAGCGAAGCCGCAGCCGAGAGCGCAGGAACGGCTTCCACCGGAAGCCGTGCGCGTGCCCGAGTCCGGGCAGGTCCACTTGATGCCACAGTGTGAGGCAGCATCTGCTCTACAGGCCCTGCATGAGGCCGATGTCACCGCACGCGCGGTCGTTCTGGATCCCTGGTACCGGGCGAAGAGCGGCCAGGGGCGATCCGCCTATCTGGCCGAGATGGTGCCGCTCCTGGAACTCGCTGCGCGGGTTGGACAGCACATTTTCATCTGGGGATTTCCCGAGCACGTCAGCCGCCTCGTGGACCACTGGCCATTCCGGTTGCAGATGCGTGGCTGGATCACGTGGTGGTTCAAAAACGCGGCGAGCCGGAGCAAGGGCTGGCGGCCATCCCAGCAGGTATGTCTGCATCTGAGTCGGCGTGGCGCCCCGATTTACCCGGAGCATTTCTACGACCCGCGCCATCAGGAGGCCGCCAAAGGCAACCGTCTGGAATACAAAATGACCCCGTTCTCCGTGATCGAAGCTCCGCTACTAAGCGGCTTTATCGACCGAAGCCAGCAAACGGGTTATCCAGCCCAGAAGCCGCGAAAGGTCATCGAGCCGCTGCTCAGGATGACCTGCAAGCCCGGCGACATCGTGGTCGATCCGACCTGCGGATCGGGCACTACTGGAGAGGTGGCGGCAGCAATGGGCTGCCGGGCAATCCTGTCCGACAGAAGGGGCGACGCTCTGCGGGTGACGCGCGATCGTCTTGCCAAAGCTGGATCTCTCGCAAACGCTTCGCCCTCTTCCAACGGTGCGTAGTTGGGCCTCGACGTTTCTTAAGTCGCAACAGCGGTCCGCCGCGCATTCAAGCGGCTGCCCCGGCTTGCGTTGGAGGTTCTCCGGTGCCGCCACGGTTAGTCCGAAAGCGTATTCGGGGCTTCTTTTTGTTCCGCCAACCAGGCCTCGACGTCGGAAAGTTCGTACATCAATCGGCGGGACCCCGGAAATCGGGTGGCGGGTGGCAGGGACTGCCCGCGTGCGCGTCGCATGTGGATGGCTGAGCGTCCGGAATAGCCCAGAATCTTGGCAAGTTGTTCCGTATCGAGGAAGGTAAATTTGGCACCCATGAGTGGCTCGCTACTGAAGTTTGCTTGGCGGTGCTCGCTCAGTTCAATGGGTTCAGCCCGGCCCGTGCAGCGCTGCCGGGCGGGTGGTGAAACGGGCGGGTCAACCATCGCCCGACCGGGCCACGCAGTGGCTCGTCGGTGCACTGCGGCGTCTTGTGCGAGCTGCGTTGGAGGTGCGGCGACGAGCGGTGGTTGAAGCGCGGCGCCCGGCGCATGCCGATCACGCTCAGCAGCCGCCCGGCAATCATTGCCGGGCCTGCCCAGTGGCGAGCGCTTGCCGGAATGCTGGTTCATCTCAGCCCCTCAGGAGGCCTGCTCAGTGTCGGCAGGCGTCACCGGTTTGACGTCCTTGAGCGTCCGTTCTGCGCGCTCGATCTGGCGCAATAAGTAGGCTGATAGGGCGCCTTCAACGTCAATCTGCATCCCGGCCTCTTTGGCGCGCTTCTTGACGGCTTCGAATCGGTCCCAGTCTTTCTCTTCAAGCTGCAGAGGGAGGCGCTTTCGGGTTTTTGGCTTGGGCTGATTGAGCAGCATGGCTTCCTCTTCGTTGATGGCTACGTCACCTCGGTATCCGTTGATTTCAGCGGTTCGGAAACCAAGTGCTGCAACCCCGCTGAAGTCGGCGCAGAAGAAATGACAGCGGGTAGACCACGTCCTGGCGCCCACGTCTCCGGATCACCGGTTGCGGCAACGGGGGCAGCTCTGGCGGCGGCCTCTTCCTGCGTCGGTATTGCTTGACGATGTAGGCATCGAGTCTGAAGACGTCATCCCGGAGCTGGCGGAAACCGGGGGCACTGTGCAGGGAGCGAATTAGGCCCTGAATCCGGTTGTCGTTGACCTGAGCGTAGTGCCTGATGTCGGCTCGGTAGCGTTCGAATTGTTCTCGGTTGATGCGCCAGGTCCAGGTCACGGGCTTGATCGCGATCCGGCCGCTCTTCCTGGTGTAGGCCTTGCGCAGCTGTGGCGGAACGGGCATCTGCGCAAGCTCGAAAACCCATGGCCACTGGATGCGTTCCCGGCGCGCATCGCGCCAGGTTTCGAGACTAAGCAGCGGATGCTCACCCTCCGTTCGGAATAGCCACCAGCGGAAGGTGGTCGTCCCCGTCAGCGGCAACAGTACGAGCCGAAAAACAGCCTCTCCCCGCTTGCGGGCATGGCGGCGCTGCGAGTCGGTCATGATCAGGTCGAAGCGCTCGTGTAGCTTCTGAAAGAGCGCAGGTGCGCGGTCGGCGGCGACCTCGCCGGTGACGTAGAACAGGAAGCCGTAGGCCACGTAACGCTGGATGGTACGCATCGTGGCGGTGACGGTGGCGTGAATATTGGGATCGAACATCGGGTGCTCCGGAAGCGGCTGGAGCTTCTCCGGTATCCGGGCTGTTTGGGTTGAGGGCGGGGACGAGGATGCGCAGTTACTAAGGGGCAGGCTTCAGAAGATCACATGCGATGAGAGATTCCCGAGCCGGCGAGGGAGTCATCGCATGTGCGCGCGCCAGCGCGGCCTCTTTGAAATCTCCGGATACCGAAGGCATGGCCTCGATGGATTCGGGGACGGTTCACCACCGTTGCGGCACCAGCCGTAAGTCATGGAGCAACTGCGGGCCACCAATCCGCAGCCATGACGCAGTACCGGGGTGACCAGCCCCGCACTCGACGCTACCTGGCCCCGGTAGGGACCACGCCGATCTAACCAATCGGCAGACCGCCGTAGCCGGATATCTCGTAATTGAGTTCGTCCGGCTGCAACGGGAGCGGTGGGGTGTAACTCCCCGCCACGACCCACTCCGGTTGGCTCACGAACGGGCTGGCAGATATTGGGCGACGCGGGAACGGGAGCCGGAGCAATCCGGCGCTGGCTAACCCTTGCAAGCAAGCGAGTGGGTGTCGGCTAGGTCGGGATCATCCCGACCGAAACCCTTGCCGTACGAGGAAGTGGTAACCAGACCACTCCACGGGGTGCCGGTGACGGTACGACGTGTGCGCAGCACCTGGGTTCGCGCTGACGACGAAAGGGCCACGGGCCTATAAGTCTTCAGATCTCACGGACAGCCCCGAAGGGGGTGCGCGGTGAGAAGGCACCCGGCGGCGAAAGCTGGCGGGGTCTGTGATAGCTCAAGGGTGTAATTGCATCTCTCCAAGAGATGCATCTGCGATGTTGCTGATGCCATCGCCGCCCCTCAAGTGGGCGGTGACTGCAGGCGGGAAACGATGCTGTGAGTACGAGAGATGCTTGGGAATCTCGGTCCTCGGATAGCCGATGTTATGCATCGGTGCGGTGCTCAGCACCTAGCAGCCATCGTGACGCCAGTGGCTAGGCAATAAGACTCGTATGGAGGAACGCGGGAAAACGCTGTTGGTGCCGGGCGTGGTGCCCGGATCAGCCCAGCAGCGAGGAGCGGAGATGAGTAGGAGCGCGGAAACGCGGACATCGGGATCGATGCAGTCGAAGTACCCCGATGTACCGAGGCAACTCGGGTACGAAAGTCACCAGCGGTCGAAAAGGTAGCTGCCGGTGGTACGGCAGTCGAGTGGTAGTGAAGTCTCTGCGGAGCATGACCAGCGGGTGGTGCCGGGTCAGCACAGTGGGCGGGTGGTGCCGCTGCTGTGCCCGCAGTGGGCGAACGTGCCCGACGGTAGTCGGGTAATCAATCAATCGATCAAGGAGGCAACGATGTACAACATCGCATCAGGAATCTGCACCTGAACCAACGCAGGCGGCGTCACAGCGCATCTGTGACCGGCAGGCCGCCGACTACGGCCTATTCAGCCCGAGCCTGATGCTCGGGAATTCAGCCGCCCCACTTTTGGGGGCGGCTCCCTAATTCATCAGTTTCTGTGGGGGGCAAGCAAGCGGTGCGGGCTGGGCGGTATGAAGGTGCTCAGGTGGTTTTGAGAATGCTGGATACCGAAGGGGCTCATTCCGCATTACGAGGTGCAAACATGAGCAACAAGAAGTTCATCCACATGGGCACGATCAACCTGGAATCCGGACGCATCGTGCTCTTCGATCCCGCCCGTCTCTCCGCGCTCTGCCCGGAGTGCGAGGGGGAACACGATGGCGTTTCTGTGTTCACCGGTGTGGTGCCCAGCGCCCATGCAATGCACACCTTCTCGGGCATCTACGGGCATCCGGCTGATGCCTTTGACCCTGCGATTGCCGTCGCGGAAAGTGCCTACTTTGAGTGCATTGTCGACATCGGGGCTCGCTACGATGGCGATGGTGCAGTCAAGGAGTTGCGCCTCCGCTTCCGCGAGCAGTAGGTGTTCACGGCCCTCTCTCCATGAGGGAGGGCCTCTTCTTCCTGTCGCTCCGCATCCGCCCCTATCTCGTTCTCGTTCTGCATCGAGCGGCCAAGGTGCCTTTTCCCCTGAATAAGGGTGTCAGCGCGCGAGGTGAACAGGGTGGATACCGAGGGGGCTCCAATGATGTGGAGAACCAACCAATGAGCTTTGAAAACGAAACAGTTGTCGCCTGTGTTGCCGACTTCCCCGAGCACAATCCCAACAATGACCATGTTGCTCGGGAAGATGAGTACGGCCAGCCAACTTACACACATACCTTGCCGGAACGGGTGTTCTATTGCACAGGGCATTGCTTAGGGGACGATGTTGAAGGCTACGTGCGTGCGCGAACGAGGGAAGAGGCTGCTCGGTTCATGATTCTCTATGCGGCACCCGGATATCGAGGCAAGAATCTCTACGTCAAAGGTGACGGTCACTGGCCGGACCAGCGCTACATGGATGGCGTCATGCGCGAGGACTTCGAGATCGAAGACGGGATCGGTCCCATCAGCGGCTACAGCTGGATCCGTGTGTTCAGCCCCCAGAGAGAATGATGGGTTGTCCTCGTCCAGGTCTCACTGTTCGAGGGAGCGGCAGCGAACCCGGAGCAAAAAGAGCGGCTGACCAGGCCGCTTGTTGATGACGCGACGCCCCTCCAATAGCGTCGAGTTCGCAAGGCGAGCTATCTACTCAGCGGCGTGCTGGTGCAACTCCAACGCGCGGTAGTACGTCTTGTCCGCAAGCGGCCCGCCCAGCTTGCGCTTCGCGTACTTGAAGTGCCTCGGCGCCGAGGCGAAGGCCTGCTGGCTCGCATTCGCCGTCGCACTCATGCGATCCGCGAAACGGACGGCGATGGCCTCGGGGCAGCTGGCGTGTGCGGCCTTGCCGTCCTGTGACAGCAGGTACAGCAGGAGTTCGGCAACGCTGCTGTCTTCATTCTCGCGCAGCCAGTGGAGGATAGGGCCGAGCAGAGCAATCGTCCTCGTCTCGTGGCCCGTCCCGTGGCAACAGTAGCCGCTCAGGACGTACTCGACCTTCCCGATATCGTGAAGCAGGGCCGCTGCAAGGGCGATGTCGCGCCCAATCGCATTGGTGAAGGATGAGCGAGGCATCCGAGCGACGATCAGCGCGACCTCCAAGCTGTGCAAGGCCAGCCCGCCGGGGAAGTCGTGATGTGCCATGGACGAAGCGGGGGCGGCGAAAAAGCCGGCGTAGAAGTCGCTGCGCGCGAGCTGGGCGTGCACGGCCTGCGCAACCACCGGGTTCGCAATCTCCTCGTCGATCAGCTGGAGGATCTGCCGTGCAGCGCATTCCCCCACTTCACAATTGACACCTTTCGGAATGGAGCCAATGCGGACCTGATGCCAGGGGGCGACATCGCGAATCTCGCCGAAGAAGTCAGCCAGAATGAACTCGTCGTCAAGCCGCCATCCGTTGACCAGCACGACATCCCCGCTCGCAATGCGAGCCGCCAGCTCATCGGGGATCTCGATCAATCCGTGAAAGTTTTCATCCAGCGTGCCGAGGTGTACCGAGTACGCCCGCATCGGTGCTGCCGGGTGTATCCGAGGAAGACTCATCACCCGCATGGGGTGCAGAACGAAGTTCTCGGATTCTTCTTCTGCGAACCGGGTGCTAGCGGTGTAACTGATGCTCATAGACAATCTCCTGTGTTGCGTAAAGCAGCGTAAAGATGCTGCAAGCATCATTCTGGCCCCGGTTCGTGGCAGGCGCAAGGGGGTGTGACTACACTCTTTCGATAGGCAACCGAGAGGACGCAGCAGTGATCCGAAGTCATCTTGCAGTTCGCATGGCTGAGCAGCGGAAGAAGATCATTGATGTAGCTCGCGACACCGGAATTGATCGAACGACGGTTGGCAAGCTCTACCACGACAAGCTGAAGAAGCTGGATCTGGTTGTCCTCGACCGTCTCTGCGTTTACTTCGGTTGCGAAGTCAGCGATCTGCTGGAGCGAGTGCCAGACGAGTAGCCGTGCCTCAGGTCGACTTGTTTCTGGATTTGCGTGAGCGAGCGCCCGGTCTCATCTCATGAGGCTCTGACGGCCCAAGCCTTCGGAGAACCGCGCTCGATTACAGGCGTCGTTGTGACTTGCAAGACATTGATGCTGATGCTCATCGCCACTGTCCCGTTGGCGGGACGCCAGTCCTTCGTCAACGCGGTTACCGATGACATGAAGCCTCTTCCTGAAGACCAGCATCGGCGTACGGACGACGGCCGTGATGTCTCACCGCCGCAATGGGATGACAAGATTATCCGTCCGCTGCCAAGAGCATTGACGACGTCCTCGGGAGATGCGGCAGCGTGGGATCGAAAGCAGTGCTTTGCGGCGGTCCGTCGCAAGTGTTCGGCCTTGTGCTTGTTCTCGAGGCGGAAGCGCTCGCCGCTGATCTGCACGATGTGATTGTGGTCCAGCACTCGGTCGAGCAGCCGCGCCGTTCGCTGACCCAGATACCCCACTAGCAACCGCCCCACCAGCACGTGTCTCCTTGGCTGGCCCCATGCTTTTTTACTCGACGTCCTGCAGGCACAGCCTTATCCAGGATGAGATCAGCGGGCAGCTGCTTGAGCTACCGGTGCTGCTATCGCTCAGATGGTCCGAGTCCACCGAACTTCTCGAGCCAGTTATAGAAAGTCGCCTCGGGAACACTGGCCTTGCGGTAGACCTCGCCCAGTGCCATGCCCAATTCCGCCTGCTCCGCGCATGGACAACCTGTTACTCGATACATCGCGACTCCTTCATATCGTCTCCCCATATCCCAACCGGGCCAGCACGGCTGATCGCGCCACTTCTGGCCGGACCAGTCTTTCGGGAGCCGGTCACGCGAATCTGTTACATAAACCTCTTCTAACAACATCGCCACAAGAGCGAAATTGCATCTTTTTTCAGTCGTTTAGAGTAACTCGCCGTCCGGCCAGCATCTGGGGATAACCGCACACTCGGCGCATTTTCTCCATACGTTACAAGATCTTACGTGAATTCAAGATGAGGGGGCTTGTAAGCGGGAAGATTCTGGTGAAAATAGTATTAGGCGCAAATCAAAGAGCAGCAGAGGTGATTTAGCGCACAACAAAGGTGGGCCTGAAAGGCTTCTTGTGGCTGAGCAAGCTAGGTCAAAAATTGTGACCTGTCTCATCGCCATGGCCTTTCGCCGGGGCCTTATTCACTTTTCATTATTTTAGGAGATATATATGTCGTATTTCGCAACCGAACTCAATGTCGCAACCAACTTCACAGGCCTTTCGGAGCGCCAGCTGCATCTTCTCATCGTCGGGATGAGTAATTTGGAGCTTCCGGATCCCACCGTCATGGCGGAGCTGCCTGGTTACCTGGCGAATTGTATGGCAGCCGAGATCGAGAGCGCTTTCGCCGATCACGAAGAATTCGGTTTCCATCTGGGCTTTCCTAAAGGAGATAACGCGGAGATTCCTTACGAGTTCCATGATCTCGCGGAGAAGCTTCAGGAGCTTAGCCACGATAAGGCAGTGTTCTTGATCGGTTTCCTCGAGGGCTTCATGGAAGCGCGCTGCGCGCGAGCGGAGTGCTAGCTCCTCGAAGCGTGTTTCGGATCATGAGCAATCAATTGAGCCTGCCCCCAACCGACGCAACTCGCAGTCGGCGAGGGGCAGCGGTCATTGTCCCGCCTACTGCTGTGGGAACACTGCTCTAAGTCGTTCCACCGTCGTCCGCCACTTGGGCGTACGTGGCTTGCAGACCGTGTTTTGGTTGCCGAACAGTCCGATCTCGTCGATGGCCTGGTCCAGCGGGACCGTTTGTAGCCATTTCACCGGCACGAAGTACTCGCAGTGGTCCGGATCATTGGCGTGCTCCCGGTGGTAGTGGGCATCGCTGAGCACTTCGATGGCTGGGCGGCCGTCGATCTGGAAATCGTTGATGGACTGGCGCGGGCTGGTGACTTCGCCGACGCCGACGAAGCCGTAGCCGGGCGCCTTCACCCAGACGCGGTCGCCGGTGCCCAGCAGGCTCAGTGTGTTGCTGTACCAGGTGCCACCACCGCCGCTGATGAAACCATGGCGCCGGGCTTCCTCCCAGTCGCGGCCCTGGCCGTGGCCGAAGCTGGCGTAGAACTCGCCGTTCCAGGGTTCCTTGTCGCCGCGTCCGGCGGCGGCGACGTTCACCTGCGTTTCGCCGGGGTCGATCATCCAGGTGCGGCAGAGCAGCTGCTCGCCAGCACCGTTGTCGAAGACCTGGAAGAAGAGCACGTTGATGGGGATGTCGCGCGCGTTGAGGTACTGCACGATGCGCTCGGTACTGCTGTCCAGCGAGGCCGCCACCACCACAATCTGGTGGCTGTCGTTGAGCGTGTCCTCGTCCAGCGGATAGCCGAAGCGGGCCTCGAAGTCATCGCTGAGGTTGCCACCGGGCCGGAATCGGGCATAGGCGGCGGCGATATCCTCGGCCTTCAGCGTCTCCACCCAGCAGGCGTAGTCCAGCGCCTGGGCAACGACCTCGCGCGGCGTGCGGGCGCGCTTGAGCTCGATCAGCACCAGCGTGCCGTCGGGCGCGATGGCGAGCAGGTCGATGATGCCACCGGTACCGGTCTGCTCCTGGCGGCCGATCAGCATCCACTCGTCCGACAGGATGCTGGGCGCCGCGACAATCATCTCCTCCAGCGTCCGCTCGCTGGGCAGCCGGCCTTCGGCGAGCGGCTGTGGTTCCTCGCCGACCTTCCAGATGGCATTGCGGACCGGCATCAGGCGGCCTCCAGTGCCTCTTCGGCCGGTGCCAGCGCTTCGGCGAGTAGCGAATCCAGCAGCCGGGCTCGTTTGTCGTCGGCTTGTTTGAGGCTGGCTTCCAGGTGGTCGCAGAGCGCCATGAGCTCTTGGAGTGTGGCGACGATACGCTGCTGTACGTCTATCGGGGGCGTGGGTATTAGGGTTTCTCGCATGTCTCTGACGTTGACGTGCTTAGCACCGATACCTTTGTGAAGCGAAAGAAGCCGGATTAGAGCCTGAGGGGAGGAAACTGCTAGCCGAAAATATTCAGGGATAACCTCAGGTCCGGGGCGGAAGAGCATCACCCTTTGACCAAGGCAGCAACGGAGATCATCGGGCACGACCACAGACTCGCCAACGCTTCCTTCGCGCGCGAAAACGACGTCGCCAGGCTGAGGCACAAGCCGTCGAATACGTTCTGCATATGTGGATTCGGACACGTAGCGCAGACGATGCGCGACCAGTTTTCCGTCCTTGAAGCTATTGGTGTCTAGGCAAAGGACGCCGGTTTGCTCGAACTTAGGTGTGCTGTGTGGGCAGTCAACAACATCCGTGCAGAGCCTACTGGCGGGCGCCCACTTCCAAGTCTCTGGCAAATGGTGCGGCTTGCCAATCGATTCGGGCTTAGCTTCGGGCGTCCGACCTTGTACTGTTGCTTCTTCACCAACTGACTTCGTTAGTTTCCCGCTAACCGCGAGATCAACCAGCGTTTGACGCAGGGCTTGGATCTGATCGGGGCGCGCGGTGAGAGCGGGGAGAGTGTCGAGTGCGAAGCGGGCGTGGTCGTGGAAGCTCTGCTCGTTGGTGTCGGCTGCGGTCAGGCGGGAGAGGGTGGCGGTGGTCAGCCGGTCGCGCGTGGCTTCGCGGGTGCCGTGCTGTTCCTCCAGCCGGTCGCAGAGGGCCATCAGCTCGTCGACCTTGGCGACGATGCTGTGTTGCTCCCCTGTGGGGGGAACTGGCAATAACAGCTCGTAAGCATCGGCACGGGATAGCCCAGGTTTCACGCCCTTCCCTAGGCCATCCAAGCCGAGCGTAGAAAGCGCAACGTAGAGGAAGCGCAACACATAGAACTCAGGTGCCTCTACGTAGTAAGCGACGTCCGTGGTCCATGAAGGACCATCACAGACGTTCAGGGCGCCCGCAGAGCCTTTTCGGCCAACGATTATTGAAGGCGCTGAGGTAAGAGGTGTATCGGTGTATCCGACAATTCCGTTAGACCCGAATACTGGGACAGGGCCGGAGTCCAGGCGCTCGCTCTTCTTCAGTCCCTTTCCGTATTGGAATTCGAGTAGCTGCCCAATCTTTGCTTGCTCCCACCCTGTTGGAAGGTGAGGCGAGGGATGCGGTTTCACCTTGGCTGGTAGCCGCTCAGCCGCCGACTGTTCGTCCGGATTCTGCTCCACCAGCTTCCCCCGCACGGCCAGATCCAGCACGAATCGCCGCAATCTACTGACGGCATCCGGCGCCTCGCTGATGCGGTCGTAGAGTTCCAGCAGCCGCTCGGCCTTCATCGCGTCAGCGCCTCGCCCAGGATGGCCTTGAGCTGGTCGCGGATGGCGTGGATCTCGGCCTCGGCGTTGTTGAGATCTTCGAGCAGCTCTTCCGGGTCGCCGTGGTCTTCGGCGACGGTGTGGGGGTTCTTGATGTCGAGGTTGTAGTTGCGGGCCCTGATCTCCTCGGCGCTGACCTTCCAGGCGCGCGGGCCTTCCTCGCGGCCTTCGCGCTTGGGGCCGCCCCACCACTTTACGCAGTCGTCCAGATGCTCCAGTCGGATGGGCTTGGTCATGGAGTAGGCCTTCTGGCCTTCGGGCACCTGGTGCTCCCAGTACCAGGTCTCAGTGGTGGGCGCGCCCTTCTCGAAGAAGAGCAGGTTGGTGCCGATGCTGGCGTAGGGGCGGAAGACGGAGTTGGGCAGGCGCACGATGGTGTGCAGGTTGCACTCTTCCATCAGGTGCTCCTTCAGCCGCGTCTTGACGCCTTCGCCGAAGAGCGAGCCGTCCGGCAGCACTACGGCGGCGCGGCCGCCGGGCTTGAGCAGGCGGATGATCAGGGCTAGGAAGAGGTCGGCGGTTTCCCGCGTTCGATAGTGCTGCGGGAAGTTCGCCTCGATGCCGTCTTCCTCGCGCCCGCCGAAGGGCGGGTTGGTGAGCACGACATCAACGCGTTCGGACTGGCTCCAGGAGATGTAGGGCCGCGCCAGGGTGTTGTCGTGGCGCACGAAGCTGGGGTCCTCGACGCCCTGCAGCAGCATGTTGGTGACGCAGAGCATGTGCGGCAGCGGTTTCTTCTCCACTGCGCGCAGCGCGTTCTGCATGGTGGCCTCGTCCTCGGGCCGCTTCACGTAGTTGCTGCGCATGTGACGGATGGCGCAGGAGAGGAAGCCGCCGGTACCGCAGGCCGGGTCGAACAGCGTTTCGCCCGGACGCGGGTCGATCTGTTGCGTCATGAAGGCGGTGACCGCGCGCGGGGTGTAGTACTCGCCGGCGTTGCCGGCGGACTGCAGATCGTTGAGGATCTGCTCGTAGATGTCGCCGAAGTGCTGGCGCTCGCTCAGGTTGTTGAAGTCGATGCCGTTGATCTTGTTGATCACCTGCCGCATCAGGTGGCCGGACTTCATGTAGTTGTAGCCGTCCTCGAAGACGTCGCGCACGACGCGGCGGCGGTCTCCCGGCTTGCCGGTGGGCGTCAGCTCCTTGAACACCGGAAACAGCGTGCCGTTGGTGAAGCTCAGCAACTCGTCGCCGGTCATGCCCTCGGGGTCTGCCGCCCAGTTGCGCCACTGCAGCTGCTCGGGGATGGGCGAGCGATAGTCGTCGCGCAGCATCTCCAGCTCCTGATCCTGGTCGTCGATGATCTTGAGGAAGAACATCCAGCAGAGCTGGCTGATGCGCTGGGCGTCGCCGTCCACGCCGGCGTCCTGACGCATGATGTCCTGTATGGTTTTGACGAGATTGCGAACACTCATCAGCGGCGCTGCGCCCCCGCGCTGCCATGGGCGCTTTTGCCGCTCGAACTAGCCTGATTGTTGTTCGTCCACGGCGTAATGGCGGCCAGTGCCTCGCTCATGTCGCGTTGCGCGACTTCCGTGTCGTGCGCGGCCTGTGCGCGCAGCCAGTAGCCATCCGACAGGCCGAAAAAGCGGCACAGGCGGAGGTCGGTGTCCGCCGTGATGGCGCGGCGGCCGTGGATGATCTCGCCGATGCGCTGGGCGGGGACGCCGATTTCCTTGGCCAGCCGGTACTGGCTGATGCCCATGGGTTTCAGGAACTCCTCCAGCAGGAGCTCGCCGGGCGTTACGGGTGGGAGGTCAGTCATGACGCACCTCGTTTCAGTGGTAGTCGACAATCTCGACGTTTTCGGCGGCGCCCTTGCTCCAGCGGAAGCAAAGACGCCATTGATCGTTGATTCGGATGCTGTGCTGACCCGAGCGGTCGCCCTTGAGCGCTTCCAGCCGGTTTCCCGGCGGCACCCGGAGATCCTCCAGCTGCCCGGCGATTTCCAGCTGCCGCAGCTTGCGACGCGCCACTGCTTCGATGGCAGTGAAGCGTCGGCTGCGCTTGCCGTGAGCGAGCGCTTCGGTTTCCCGGCACTTGAAAGACCGAATCATGAGGGATAGTAACGCGTCGCGTGATTATACGAAAGCCCGGTAATTAGGCTCAGGCCGCCTGCTCGTAGAGCGCGTCCTGCAGCTCGTGGACGGCCTTCTCGAAGCCGGGCCTGCCGCCGAAGGCCTTGACCAGCTGCATGGGCGTGCCGAGGTGGTTGATGGGTGGGATGCTGAGCACGCGCGGGTCGTCGAGGTTGAGCACGCCTTCGTCAGCGTACTTGGCGAGCAGGGCTTCCAGTACCTTGCGGGCGGTGTCGCCGTGGCGGCTGAAGATGTCGCGTTTCTTGACCTGCTCGGCGCGTTCCTTACGGGTGAGCGGCCTGGCGTCGAAGGCGATGTGGCAGATGAGGTCGAAGGGGTCCAGCTCGCTGCCCAGCTCCTGGAGGATGGGGTCCAGCGGCAGGCCTTCGGCGGCCAGCTCGTCGAGCACGGCCTGCTTGCGCTCGGCAGCGCTCCAGCGGCGCAGGAAATCGTCCAGGCTGGTGAAGCGCTTGCGCAGCGAGCGCTTGGTGAAGTCGCGCAGCGATTCGGTGACGAGCTTGCCCTGCTCGTCGAGATACTCGACGCGCTCGGCGATGATGCTGGCGCCGACGCCGTCGATGTAGATCTTGCGGCGCTTCTCGGGCTTCTGGCCGCCCTCGCTGCCGCCCGAAACGACGGTTTCCCCTTCGCCCGCGTCGTAGTCTCCGGCGTCGTCGCGGAACTCATTTTTGGGGGGCTCGTCCGGCGGTGCGACGGGGTCGCCGGCGCCGGGGGCGTAGATCTGTACCGGATCGCCGTCGAAATCCGGGTCGGCGAAGTGGGCCGTGGCACCCCGGAAATCGAGCAGGGTGAAGTAGTACTTCTCGGTGTCCGCGTGGACGCGGGTGCCGCGCCCGACGATCTGCTTGAACTCGGTCATGGAGCCGACTTCGCGGTCCAGCGCGATGAGGCGGCAGGTTTGCGCGTCGACGCCGGTGGAGAGCAGCCGCGAGGTGGTGACGATGACCGGGTACGTGGATTCCGGGTCAATGAAGTTGTCGAGCTGCGCCTTGCCTTCGGCGTCGCCGCCGGTGATGCGCATGATATAGCGAGAATTCTGGGCGACCAGGTCCTCGTTCTCGTTGATCAGCGCCTGGCGCATGCGCGCGGCGTGCTCCTGGTCGACGCAGAAGACGATCGCCTTCTGGTAGGGGTCGCGGCTTTCGCGCAGGAAGGCGGTGACCTTCTGTGCCACCAGGCTGGTGCGGTCATCGATGACCAGCTCGCGGTCGAAGTCCTTGCGGTTGTATAGGCGGTCCTCGATTTCTTGGCCTTCCCGGTCGAGCTGACCCCTCTGCGGCCGGTAGCCCTCGACATCGTGGTCGATGTGCACCTTGACCACCTTGTAGGGAGCCAGAAACCCGTCGCTGATGCCCTGCTTGAGGGAATAGGTGTAGATCGGGTCGCCGAAGTAGGCGGTGTTGGAGACGTACTTGGTCTCCTTCGGTGTCGCGGTCATGCCGATCTGCGTGGCGCCCGAGAAGTATTCGAGGATCTCGCGCCAGGCGGAGTCCTCGGCGGCGCTACCGCGATGGCATTCGTCGATGACGATGAGATCGAAGAAGTCGGGCGAGAACTCCCGGAAGATCTTGTCCTGCTCATTGGGGCCGGTGATGGCCTGATAGAGGCCGAGATAGACCTCATAGGCGCTATCGATTCGGCGCTTCTTGTCGAACGCCAGTGTGAGATCTTCCTTGCTGCCGTCGTCGCGCTCGATGGTCTTGGCGTTGGTGGAGAGTTTGGCCATGGCGCCACCGAAGGGCCGGAAGTCGTTGACCATGGTTTGATCCACGAGCACATTGCGATCGGCGAGGAAGAGCACGCGCTTGGCCCGGCCGGCCTTCCAGAGTCGCCATATAATCTGGAAGGCGGTGTAGGTCTTGCCGGTTCCAGTGGCCATCACCAGCAGGATGCGGTCGCGCCCCTGTGCGATGGCCTCTATTGCCTTGTTGACGGCGTTGATTTGGTAATAGCGCGGCGCCTTGCCGCTGCCGTCGTCGTGGAAGTCCTGCAGGACCGTGGATTCCGCCTCTCGGCTGAAGCCCTTCCAGGTGCGATAGCGCGCCCATAGTTCTTCCGGTGACGGGAACTCGTCGAGGCTCAGCGTGGTTTCGCGTTGCGGGCTGGTGCCGGTGCGGTCGTGGAAGACGAAGCCATCGCCATTCGAGGTGAAGACGAAGGGCACATCCAGCGTCTCGGCGTAGTTCAGCGCCTGCTGCATGCCGTCGCCGAGGCTGTGCTTGTTGTCCTTGGCCTCGATGACGGCGATGGGGATGTTCTTCTTGTACTGCAGGATGTAGTCGGCGCGCTTGGCCTTGCCGCGCGACACCATCTTGCCGCGCACGATGATGCGGCCCTGGGTGAAGGAATGCTCTTCGAGCATCTGCAGCATGCGGTCCCATCCCGCGCGCTCAAGCGCGGGCGTGATGTACTTGGTGCAGATGTCGCGTTCACTTAGCTCGCGCTTGTCCATGCATAGCCCGCTACCGAGGTAGGGGCGTCCCTCCCGCGTTGTACGCTGGAGCGACGATAACGCAGCCGGGAAAGCACTGGGGCCCGGAGGCCCTAGCCAGTCGCGCCGTCGCTAGCGGTACTTTCGTGTTGCTTCTGCGCTTGGGGCTCACGAATCGACTAGCTGGCCAAGGGGAGCTGCTCGACGTTTGTGGTGTAGGCCGGCGTCACGTTTCCGCGACGCATTTGCCATGGCTGTTCGATGCCGGCTCCCGCGAGGGAGACGGCACCCCGCCCGAATCGTCGGTTTACCTCATCCAGTGCGACGTTCAAGTTGGTACGCCGGTCGATGGCCGAAACGTCGTCGAACAGTCCGGCTTGGCGCTGGGCGCGCGGGCGCAAATTCATGAGCATGACGCCGGCCTTCTGGAAGGCAAAGCCAGGCCGGTAAAGCCGCTCCAACCCCAGTGCCACGAAGCGCCCAAGCGTGAGCGTGTCATCCGTAGCGAACGGCAGCCGGATGGTGGTGCTGTTGGCGTACTGCACGCTTTCCTTGAAGGGGTTCGTGCGGATAAAGACCTGAATAGCATCGGTCAGGCTGCCCTGTGCACGAAGCTTCTCGGCTGCGCGGGTGACATAGGTAAGTAGTGCTTCACGCAACTCCCGCTTCACGGTTACGGCCCGACTGAAGCTCCTGCTGGCCATGATCTGCTGCTTGGCATGTGCCACTTCCTCCAGCGCCAGACATGAGACGCCGCGCAGCTCCTTCACGATGCGCTCGACCACAACATTGAAGCGCTGGCGGATATGTGTCGGATCGGCGTCCCGCAGTGCTCTAGCGGTGGGGATGCCCATGGTCTCCAGATACCCGGTCATCCGGCCACCGATGCCCCAGACTTCCGACACGGGAATTGCATCGAGCCACGCCGCTTGTTCTGCCGCATCGAGGGCTTCCAGATCGAACACCCCACCATGCTCGGGATTCTTCTTCGCAATGTGATTAGCGAGCTTGGCACGCGTCTTCGTGCTGCCGATACCTACGCACACCGGTAGCCCCGTCCACTGACCAATGCGCTGCCGCATCGCTCGACCGTGTTCGGCGGGATGCCCGATGCCTGTGAGGTCGCAGAAGCACTCGTCGATGCTGTACACCTCCTGCGCTGGGCACATGTCACCCAAGATGGCCATCACCCGCTGCGACATGTCCGCGTAGAGCGTGTAGTTGGACGAGAAGGCCTTGATGCCGTGCTCGCGCGTCTCCCGCTTGAGCTGGTGCCAGGGATGACCCATGCGGATGCCCAGCGCCTTCACCTCCGGTGAGCGCGCCACCACGCAGCCGTCGTTGTTCGACAGCACCACCACCGGCGTTCCCACAAGCTTCGGTTGGAAAAGCTGCTCGCAGCTCACATAGAAGTTGTTGACGTCGACCAGCGCGAAGCGCTGCTCAGAACTGGCGGAGCGCACCGGTCACCACACCCCAGATGGTCGAGTCCTGCACCCGGTCGAGCCGGATGTCGGGATACTGCTCCGCGTCCTGGGCATTCTCCGAGGCAAGTGCCATGACACCGCTGGCCAGCTTCGCAAGGCGCTTCACGTAGAAATCGCCGTCCACCACCGCGACCACGATGCGGCCCGGCGCCGGATCGATGGAGCGATCCACTACCAGGATGTCCTGGTCGTGGATGCCGGCATCTTTCATGGACTCACCACGCACACGGACATAGAAGGTCGCCGGCGGATTGCGCACCATCAGCGTGTGCAGATCCAGCGTGTCCTCGACGTAGTCGGCCGCCGGACTCGGAAAGCCCGCCTGCGGTGCCGGGGAATGCACGTAGGGCAGCCGCTGGCGCCGGCTTTCGGCGGTTGGCCGGTAGAAGGCGGCGATGTTCGGCAGACCGCGTCGCGGAGACGGAATCGCGGTCCAGGGGTGGCCACGACCGCGTGGCAGTGGCGAAGGCAGGCGGATGTCGGGCAAGGAGGTGCTCAGCGTCGGAGGGCGCTGCTATGCTGGGGCTGTTCATTTATAAGGGGTATCCACTTAGCTCCACCTACGCTTGAGCTGTTTTCGACTGAGTCGAAACGACGCTTTCATAGGTCAATGGAGCGGTTTCCAGCGCTTGCTGCATCAAGCGATAGAAGAGCATTCCTCGTGAACCTGACTTTCGGCGATTGAACCGAAAGGCGAATTCGTCGAGGTAGGCGTCAAGGTGGCGAGGTTGCACAGCGCCATGATGAGTTCCCATCAACCAGCGCTGGAGCAGTGCCGCCACGCGGTGAACGCCGGCGAGCGAGACGTGCGCTGGCACATCAGCGCCGAGCATCACAGACCGACGATGGTCATAACCAAGACTGGCAAGTGACCGGTAGGCGGCAGACCCGTCGGTCTTGACGATCGAGCCAGGCGCTACGGCGCCTTTGATGAACGGCTCAACGTGCTCGGCAGAGTCTCTCTCCAGCCTTTGTAGCCGAATGCGACCAAAGCCTTTCGGCTCGATGATCTCCACCGCTACGGCAACGAATGCATGGCCGGTCCGGCTCTTTTTGCCTTTAATTGAACGACCTACCGTTCGGTCCGTGATTGCCACGTAGGTCTCATCGACCTCGACCGTTCCCTGAAGCTTGTCACGGCCACTACGCACCATGGCGCGTCGGAATCGATGCAGCATCGTCCATGCGGTCTGATAACTGCCTAGACCCAGCACGCGCTGCAGCCCCAAGGCGCTGACGCCTTGCTTCTGATTCGTGATGTACCACGCAGCTGCCAACCAGACCTGTAGTGGCGTGCGCGTTTTCTCGAAGATCGTGCCGGCCGTGACGGTGCATTGATAGCGGCAAGCCCTGCACACGAGCCGAGACCGGCTGACGCGATAGGGCTCGGCATGCTCCTGACAGCTCGGGCAGACGAAGCCCTCTGGCCAGCGGACCTTCTCCAGGTACTCGATACAGGCCTGCTCTGTCGCGAACCACGCATGGAATTCGCGCCAGTTGCCGGGATAGTCCTTGCTTGCTTCGGGCATTTGTGTACAGTACCACTACTGGGGTTATGTACAGTGCTCGAAATTGTGGAGCTAAGCGGATACCCCATTCATTTATACAGTCAATGCCGTCGAGGCCATCTTCGGCTGACTCCCCATCGCCAGCAGCAGGTCGTATCGTCAGAACATGTGCGGACGTTTCGTATCCCCTGAGGAAGCCGCCATCGAGCGGGCGGTCGAGGTCGGCCGCAAGCGCGGCCTGCTCTGGAAGCCGAGCTTCAATACCGCCCCGACTATGGCGGTGCCCGTGCTGCTTGGCGACAGCGAACCCGGCTACACGCTGGACACCGCCCGCTGGGGCTTCATCCCGCACTGGTGGAAGAAGGACGAAGAGCCGCGCAGTACCATCAACGCGCGCGTCGAATCTGCCGCCGACAAGCCGATGTGGCGCGATGCCTTCGCAAAGCGCCGCTGCCTGATACCGGCCCTGGGCTGGTACGAGTGGGCGCAGCGCGAGCACATCGATACAGAGACCGGCGAAGTCCAGACCATCAAGCAGCCGCATTTCCTGCATGCGCCGGACAAGGGGTTGTTGCTCTTCGCCGGCCTGTATTCCGAGTGCGCCGATGCGCGTACCGGCGCGTCCCTGACCGTGGCCATCATCACCGGAGCGGCGAAAGGTCCTGCCGCAGAGGTCCACGACCGCATGCCCGTGATCCTGAAAGGCGATGCCGCAATCCGTTGGGCCGACCCCGAGCAGCATGACAAGGCGGCGCTCAGCAAACTACTGGAGAGAAATCGGCTCGACGCCATCGCCGCCCATCCGGTCTCCCGCCGGGTGAACAGCCCGAGCAATGACGATACGGGCCTGGTTGAAGCGTTCGGCGCCAATTCCCCGTGACCAGGCGCTCGCTACTGGAAGAGGGCTTCTGGGATCAGAAGCTGACCGCGCCGTGGACCGACGTGCCACTGGAGCGCGACCAGCACGGCATCGAGTGGGAGAAGGGTGCGAGGCGCCGCAATCCCGACCGCGTCCGGGCTCGCCTGGAGAAGGCCGTGGACCACTGGATCGAGCAGGCGCGAGCGATATCCGGCTTCGATGAGCTTGCGCCGCCCATTCCGAGGCCGAGAACCGTATTCGACTTGCGCGGCGCGACCGCCGGGATGGCGGTGACGGAGCGCAGCCTCCTGGGTGAAGCCGAGCAATGGATCCGTGTCCATCCGCAGCTCCTCGTGCGATACCCGGTGCGCATGATCCAGCAGACCATTCCGCACGAGGTGGCGCATCTCGTGGTCGACTGGTATCTGCCGAAGGCCACCGAGCCACACGGCCCGGAGTGGATGGCTGTGATGGTCTTCTTCGGACGGCCGCCATTGCCTTTCCACGACATGGAAGGCCTGCGCCACGCGCGACGGAGATAGGCCGTGGCTGATGACGGAAATACCCCCGATGGCGCCCACCAGGCACTGACCCGCGTCCACTGGCAGCGCCTCCGTCGCATGTACCGCTCGGCCGGATGGCCCTATCTCGACCCTGTCGAATTAGATCTGCTCGCCGCCGGCTTGCTTCAGCGGAGTGAGGGTGCCGACACAGTGCATCTCACCGAGGCAGGAATCGAGGCACTGGCCCAACAGCGCAAGTCCAACCAGAACGCCTTCGGTGGACACGCTGCGCTGATCGAACGCATGGGCCAGCAATTGATGGTCGGAGGACGCCTCTGCTTTAGCGAGCTGTCCTTGCGAGCGCGCCTCGAGTCCGGGTGGAACCGGGTACGCCCGGACCTGTTCTCGATTCGCCGCACCAGCCGGGAAGATCGTCTCGCCCCGGAAGTTCATGAAATCAAGGTGCGGCGGTCCGATCTGCTGAGCGAGCTGCGCGCAACGGAGAAACGAGCCGCCTACGAAGCGCTGAGTGCCCGCTGCTACTTCGTCCTCGCTGCGGGGGTGGGGGAGGCGAACGAAGTTCCTGAGCCATGGGGCGTCTGGATCGAGAAGGAGGGTGCTTTATGCCTTGCGCGGGAAGCCGCTCAGCGGAACACGGGACTCGACTTCAGCACATGGATGGGGCTGGCGCGAGCCACGCCGTTCAAAGGCGACGACGAGGGCGAGCAACAGAGTTTTTGACGAGCGGTTCAGGTTGCTGCAAGTTGACCGGTATCAGCCCATAGCGGAAGTCTTCGGAATGAGAGGCGCTCGCCCATTGAGCATCTCGCACGTGCAGACATATAGGCGAGTCCGCGGAATTGATTTATTGGCGGCGGCCTAAAAGGCAAAGTGGGGGTAAATCTCGGTGCTGGTGCGCCTAACTGCTATTCCGCCACCCGTGGAGTAGAGAAGAAGTATTTAATTGTGCAATATAAGTTCGCCATCACTTCTTGGAATTAATCAGACCATTTTTTAGGGGCGGGATGAAAATTACAAAGATAAGAATTAAGAAGTTTCGGTCTGTAGAAGGCGCAACTATTCGCGCTTCAGAAGTTTCTGCGATTGTTGGAGAGAACAACTCCGGAAAGTCTGCGGTGCTGCGAGCGCTAAATAGCTTTTTCCATTTTCACGAAGAAGAGGATGCTTTTCGATTAGGCCAGCATCAATATGCGCCGCGCACCCATGCACGCATCGAGATCGAGTTTTCTGGCGTTGAAGGCCTCGCCGATCTGGACGATTATTCTGACGGTGATTATTTAACCATACGACTGACGTATAATCATTCATCTAATACTCGCTCTTTGCACGCACTGCAAGAGGGCCGATACAACCCATGCGACTTGAGCGTTCTGGATGTCATTAAATGTCATCTAGACTTTGTCCTGATACCGTCCGTCAGAGATGCCGAAAAGCTCCGGTGGCAGGAAGCCGCTGTTCTAAAAGCGGTGGTTGTTGCCTACCTTGAGCGTCATTTCAAAAGCAGAGATTCAGTTACCCCTCGATTCAAGGAGGCTACAGCCTCTATTGAACGAAACGCTCTAGCGAAAGTCGCGAAAGAACTAAGGGGGCTGGTAGGAATAAGCGCCGGGCTGGGCTTCGAAATTGGGTTTTCGGATGGCCTGACCTACAAGGACTTCCTTGATGGCATTAGGTTTAACGTGGTTGAGGGGGCTGCCAAGTTCGATGTTTCTGATTGTGGAACGGGCGTTCAGAGCTTGGTGATTATCGCCCTCTACCGACTTCTTGCGTCGTTGCGAGATTGTTCTTTGATGGTAGGTGTTGAAGAGCCGGAAATTAATCTTCACCCACAGGCTCAGCGCCAACTTTTCTCTGCCTTGAAAAGGGCTACCGGAACAAAAATGCAGCTTCTTTTCACCACCCACTCGCCTGTGCTAGTAGATCAGGTGTCGCACGAAGATCTCATTCTCGTCCGTAAAGTTGAAGAAGCAAAGCGCGGGTTTAAAACAGTTGTTAATCAGATATCAGATAGCTTCTTCGAGGATCACGGTCTTCAAGAAGAGAGATACTACAACTTTCATTCCCAGCGCAATAGTGATTTTCTATTTAGCCGGTTCGTGGTTATGTGCGAAGGTAGCATCGATGCAGCAATTGTTAGACAGCTCCTAGAGCAGAATTCTGTCGACCTTGAATTGCAAGGTGTGACTGTCCTCAATATGAACAGCGTCGACAATCTTAGGTATCCGCTTCATCTTCTGGACAGTCTTGCTATCCCTCGCCTCTTAATCGTAGATAAAGATTGTTTTGTGCCGTACCGAAAGGATTCGCTCGACGCTAGCAGATCCGCACGAGGGTTCCCTTATTATGGGTTCGATTATAAGGATCATCGGCTTGTTCAAGACCTTGTTCCTCGAAGTCAAGATAGAGATCGATTGCTCGGCCTCCTACGGACTAATCATAGCAGAGCGATGGATCTTCTTGAACCGTACAAGATCATATGTATGCGTTATAGTCTTGAGATGGATCTTATCGAGTCGGATACGGCCCGTAGAATGCTGTTTGAGAGATTCGGCGTTCCAGAGGCCAAGAGGGTGCCAGAAGAACTTCTGGTTAAAAGGAAGAAGCAGATCAAAAAACTTGAGAACATTTCATATGTGGTTAGGGCCCTCCCACACAAAAATCTTCCAAATTCCTATAAGCGGGTTAAGCGGGTTATAGGAAGAATGGTTAATGAATATTGCAGGTAGAAAGCAATAGATTACATATCACGCCCTCTGTGGGGCGGCGACTACTGGAACAAAGCAGAAGCGAAACCATGGTTGGCCCCTTGTAAAGGCGCCAAATATGTGACCAAGAGGTATTTATAATCCGCGAACATCTAGAACACCATGAGTATGGGGGCTACAAGCTGAGCCTGGCGCTAAACTCTATGCAGAATTTGCCGCCGGTTTGGGTGGCGTTATCTCGGGTCTAGCGGGGCAGATGAAATGCTGTATATCGCAATATTTGGTTTCACTTACATCTTGGTGGCGATTGCTGTTTTTGCCATGCTCTCCGGAAGGACGGTGCGATTTGAAGCCGACATGCTAAACCAAGGCATGTCGCGCAAGAGCGTCGACTCCTTTTACCGATCCATGCAGCGCCAGACGGTATTGGCTACCCTGCGAGCAACTGCCATCACCAGCACCGCACTTGCAGGGATGATCACTTTAGTTGTTTGGCTGCTCAAGTAGCAGTGCGAGTTTTGTGGTGATTGGAGAACGGTAAAGGGAGAATAAGGCTTCTTGGTGATGACGGTTTCTGGCACAAGGCAGACGTGAAACCATGGTCAGAATTAGGCTGCCCAGCGGAGGCACAAAGGAGCCATTCACTATTTATTCGTAAGTTTTCCGGTTCCTTCTGGTGCATTAGAACCCGAAGTAGAAGCTCTTCTGTGGCTTAAGCTTGATGACGTCCTCCGGCCTTATTGTCTTAGCTTCCCTGCGTGACCCACCATTGGGTGTGAGAACTTCGACATCTGGATTATCGATCATGCTTCGATGGATGTCGTCACTGTGCGCAGGTGTCTCGCTATAAGCTGCTTCGTAGAAACGCCCTACGCTCATCACGTCGCCTTCCTCGGCAACGAATCGAGGTATATCGTCATAAAGCTCGTCCAAGGCACGCTGCCGGGCATCTTTATCGAACAAGTAAATCTGCCCAGTATATTTGTCTGGGTCGTAGGCAAGCATCTTCAGCCCTGACCGTCCAAAGTGGCCTTGGGTGTTTCCGTCCATATGCAGTACATCATTGTAGACTTGGCGTGCTCGCGCCACGTTCGCAAAATGCATTAACCAGTAGTGCCAACCGGCTGGGTTTTTGATCGAAAATGGGCTTACAAAAGGCGCGCAGGATTTGAGGTTTTCGTAGGCAACTTTTTCTATAGCCCCTAGAAATTCGGATCTCGCCATAAGGCTATTATCATTCAGGACTGCCTTGACGCTTTCTTGCAATGTAGGATCCAGTGGAACCCTGGATTTCGTGGTATCGCGAGATATGAATGCCAAAAGCGTGCTAACCATAAAGGTCAGCAAGACTTCTGCCCTAGGCCAAGAGGACATGATGTCGCGCACATGCTCTTCGGTTGCCTGGGAGTAACCGCTTTGGTCAAGATTGAAGAAAACACTCTTGCATTTGGCTCCGAGTATTCTCTTCTTGATTATAGGGTAGACGTTGTCAAATGGTTGATTATAATACTCGATCCATAAATTTAGACCTTCGGTGCCCTTCGTCGCCTGCTCGTAGGGGGTGATGTTTCTCCGTAATAGCTCTAGACCGGCGCTGTCTTTTTCATTGAGCAGCAGAAGACAGTCAATTTCAACGGGGTTGAAGCCTTCTTCAAAGCGTTGCGTGTTGATGCGTGCTACAGATTCTCTAAGGCAATCTAAGAATATTATCGGGGATCCAGGTGTGCCACATTGGTATAATCCTCCGCCCGCAAAGCCGTCGACGACGACAAGTCTGAACCGCTCTTGACGGCGATTCTGGCAACGTGTGTGAAGGTATTCGGAAAAATATGCGCGAAGGATCGCGTGCTTCTTCCGCGTATGGTCTTTTAGTAGGACGCCGTTCTCCCATTCAAAATCTTTTTTTGGCATTAGCGCCTCCCTCCATAGACCTTATGCGGGAAGAGTGTCTATCGGCATCTCATCCCATGTGCGACCACGGTATTTCCGTCCGTTTGCTTTCTTAGAGCGCTTTTTGTTATCGCTTCCCCATGAGCCCCATTGCTTGAAGAAGAACGCAGTATTCTGTGCCACACACTGTTCATGGATCTCATCCACCCATGCTTCGCGTATACGTCGCGCGCCAGGGCCGCTTTCCCCTCCCACTATAGCCCAGTGTATGTCCGATAGATCAATTGCCCCCACAGGAGCAATCAGCGGTTCGAAAGAAATGAATCTTATCTCCGCAGGGGTGCTCGTAAGGTCGACTATTCGGTTGGCGACCGCGTGACTCTCGACACTCGTACCGAGCCACACATTAGGCAATACTGTTTTAATCGATCGAGCGACGAGCTCACTCATACGCTCAGGGCGTTTGGTTAGTATTTGATAATTATGGTGCGGCGTTTCTTCCATAACACGCCATACATCAAGGATGAATCCATCGCTTACATCAGGATGGAAGAGATCGCTCATGGAGTTCACGAAGATCTTGCGTGGCTTGTGCCAGCGCAAGGGTGTTTCCAGGGCAGCATGGTCTTCTCTAACTACACCGTTCCATGTGACGGCGTTGCCATGCTTTTGAGTGAGGCCCGCGTATTTTTCTACACCCATTGCTTCTAGGCGCCGGGCCATCTTCATTGCATAGCAATTTGTGCAGCCGGCGCTGGCGAGCGAGCACCCGGCAACGGGATTCCATGTGGAATCAGTCCATTCAATTTGCGAGTCAGCCACAAGCAACCTCCAGTAACACAACGAGTTGCCGATACCTTTTATAGCAGTTTCTTGCCTGATAGTCGATGCAAGGTAGTCGTAGAAGGGAGGGGGTGCGTCGTCCCTGGGCCGAGCGGTCGCGCTCGCCCTCTCAGAAGGTACTGATGGGTGTCGAGACGAGTAGTCATCGGCATCAAGCACATCGGTGCGCTTCGCGTTCCATCGCTAAAAGACTTTGCCCTTGGCGCGCAAGTCAGCTCCTAGTTTCTCGTACTGGGATCAGATCCGGGGTGTGTAGACCGGTCAGCCTCGTGCTCGAGCCACCGGCACGCTGGGTGCGCGCCGCAAAAGTAGAGCGGCCGGCAAAGCGGGCCTCAAGCAGAAGTCCGCTATTGGCACAAGGCGGAAGTGAACCGTGGTGTGTCCTCGAGTCTCGCCGGACGGAATAGGGCATCTCACCGAGCGGCGACCCGGCCATTGACAGGCTTCCGGGAAAGGCTGACTATCCAGCTATGCAGCAAGTAACCAGTCCGCAGCCGCCGCGCCCACGCGCGGCGCATCTCATCTCCGGCTCCTAGGCCCCGGGCTGCGGCATCGCGCCCCGGTCCGGGGCGCCTGATCTTGTGACTTCCTCCTGGCGGTGAACCGCTGCCGCGCTCTCGCGCGCGCGGTCGCCGCCGAGCTCTCTTTTCAGGGCATCGACCCGTCGGGCGCGCCCTTCCCCGCAGGAGTACGTGATGCACCACCGTCAGTCCACCATCCAGGAAAATCCGCCGCTGATCATCGACGAGGCGGTCTACGACTACCTCTATCGCCTGGCCGAACAGGCCACCCAAACCGCACCCGATGTAGGCGAATACCTGCTCGAAGAAGTGTCGCGTGCGCGGCCGGTTCCTAGCGATCGGATGCCGGCGGATGTGGTGCGCTTCGGATCCTGGGTGACTTACCGCGAAGTCGACAGCGGCGCCGTGCGCCGCATCCAGCTCGTCTATCCCTGTCAGGCTGACGTCGCGGCTGGACGGATTTCGGTAGTCAGCCCGCTGGGCGCTGCACTCATCGGGCTGTCTGTTGGCCAGACGATGCGATGGCATATCGAACAGCGCGCCGATCGCAGCATTCAGGTGGTGGGTGTCGAGCCCGGGACGCTTCCGGGCTGAGCGCGGCGGACTTAGTGCCCGCAGGTCGGACGGTGGATGCAACTGATGGGACTGCGACTGGAGAACAGACCACGATCTGTGTCGACTGACGGCTATTGGCATATAGCAATAGCCCTCTGCCCCTCACCCGCTTCGCTCCCGCCAAACGGCTCGCCCATCGATGCCACCTCGGCTAGTGACATTCGAAGTGATTACCTGAGCGGTCAAGGTGCCTGGTTCCTCGAATGCCTTGCCCAAATCCCGCAGGACCTCAGTCGCTGGGCCGTTGTCGGCGATCTGTGCGACACGCTCCCAGGCGTACAGGGGCGCTATCTCGCCGCACTCCGCCGACATCTGCCGCGACAGCGGAGACGGTGCGAAGAAGGGTGATGCGGGCCGCTCCCAGCGAATGAGCGAGGCGGCTGCATTCAGCGGCAATAGTCCGCTGGGCCCTTCCAACAGCGTGTTCAACCGGGAGAGCCAACCGGGCGCCTGGGCGTCGGCACGGAACCAGCGTGGGGTCGCCGCGTTGGGCGCCACCCGATGCCATTTTTGCTGCGCTACAAGGGCACCGATGAACAAAAGCGATCGCCTCGGAAACAGAAGGGGCCGCGTAGATGCGTTTTGAGTTTTGAGGAAATGAAGACGAGATGAGTGAAGCATTGGCAGCGTTAATTATCGGAACTTTGCTTTTGGTCGGATCTCCTGGCCCGGCACCGCTCGCTTTAGCAGCAACAAGCGCAAGTTTTGGTATTCGGTCTGGCATTCCATTCTATTTGGGGAACCTCCTGGGCCTGGCCTTTGCGCTCGTTTCGGCGAGTGCAGGGATGGCCGCGCTCTTCACTGCCTTTCCCAGTGCCGAATTGGCTCTCAAGATCCTGGGCGGGGTGTACATTTGTTATCTGGCACTGAAAATAGCCACTGCATCGACGGGGCCAGCGAACGTTGCCTCTGCTGGAGCGCCCAAGATACGCGACGGAATCCTGCTAAGTGTCCTGAATCCAAAGGGCTACGCCGCATTCCTGGCCATCTTCTCGAACTTCTTGTTGCCTATTTCTCCAACGGGCCTGGCCCTGGTCGTTACCGGGCTAGTTTGTCTTGTGGTTACTGCGGCCGTCGATCTTGGGTGGTTGTGTTTGGGGAGCCTGATTGGCCCGCTTATGAGAGCTCCGGGCAAGAGCCGCGCAATACGGGTTGGCTTCGGGGTGATGATGGTTGCAGCCGTGCTTTGGGCATTTACACAGTGATGGGGAGGCATTGGGCTAACAAAGGGCTCAAGCGGACGCCAGAAAGCGCTGCTTTTTGGCCCCATCGGCTTCACTCCGTCGCCGCTTTGCCCTGCCGTTAGGCAGAAGTTCGCTTCTGGCGCATAGCGAGCACTTCGGGCACCAGGAACAACCCCAAAGCACGAGTCCTGCTGTCGATGGAGGCGCCGCCGCCGCGCTGAATCGAGGTCGTGCTGCCCCTGCAGCCCTGAACAGCCCTAGTAGGCGAGTCCGTGTCGCATTGGCGATCAGGCTCCCTAACCGGGATCTGCTCAGGGCATACACAGGTCTGGTCGGCTTATTCCCGCCGCGCGCGGTGAGTAAGGCGGTACAGGGCGGGGAGGACCAGCAAAGTCAGGAGCGTGCTGGATAGGATGCCGCCGATCACGACCGTTGCGAGTGGCCGCTGAACTTCCGCTCCGGTGCCCACGTTCAAGGCCATGGGCACGAAGCCGAGGCTGGCGACCAAGGCAGTCATGAGAACCGGCCGAAGCCTGGTCAGGGCGCCTTCGATAATGGCTTCCTGCAGCGGTTCTCCCTCGTGGTAGCGCTGCCGGATGAAGGAAAGCATGACGACTCCGTTGAGGACGGCGATGCCTGACAGGGCAATGAAGCCGACAGCCGCCGAGATGGAGAGCGGCATGTCTCGCAGCCACAAGGCAGCAACGCCACCTGTCAGTGCCAGAGGAACGCCGGTGAAAACCAACAGGGCATCCCGAAGAGAGCCGAAGGCCGCGAAGAGGAGAGCGAGGATCAATGTGAGCGTTACCGGGACCGCGATACTCAGTCGCTGACTGGCGGATTGCAGTTGCTCGAAAGTCCCGCCGTACTCCGTCCAGTAACCGCTGGGGATGTCGACCTGAGTCGATACTGCGGACCGTATATCCGCCACGAAGGAACCGAGATCGCGATCACCCACGTTGCTGGTGACGGTGACAAAGCGTTTGGCGTTCTCGCGGCTGATCTGGTTCGGCCCGATCACAAGCTCAACGTCAGCAACTTCCCTCAGTGGGACATATCCGGGGTCCGACCCCGGCAGGGAGAGAGGCAGCCTCTGCAACGCGTCCACGTCGCTTCGTTTGCTGTCGTCCAGCCGGACCACCAGCTCAAAGCGACGATCGCCGTCATAGATCTCGCCGGCAACGGCGCCGCCCAGGGCGGTACGCACGGACTCCTGCAGGTCTCTTACCTGAAGCCCGTATCTCCCGAGCGCTTCCCGATTCGGTTGAACGCTCAGCACCGGCAGCCCGCTGACCTGCTCCATGCGGGTGTCGGTGGCTCCGTCAACACCGCCGACAACGCCGGTGACCCCTTCGCCAAGCGCGAGCAATCGCTCGAGATCATCGCCGAATATCTTCACCGCCACGTCAGCGCGGACGCCGGAGATGAGTTCGTTGAAACGCATCTCGATGGGCTGCGTGAATTCGTACTTGTTGCCGGGAACTTGCGATACGGCAGCCTGGATTTCGTCCTCCAGGTCGCTCTTTCTGCGCTCCGGGTTCGGCCAGTCGGCGCGATCCTTCAGCATGATGAAGGTATCCGCAACGGAAGGCGGCATGGGATCCGTTGCCACTTCCGGCGTGCCGATCTTGCTGAAGATATGCGACACCTCGTCGAACTGCTTGAGCCGCGCCTCGAGGTCGTTCTGCATCTCGACCGACTGGCTCAAGCTGGTTCCAGGGATGCGCAGCGCGTGCATGGCGATGTCCCCCTCGTCAAGCTGTGGGACGAACTCGGTTCCCAGACGCGTGGCGAGCCACGCAGCGCCAAGCACGAGCAGGAGCGCGGTCAAAACCACGGGAATACGCGCCTTCAGAGCAAGTTGCAGCAACGGCTGATAGCCGCGCCGCGCGCCCCGCATGATCAGCCCCTCTTTCTCCGCGACCTTTCCGCGCATCAGCACGGCAAGGCTGGCGGGAACAAAGGTCAACGCGAGGATGAGGGCCGCAGACAGCGCCATGATGACCGTAAGCGCCATGGGCCGGAACATCTTCCCCTCGACGCCGGTCAGCGTGAGAATCGGCACGTACACCACGAGGATGATGAGCACGCCGAATGTGGCGGGCCGGATCACTTCGGTGGACGCCGAGCGCAGTACGTCCAGGCGCTCCTCGCGCCCCAGCAGTCGGCCTGCCTGGCGCTGCGCCTCTCCCAGCCGGCGCAGACAGTTCTCGACGATGATCACGGCGCCGTCGACGATGAGGCCGAAGTCCAGCGCGCCAAGGCTCATCAGGTTGCCGCTGACGCCGGCCTGGACCATGCCCGTCATGGTGGCAAGCATGGCCAGCGGGATGACGGCAGCCGTGATGAGTGCAGCACGGAAATTGCCAAGCAGAAGAAACAGCACGGCGATGACCAGCAGAGCGCCTTCGGCGAGATTCTTCTGAACCGTGGCGATGGTTTTATCGACCAGCGACGTCCGGTCATAGATCGGATTGACCCGCACGCCATCCGGTAGCGATGCCTGCACCTGTTCAAGACGCTTGCCCGCATTCTCGGCGACCACGCGACTGTTTTCGCCGATCAGCATCATCACCGTGCCGAGCACGACTTCCTGGCCATCCTGTGTGGCTGCGCCGGTTCGCAGTGCGCTGGATTCCGTGACGGCCGCAACATCGCTTATCCGCACGGGGGCGCCATCGACTTCACCCACGATCAGGCTTTCGATGTCCGCAATGGATCCGAGACGGCCCGGTACACGGACGAGGTTCTGCTCGCCGTGCCGTTCGATGTAACCAGCGCCGACGTTGTCGTTTCCCGCTTCCAGCGCCTGAATCAGATCGTCGAGGCCGAAGCCGAAGGCGATGAGTTTTTCTAGATCCGGCGCGACCTGATATTGCTTCTCATAGCCGCCGACGGTGTTCACTTCGGTGGCGCCTTCGGTCAGCCGCATCTGCGGGCGAATGATCCAGTCCTGGATCGTACGTAGATCGGCGGCGTCGTAGCCGCTGCCGGGCTCGGCGGTGACCGTGTACATGAAGATCTCGCCCAGGCCCGTGGCAATAGGTCCAAGGCTGGGGGAGAGCCCCGAGGGAATGACGTCACGCGCTTCGGCCAGACGCTCGCTGATGACCTGGCGCGCAAAATAGATATCGGTGCCTTCCTCGAAGACCACCGTGATCTGTGACAGACCGTATCGAGATAGCGAACGGGTGTAGTCGAGTTTCGGTAGACCCGCCAGCAAGGTCTCCATCGGATAGGTAATGCGCTGTTCGGCTTCGAGCGGGGTGTAGCCCGGTGCCTCGGTATTGATCTGGACCTGGACGTTGGTGATGTCCGGCACAGCGTCGATTGGCAGTGTCTGATAGCTGTAGAAACCCAGGCCGGCGATTCCCAGCATGGCCAGCAGCACCAGCCAGCGCTGGGCGATGGCCGCAGCAATGATTCGATCGAGCATTGTCCGGCCCCTGTCAGTGATCGTGGCTGGCGCCGGATTTCTCGATATCCGCGCGGATCAGAAAGCTGTTGCTGGAGACGTATTCGGTTCCAGGCGCGATGCCTGCCTTTACTTCCACCCAGGTGTCGTCACGCTCGCCAAGCTCCAGCATCCGGACTTCGTAGGTGTCGCCGAAGCGCGCGTAGACCACATCGAAGTCCCGGAAGCGCTGCAGGGCGCGTCGACGTACCGCGCGCGCGACCTCCTTCCTGGCAACCACGATATGTCCGCGCACGAAGTGGCCAGGGCGCAACGCGCCTTCGGCGTTGTTGACTGGAACCACAAGGTGGACGTTCTGACGCGGACCGCTGGTCGGGGAGATGCGACTGATGCTTCCTTCGGCAAGCGCAGTGCCATCCAGGCCATGCACCGAGACCGGCTGGCCGGCACGGATTTCGGCGAGGTCTCGGGGAAACGCATCGAGTTCCACCCATACCCGGCTTAGATCGGCGACGACGAATAGCGCTTCGCTGCCCGCTTGCTGGCCGATGGCGGCTGAACGCTCGATCACCATGCCGCTGCGAGGCGCGCGAACCACCGTGGTCTGGAGGCTCTCACTGGCTACCACCGTTGCCAGGGCGTCGCCCTCGTCAACGCGCTCGTACAAGTCAGCATGGACTTCTGTAACCGCGCCCGGATAGCGTGCTGCCACACGAGCGACCGCATCGGGAGCGGCGCGGACGCGGCCTGTCAATGTGAGCGTCTGGTTCAGCGTCGCCGGGCCCACCGCTTCCGTGGCTACTCCGGCATCGGTGGCAATCGCCTCCGGAATGCGTGTGCGGCCTTCGTGGCTGGCATAGCTCCAGCGGAAGCTGTCGCCGTCGTGACGGGCCTCGACGCGCACGTCGAAGGAGTGGGGCTCGGCGATGGTCTGGCGCCCCCGCAGGAAATCGCCCGTGGGTTCGAAGTCGATAACGTCTATTCGCCCACCGAGACGCTGCAGGCGGACTTCGATATCGAGCATCGCGGGATCTAGGGGCTGACCATCCCGCCACGCCCAGGCGCGAAATTCGGCTGGCAGGCCATTGCCTTCAGCGATGGCGAGTTCGAGGCGGAAGTCATCCTTGCGAAGGATCCGGCCGCCGTGCTCGCCGGTTTCGATCTCGTCACTGCTTGTCGCGCTTGTTGCACCGTGGCCGCCGCCTGCATGGAGCGGAGCGGTTCCGAATGCTGTGACTGCAAGCAGGGCGAGGCATGCAAGCGCATTGTGATGATGGGACATGGGTCGGTTCCTAGTTCGGGACGGCGACGGCGCTTCCCGTCAGCCGCTCGATTTCAATGAGATGGCGGTGATAGCGTTCGGCTGCCCGGATACTCCGGCGACGCTGCGTAATCAGCTGCCGCCGCGCGTCGGCCAACTCCAGGTAGCTGTAGCGGCCCTGCTGGTAGCCGCTTCGGATATCGCTCAGAGCGGATTCGGCAGCGGGCAGAATGCGTTCGCGCAAGACGTCGAATTCCGTCTGGGCGTGCTGGAGCTCCTGGTAACGCCCGTAGAGGACTGCATAGAGCTCGCGTTCCGCCGCCTCGATGGCGTGCTGACCCGCTCGTGCCTCAGCGCGAGCTGCCTCTCGACCAGGTTGGGCGCGCTCGGTGCTGCCCAGCGGAATCGTGATGCCGGCAACGAAGGCCGTATCGTCGGAGGCTTCGCGACGCCTCACGCCACCGGAGACGCGCACATCAGCAAACGCCTTCGAGCGAGCCAGCCGAGAGCGCGCATCCGCTACGCGTTGTTCCTCCATGAGTCTGCGAAGCTGAGGATTGCGCTTCAGCTTCGCCATGACGGGATCGATCGCGTCGAGAGCCGGGAGCTTTTCAAGGTCGGCTACGGCACGGCTGAAGCGAGGGTCTCGCTCACCCCAAAGGCTGGCGAGGCTGATCCGCGTGGCTTTCAACTCGTGCTCGGCGTGCTCAAGCTCCAGTTCGGCGTTGGCGAGGTCGATCTCGGCGCGAACCGCCTCGCTGTTCGGTGCGGCTCCGGCGTCGACGCGTTCGCGGGCTTGTCGGTGCGTTTGCTCAGCAAGGTCGACGGCTTCCTCAGCTACTTCGAGCAGGCGCTGGTCTCGAACGACGTGAATGAACCGCGTGGCGACGCGTGCCAGAAGCTCGAGGCGTGCGATATCCGCTTCTGTGCGTACGAGGGCACGGCGTTCGTCAGCGACGGCTTCTCGGCGCAGGGCCTTGTCGCCGCGCTCCAGCACGCGTGACAGCGTCAGGGTCGTGTCAGCGCCTGACAGGGCTCGGCTGCCGCCTGTCCCGGCGAAGTTTTCCAGCTCGACGCCCAACTCCAGCGGTGGTGGCTGTGCAGCTTCGCGGCTGAGCGCTGCTTTCGACCGACGTTGCTGCTCTAGCAGAGCCAACTCGGGGTTTTCCGCGAGCGCGCGGGAAACAGCATCGATAAGGCTGAGGCCGCCGCCAGCGTGCGCAGGCTGCAACAGTGCAGCAGCGAGCGCACACGCGGCCAGGCAATGGCGTAATGCCATGGACATCTCCATTCATATCTAAAGACATCGGCGCGCTTCGACGCACCGAGCGGTATGGAGATGTCAGGCGATTGGTGGGCGGAAGGGGGGAGCGATCACCCCGGATGACAATCTGGCTAGCTCAGCGGATGCGGCCGGTGACTGGCGGCCTATCCAGGTATCGCCGGTGGTCGTGGGGAAGGCTGAGCAGTGCGCCACACAGGCGCAGGCGTGAATGTGGAGACCGTCGCGGTCACCCCACACGTCGGCGCCCTCGTGGTGCACATCGTCCGCTGCCACTTCAGCGGTAATAGTGTCCGAATGGCTGTGCACCTCTATTTCGGGAAAACTACTGCCCAAGAGCGCCAGGATGACCAAGCAGACTGCCGCTGGCACCAAGACGGGGCGATTAGCTAAACCGAAAACCATCCTCAGAGACTAGCATTCATCGCGCTGCATCACGATTCTGTCGTTGTGTGCGGCAATTTGACGCTAGTCAGCCCCCACCGGCCGAATTTTGGTGAGTGGCGCATGTCCGGATTTGGCGCATACTGGACGCTCGACTAGTGAAGAAAGGATTCATGCCAGCTTCGGTTGTCGGACCGTTATCATCGCGACATGACTGAGCATGACGCTATGCCCGGACCGCTGTGTGCGGCCGTACGCACTACCCGTAGGGATCTTGCGGCGACTCTAGGCTTGCCGAGGACCGCTCTGTCAAAAGGGCCAGCGGGGCTTTCGAGCAATTCGCGGTCCCGGCTAAGGGAGTTTGAGCAAATACTGCGTCGCCTGGAGCCGTTGGCTGGTAGTGCCGTAATTGCCTACGCCTACTACAGAGCCCAGCCCATTTCCGAGTTTGGCGGGCGGACCGCCGAAGCGCTGGTCAAGGAAGGCAGAGCTTCTCGTGTGCATGCCTTCCTCGATCATGCAGAGAGCGGCGGCTTCGCTTGAGCCGCGTGCTGATTGGATTCCAAGCGGCCGGAGGTCTTGGCGCAGCGCACTTCTGTCTGTAGTCTGTCTATCGTGTCCAGATGACACCTATTCCATGGAACCTGCCATCCCGGCGGGTGAACTGTGTCTAGGAGATAGTCATATGGACATCACACGCATCGATCAGTACGGCAACGAGGAAGTCATCGGCGTGGTTTGCGACCGGTGTCACTTCAAAGCCGAGGGGAACGATTCCCGCACGCATTTCGAGCGCGCGGAGTTTCTTCGCCTCAAGTACCTTGCGGGGTACAGCAACCGCGTCTACTACGACGGTGACGAGTTGCAGGCGGACCTTTGCCAGTACTGCGTTCGCCACCACCTCGGTCCCTTCCTGCGGCTGCAGGGCAACGAGCACGAGACCGAGCGGCCCAGCGCCCCGAGCCCGTCGCTGCTCGATATGCTTCGGGCGGACGAGGAGGTGGATGACGAACCGCGCAAGGCTCCCAGTCCGCTGAAGGACACCTACCGGGGGCAGTAGCGACGCTGTGAACAGGCTCTAGCCTGTCGGCGCCCCCAGTCGTTCCGACTGGGGGCGCTTCTTCGGGCTCGACAGGCGACTTGGCGATGGAGAACGGCGAAGGCGTAAGTGTCGCCTCAGCCTGAGTCCATCGCCGATTCCGCCTTTCACGAGCACGGCCTGTGTAAGCCTCCGCATCTGCATCCGCAGGGGGTGGCTGCTGAGAGCAATAATTGCCTTCTCGGCCGCAACTCTCTCTGCTAACCTCTCCCTTCCGAAGACGAAGTGCCCTCCGAAGTGGCTTGAAGGTGAGGCAACAAGCGGAAACTGGGGCCACCAGCACACGCTGTCCAGTTAGAGCGCGGTGTTCGATTGATGATCGGCTTGGTTCGCATGTATGCAACTACGGGCGTCGCTCACTACTTGGTTCTCATGCTTGGCGCGTCACTACTGGCGTAAACGCGCCGATCCCTGGCGCCGCCACAGACGGGCAAGCAATCGCATCCGACCTGCGCAAGCAATGGCGATTGCCGTGAGTCGTCAGCGCGTGGGGCACCGCTAGAAGTAGATCAACGCTTCCTGCCGGCTAAGCGCAACTCTGTAGCCCCTTCTGGTGTCGAGGACCAAGCAAGACTGGCGCCGAAGTCACCTAGTGGCTGCCGAAGCCTCCAGGCTGCGCTTCATCGGAACTTGTTCTCTCGCGTCGGGTATCACGCCAGATTACGAGCCCGACGATCGCGATGGCGACGAGCAGTGCAATGGGCATGGCGGCCGCCATGATCATCAGTGAGAAGTCTTCGCCAGTCATCGGATTGCCCGGTCGCTGTGACGACGCCCAGCTTACTGTGCAGACCGCGCGAGGCAAGTATTAGCTCTGAAGGCAGAGGCGTTGCCTTCCTGGGGAGGGGCCTTCCCGTCGCGGCTGGCTGGCGCTACCCTAAGACGGCCTGCTGCAAATTCCTGCTGCAGGTTTTCCGAAAATCGAGTGATCCCCGGTGATCCGCAGTGATCGGGGGTGATCGCAAGGCGCTGATTTTTGGTGATTTAGGCGATTTGAGAAGCGGCAAAAAGCCCCTGGACTCGCACTTGTAATGCGAAGGTCGGGAGTTCGATTCTCTCCGCCGGCACCATAAAATCAACGACTTGGCGGCGTTTCCCCTCCGCTGGAAATGCGCTGCGGCAAATTCCTGCTGCAGGTTCCCCAGTGACAGGGCGGGTGTGACCACCACCCACTCTTGGTTCATCGCGGATTCCCAGCAAGAAGCAGTCCCGATCGCGCTAGCCGTAGGCACGGCGCTTGATGGCCTTGATGGTGTTGTTGAGGCCCGCGACAACGCTGGTGTTGAGGGGGTAGCGGCAGCGCGAGAGGACGCCGTGCAAGTAGGGATTGGTAGGGCATGGGTAAGTCTGTGAGTATCCGAAGTTGGCTATCGCACCCCTGGGGCATCGACGCGGGAGGGTGTCAATCTGATGCCCTCACGTTGAGTTGGGATTGCACTCGGGCACCGCAAGCAGCGAGCCGTGGTCAGGTTAGTTGGATGTGTTACCGTTGCATTAACACGTAACACATGAGGCCGGCGCCATGAACGACGTCACGTTCACCTTTCGGGTCGATGAGTCTCTGAAGGGTCAGTTCGCCGCAGCAGCAAAGGCTCGGGATCGTAGCGGAGCGCAGCTGTTGCGGGACTTTATGCGGGACTTCGTACGGCAGCAGGACGAAGCCGCCATGCATGAGCACTGGTTCCGCCGTGAAGTCCAGATCGGCCGGGATTCAGCAGACGCGGGCAACCTGGTGTCGGCTGAGGATGTCGAATCCGAAGCAGTGGCCTGGCGGGAGGAAACGCGGCGCAAGCCTAAAAGCGCGGCGTCGTGAAGCTGGTTTGGACGCGCGAGGCCGCTGCCGACAGGTCCCAGATCCGTGCTTACATTGCGCAAGACAATCCGAGCGCGGCGCTATCGCTCGATGAGCAGATTTCGGCGAAGGCCAGCAGTTTGGCCGATCACCCCGACCTTGGTCGCCCCGGCCGTGTCGCGGGAACCCGTGAGCTGGTCGTCCACGAGAATTACATCGCGGTGTACGACGTTACGAGCGGGCAAGTGCGCATCTTGCGAGTTCTACATGCGGCGAGGCGATGGCCGGCTGCGCGGCAGCGATCATGACCACTCCAGCGCATCGCTACGCTCTGCCTCATCGTTGGGGGGGGGTACTGCCTGCCGGGAATGCGGCGCGCGCTTGGTGGTGCCGAGCTTTGGCATTGTCGGCTGGCGCGATGATGCTGTAGTCGGCACGACTTCACCCGGATTCTTGTCAACGGAACTTCGGTCTTCTGAGGTGCCTTGAGAGAGATGGGTTGTTCGCTTCGCCTGGAGATGTCGAGCTATTCGTGGCGCTGCTAGAGCAAACCATCCAAAAGGTCGTCGACGACGGCTTCTTCTTCCAGCACTTTTCCTGCTCGCTGCATGGCAGGAGCGAGTTCCGTGTCCCATGTGGCGACGACGGGCGTGCCTTCCAGGACGCGCCCGCTTTCCCTGGGCCGATAGTGCACGGCCCCGAAACGCCAGGGACGGGCGCCGAATCGGTCGATGACGAAATTGGCGATACGCAGACCGTCCCAGTCGTAGTCGCCGTGGTAGCGCAGCCCGGCACCGGCGTCCGAGAGCTGGCGCAGCAGCGTCCGCTGGGCGGCTGCCGGCATGCCGTCGGTGCAGAACATCGGCGGAGCGTGGTCGCCGAAGCGATCGGCCGCAATGGCCACGATGCTCGGGTTCTCGCAGACGTAAACGGCTTGACCGGCGACCAGCCAGTTCGGCGGGCAGCGTAACAGGCCGCGCAGGCTCAGGTGAATGGGCTCGCCGAGTTCGCGCGCGCGATCTGCAATGGCGCCCGACGGGGTATCGGAAGCTGCCGGCAGGTTGAGCGCCAGTACCGGGCGGGCCAGCGCGTTCATCGCTACGCCGAGGCGCGCCCATCGGTCGCGGGCGCGCGCGTCCTCGTCCTGCTCTTCGGCAGGGAGAGTGGCCCCGAGCACCAGCGTCGCTTCGGGGCGCCCATTGTCGAGGGCGTGCGCGTCGCCCAGCGTTTCGGCGGCTAGTCGGGCCAGCGGTAGCCCTTGCTCGGGGAGCCGGGCAAGCACGGCTTCGGCACGTTTCAGCAGGGTAGCGGCGCTGTCGGGGCCGTCCGCGAGCCGCTTGATCAGGCGGCGCCCCTTCGCGCTGGCGCAAAGCGAGCGAAGCTGTGGCTGCACAACGGTCTCGAAGGCCTTCTGCCAGAGGCGCTCCTCGGCCAGGCGTTGCGCTGCTGGATCGATCAGGGGCCCGTCCAGTGCTTCCAGGGCGCTGCGCAGGTCAGTCGCTAGGCCGGCGCGGGCAAGCGCTTCATCCAGGGCAGACAGCGATAGCCGCATCGAGGAGGCGGTACGAGCCGGCCGCCCTAGCAGGCCCTCCATGGCGCTTCGCTCGATATCGCTGAGGCCGCCCAGTGTGAACGCGTCGGCATTGGCTTTCAGGCAGCGGCGCGCCAGGCGCCTACGCAGGCCGGCCAACGCATCGCCGCCCAGCAGGCTTTGCAGGCGCTGGCTCTCGGCGCTCATTCCGAGCTATCGGGAGTGGGCTCTGGGCGCGGCGGCCCGCCATCCCGTTGCCGCCGCTCACCATCCCAGTACCAGCGCGACACGAAGACGGCATCGATGTTCTCGCGCCGGACGAGGTGGCAGATGGACACGCCTGGCAATTCCCGGTAACAGCCCCATTCGCGCTCGCTGGTCATGACGAAATCGAGGTCGAACTCGCGGATTAGCGCCATGCAATGCGCGCGCGCTTCGTCGTCGATGCCGGCGAAGGCTTCATCGAGCAACACAAGTCGAGGCGCTGTAGGAGCATCGCAGCTGGCGTAATGGGCGGACGCGGCGGCGAACAGCGGCACCGTGAGCCCCAGCGCTCGCTCGCCGCTGGAAGCCGGTCCGGAGAGCGCGCCCCAGTTGCCGCCGGCGAAGCGCCGCACCCGGAATCGATGCCACCGGCGGTAGTCCAGGGCGCGCGCGAGGTGCTCCTGGAGACTGCTCCCGGAGTCGCGCTCGCGCTCGGCCTGGATGCAGGCGGTCAGGAAGGCGCCGACCTTGCTGCGATCCTCCGCCGACCAAGCGTCGGCGCTGCGGCGCACCAGTCGGTCGCGCACCGCGGGCAACCCGGGCGGTGCCCCTTCGTCGCCTTCGGGCCGCGCCTGCCACTCCAACTTGAAGCGCACGCCGGTGGAGGTTGGACGCGCTTGCAGCTCCTTGTTGATGCGCCCGACCAGCGCCTCGGCCTCGCGCAGTTGCCGCTGCAGATGCTGCGCGACCTCGTGCTCGAGGTGGCTTTCGAGAACTTCGCGTTCGCGCGCCGTCAGCACCTCGCGGCGGCTGGCGATCTCGTCGTCGAGCCTGCGCTCGAGGCGGTTGGGCGGTTCGGGGCGGCCACCATAGAGAATGCTGACGACGAAGCCGAAGTCGGTGGTTGTGCCCTCGGCGCGGTGCCCTTGCGCCGATAGCGACTGCTGCAGGGCGTTGTAATCTCTCGACACGGCCGCCTGGGCGCGGTTCCAGTCATCCTCTTCGGCGTCGATATTCTCCAGCGCTTGTTCTACACGGCGTGCGATGTTAATCGCGGGATCCACGCTCCAGCGCTGCGGCAGCTCCAGATCGGGCACGGCCACCGCGAGCAGCCCCGTTTCAGCGAAGGCCTCCATGCGCTCGGCCTGTTGCTGGCGCTCCTGGGCGACGGCTGCGCGCCGCGCCTCGCGGTCCTCCATCTTCTGCTGTTCCGCCGCTTCCCGGCGCTGCGCTTCGGTATTGCGTTCTCGGGCGGTCTGCAGCTCCGACTCGTGCTTGCGGATGCCTTCGGTGAGCGCGCCGAGCCGTCGCTGCAGGCGGTCGACGTCCTCGCCGACCTGCGCGCGCAGCGCCTCGACGCGCGCGTTGGCGTCGCGGACGGCCTTTCGCACGCCAGCGTGTTCGGTCTCCAGCTCGCTGCTTTGCTGCTGGGCTTCACGCAAACGCTCACGCTGGGCATCGGATTCCTGCTGCGCGCGCCGCGCATTGTCCAGTGCGTGGCGCAGATCGCGTGTCTGCTGGCGGTAGTCCAGTAGCGCGGCTTCGACGTCAGCGAGGGCCTCGGCGGTGGTTGGGAGTTGTAGGTCCTCGGCATCCATTGCCGCGTTGTCCCAAGCCTGGCGCCAAGCGTTCTCGGCTTTCTGCAGTTGCGTGTCCGCCTCGCTTAGCGTCTGCTTGGCGGCGCGCCGAGTCCGCTCCGCGGCCGATGACTCAGCGTGGGCCCGGGCCAGTGCCTCGCTGTCGGGCATGGCATCCAGTTCCGCGCGCAGCCGAGTCTGGCGCTCCTGCAACTGATCGTGCTGTTCGGCACAGTCGGCCAGGCGCGCATCAAACGCGATCAGCGCTTCGTCAATCTCCTGCAACCGTTGCTGTCGCGCGGCCTCGCGTGCGGCGAAGCCGATATAGGCTGCGGCTTCCTTGTGCCAGGCTCCATGTGCCGGACCCAGGCGGAAGCGACCGTCGGGAGCCACCCAGGCCTCCGTGCTGCCGTCGTCGTCAGGCGAGCAGCCGATCCCCGCTAGCACAGAGGCTACGGTTCCGGTCGCGACGGTGACGTCTTGCGCTGGCTCGAGCCAATCCGCCAGCGACTGCGAAACAGTTGTGCGCGGACGCAGCCAGACGTCCTTCGTGTGCGGGTCCAGCAGCGCCCCGTCGGGGTTGACCCAAGCATCGAGAAGGCTGGCGCCTTCCAGGGCAGCCTCGAGCCCCGTGCGATCCGCAGTCGACAACGCGTCGCGAAATTCGACGAGCTGCCAGAACGGTGCGCCTTCGCGTGTGGCGCGCGCCGCTTCATCGCGTGTAGGTGGAACCGGCGGATGCGCGTGCTGGCCTGCCAGCAGGGCATCACGCTCGGTTGCCAGTTCCCGGCGCTCATCTTCGATCGCCAGCTGCTGCTTTTCCAGCGCGGCACGGTCGGAGGCCAGGGCTTCCCAGGCGCGCTGAGAAGCCGCCTGCAAGCGTGCACTCTGTGGATGCGCGCCGTGCTGCGATTCGGCCCATTCAAGCAGGGCGTTGGTGTCGGCTTCCTCGACGGTAAGCCGGATCTCCCGCAGCGTTTGTAGATAGCCTTGCCAGTCGGCGTGGTGCTGGTCGATGGCCTCGCGCAGCGAGGTCGCTGCCTGCCCGGCCGCGCCATCTGCCTGTGCGGCGGCTTCGGCGGCACTGTCGCGCTTGGTCTGTTCGCGCTCACGCACCCCGGAGGCTTGATCCAGCTCGCGGAGCCGCTTGCGTAGTTGCGTGATCTGCGCCCGCCGGCCGTCGACAATGGTGTCGAGATTCGTGCTCAGAGTTTGCAGGCCCTGCGCGTCCAGCGCGCCGATCTGATCATCCCCCGGGATGGCGCCAAGAGCCTGGTCGTGCCGGACGCGCACACCGGCGCGCTCGGCGATCTTCTCGGCGCCGTCACGCACTTTCGCCAGGGTGTCGCGGCAGCGCCGCGCTTCGGTATCGCGCCGCTGGGTCTCGTCCTGCTCGCGCGCGAGCGCCTGTTGGGCCGTGCTCAGCCGCACCTGGGCGGCGGCTTCGGTCTCGGCGCGTTCGCGGGCCTGGCGCTGGAGGTCTTCCAGCCGGCGCGCGTCCTGCATCAACGGATCCGCAGCCAGTTCTCCGTGCGCGGCGCGCTCCTGCTCGAGCTGCTCCTGCATAAGCCGTACGCTTGTAGCCTGCTCGGAAGCTTCGGCTTGTGCCGCATCGCGTGCTTGCTCGGCGGCACTCAGCGCGCGGGCGGCATTGTCCAGTTCGGTCTGGGACTGGCGCAGCGCGCGTGCCTGACGGCGGGCCTGGATGGCCGCGTATTGCTGGTAGCGCTGGCTGAAATCGGCGATGGCACCGCGCAGTGCTTCCAGCTCGCGAAGCTCATCGCGATAGCTTTCGAGCTGGGTGAGCGCTTCAGCGACTTCCTGAAGCAGGGGCTGCGGCAGCGGCGGAAGCGCCTGGGTTAGCGCGTCGGAGAGCGCGCGCTCATCCGGGCTCTTGGAAAGCTGCGGTTGGCGCAGCTGAATGAGGGTGTCCATTAGCGCGTCGTAACGCTCCTCACGCAGCCGGAACAGACGCTCGTCAACAGCCCGGCGATAGTCGCGCGCTGTATCGAAGCGCTGGCCCTGCCCGGCGAGCGCGTCCGACAGCCGCTCGCGAGACAGCACGGAGCCTTCCGGCGTGACGAGCTGCAGGTCGTGCCCGATGCGCTGCTCGGTCAGGAAGTGCCAGGAATCGATCCGGCTGCGTCCGGCCGCTGCGTGCAGGCCGCAGCCCAGGGTCAGGAAATGCGCCGTGCCGTCATCATCGCGCCGGCCGAACTCGATCCAGCTGTAGCCGATGCGGCGCTCGTACTTTCCGCCCATCAGCAGATTCCATTCCATGCGCTTGTTGCGCTCGCCGCCCGGTTCGACGCGCGCGGCGCTGAGCTGCGCGTCGAGCAGGAAGGGGAGGGTCAGTGAGAGCACTTTGGACTTGCCGGTGCCATTGTTGCCGCGCAGCAGCAGGTGTCCATCGTGGAACCAGAACTCCTCGCAGTCGTAGTGATATAGCTCGACGAGGCCGATGCGCAGCGGCTGCCAGCGTTCGCGCGTCGGTTCTGGCAGCTGGTGCTCGTTTTCCTGATACGTCGTCATGTGTCGAAGAGCCCTGATTGGCGGATCTCCGGAGCCCCTGCGCTGAAGCGTGCCAGTGCGGGGCGTGGAATCACCGCATCGCCGTCGATGCGCACCAGGCCCAGAGCCGCCAGCGCAGCAATGGCTTCTTCGGCGAGAGTGTGCTCTGCCCCCGGCTCACGCGCCTGCTTGCGCCAGTAGCGTCCGTAGTCGTGGGCGGCGCTGCGCACGTAGGCTGCGAGCGCGCTGCGCGCCACGCTGACATCTCGCTCGCCTCGCATCTGCTCGCCGAGGTGACCGGCGACAAGCAGCGTGACGTGCGCGGTGGTGCCTTCGGCTGGCAGTCGTCGATCGGTCAGTTCGCCGTCCGGATCTACCAGCGCCACACCTTCCTTTCGCTGTTCGGGGGCGAGTCCGCAACCTTCGCTCAGACGCGCGGCGAGGGGGCCGCGCTGCGCCGCCAGATACTCTCTCGCGCCTTCGTCGAGGTCCTCGAAGTAGACCACAGGATCATCTAGCAGCCGGCGCGCAACCTGGTGGCGTTGCGCGCCCCGTCGACCTTCTGCGCTGTCCGGAACGAGCTCGTCGCCGAGCGCATGCAGGCGCTCGTCCAGCGTTCGCGGCGCGCTCTTGGGATCTATGCTGGAAGGCCCGCGAGTGACTGCCAGTAGCAGGCTCAGCACGCGCCGATGGATGTCGTAAAGCGCGTCCCCGGATTGCGAGACATAGGCATCCTCGTCGCCTACGATGCGGCAAAGAACACGCTGATCGAGCAGCCAGCGGCAGACATGCACCAGCTCGCGCCGCTCGCTTGCCGAGTCGAGAGAGAAGCGGAAGCCGACTTCGTCCAGTTCTGGATAGGCGGCCATATCCAGGACGCGGCGGCCGAGGTCCTGTAGGCTGATCTGCGGGCCGGCGCGCTCCAGCACGCTGCAGGCCAGACAGAGCAGCACATAGCGGCGACGGTCGAAGCCGGGCGCACCGCGGCTGGTATCCAGCAGATCGGCGGGGCGCTTGTAGAGGCGGGCGCATTCGCGCTCGACGTGCAGTACCCAGCCGGTTTCGCGCTGGAACCAAGGGCGAAGCCAGTCAGCGTGTCGCCGCACGATTGGTAGCGCCTCGTCTTCGCTGCCGAGCAGCGGACGACGCAGAAGCGCACGGATGGCGCGCTCTCGCTCTTCCCGGCGTTGCTGCGACAACGCGTCCTGTACGGCTGCCTCGCTCATCCAGGATGGGTCGGGGTGATGGTGATGAGATGCTCGCGACCGTGTAGCGTCCCCAGCTCGCTCTCGATCCGTGCGTGGGTGTTCTTCGCCTGCGGTTCCAGCTGTAGCGTCAGCGTGCCGTCGGCGCTGGTGCGGGCAGCCGGTCGATCGGGATCATCCTGCTCGGCCAGCAGCTCGCCCAGCAGCGACAGCAGCACACGTAGCTCGCTTGCCGACAAGTGTCCGATCTCTGAGAGCAACTGCGTCTTGCCGGTGGCCAAACGCTTGCGGGCAGCATCCAGGCGCGCTTCTTCTTCGGCCAGCTGGCGCGCGAGCAGCGCGCGCTCCCGGCTACGGTCGCGCATTCGTGGGGGTGTGCCACGTGTCTCGATGCGACCGCGTTCACGCAGCCGCGGATGGATGGCGAGGGTAGGTGCGTCCAACCATGAAGTGGCTGGCGAGATCTCTGCTTCGTTGATCAAGCTCAGGTGGCGGCACGGGGCGAGCGCGAAAGCGACTCGGAACAGGCGATGTGCTTCGCCATTGTCTGCGCACTGCGCGAACCAGACGCCGAGCATGCGGAAATCACGTGCGCGGTCGCTCTTGCCGGCACGCCGCTCGTTAAGCGTCGCCACGGCCGACAGAAGCTGCGTGATGGCAGAGCGCGCGGCGGCCCGCAGACGCTCGGCCTGCGAGGGCTCGCCGTCTATGCTCAGGAACCAGCGCAACAGGCCTTGCCAGCGTTCGCGCCAGGCGGCGAGGCGGGGAGTCGCCGCGTCCGCCATTGCGCTTTCGTCGGGCGCCGAGTCGCGAGCCTCACGCTGCGCGGCCAGCGTCAGCAGGCGCTCGATATCGGTGTTCAGGCGCTGCAGTTGCTCGGCGATGCGGCCGGTTCGGCTGACGAGGTCGCCGATGAATCGTTCCAGGTACTCGACGAGGCGCGACTTGTAGCGCATGACCGCGGCCAGATCGCCCTGCTGCAGGGCGGTCGCCCGGCTCATGTCGCTCATGAATGCCTGGGCGCTTTCCGCGAGGCCTGCCAGCACGTGCGTCAGGTCGCGCAGGGTTTCATGCACCTTGGCGGCATCCGGTGGCTCGGTAGCCGCCAGCCGCTCGAGGGCGTCGAGACGACTGGCAATGTCTTCCAGCGCGACGGACTGCAGCTCGCCGCGTTGCTGCAGTGCATGCTCGTAGGCCGTCAGGCCGCTCTCCACCGCCTCTCCGGGGTGCGACAGTCGATACAGGAAGTGCCGGCGGTAGTAATCCTCCAGCGTCTGCATGCGGGAGGTGTCGGGTTGCGACAGCAGATTACCCCAGTCGACCAGCTGCGCGAGCAATTGCTGCACCTCCTCCGGTGCCGGTGGCTCGCCTGGCCAGGCCGCTTCAGTGCGGACTTCGTCCGGTCGCAGATGCAGTCGGAACTGCCGCTTGGCGGCCGCGAAGCACTCCATGACAGCGCGGTACTGCGCGCTCTTCTCGGCACTGACGTGCCGGAACAGCGCCTGGCGCTGGTTGTTGCCGTCCGCATTCGTGCCCACTACTCGCTCCTCACGCCATCCATGCCCGACGCGCGTCAGGCGTTCGCGCACTCCGGATCAGGGTGGTGCGCGCCTTTGCCGGCTGCGCCCGGATGCTACGGACGAGCGGGGTGCGTGTCGCGTGGACGCCGAGCGACATTGCCTTTCCGGACGCGCCATTGGGCCTTCAGTCTAGGGGCATGCCTTCGGGGCGTACAGGCGCACCCACGGCGCGGATGGACGTCGCTCGCGCAGCCCGATTACGCTTGGCGGACTTCAGTGGAGGAAAGGCATGGCCGCAATCAGTAACGGATCCATCTCCCTCGATGCGCTGCTGACCGCTACCGAGGATGCCGAGTGCGGCGCGCTCGTCGTATTCGGCGGCACGGTGCGCCGGCACAATCATGGTCGCGAGGTCGTCGATATCGCCTATAGCGCGCACGGGCCGTTGGCCGAGAAGACGTTGGCCGAGATCGAGGCCGAGACCCTGGAGAAGTTCGACGCGCGCCACTGCAGGCTCGTACATCGCGTCGGCGAGCTGGCCGTGGGCGATGTCAGCGTCTATGCGGTGGTGCGCGCGGTGCATCGCGGCGAGGCCTTCGAGGCGGCGCGCTACGCGGTGGAGGCGCTGAAGCATCGCGTTGCCATCTGGAAGCACGAGCGCTACAGCGACGGCAGCAGCGCGCATCTGGAGGGCTGCTCGCTGGTCTCGCATCACGAAGCCGAAGAGCAGGGGCACGGCGCATGAAGGATGTCGGTGCCAAGCCCGACTCGCTGCGCAGTGCCCGCGCCACGGCAACCATCCTGGTACCCGCGCATTGCATCCCGATGCTGGAATCGGGCGAGACCGAGAAGGGTGACCCGCTGGCCACAGCGCGCGTTGCGGGCATTCTGGCCGCCAAGCGCACCGACGAGATCCTGCCGCTCTGCCATCCGCTGCCGCTGCAGCACGCCGAAGTGCACTACGAGCTCGGTGCGGACCGCGTCGTCATTACCACCGAGGTGCAGACCATCGCGCCCACCGGCGTCGAAATGGAGGCTCTGACCGCCGCCAGCGTCACGGCGCTGTGCCTCTACGACATGCTCAAGCCCTACGTCGATCAGAGCGAGCTCGCGATTACCGATACCCGCCTGCTGGAGAAGACGGGCGGCAAATCACACTTCCCGCGTCGGCTGCCTGCACCGCGCGCCGCGGCCGTCCTCGATCTCGCCGGTATCGGCGAGCCGGTGCTCGAAACGCTGGAGGCTGCGGGCTTCGACCCGGTGGACCGCCACCTTTGCGATGGTGCGCAGTCGCTGGCGCAGGCCGTCATGGATGCGCACGATGCCGGTTGCGCCTTGATTGTCGTCGCGGGTGGTACGGCCGCCACCGACCATGCGCTGGACGCGCTACGCCCGCTGATCTCCGTCGAGATGCCCGGCCTGATGGAGACGGTGCGCGCCTACGGCCAACGCCGCCGGCCGGTGGCCATGCTCGAGTCGGGCATTGCCGGCATGGTCGGGGACAGCCTGTTGCTCACGGTCCCCGGGGAGGTGGAAGCCGCCGAGGGCGCGTTGACGGCGCTCATGCCTGGCCTGATCCAGTTCTTCGCCACGCGGTGAGCCGCATCGTCTCACCCGAAGACCGCGTCATGGCCGCCTTCGGGCAGGCGGGCGGTGGGGCTGCCCCGGATTCCGGCCTGACGCTGGTAGTGGGCGCCGATAACGCTCGCATGGTGGCCGGCATGGCCGGCTACGGTGCCTTTCATCACGCCGGCCTCGGTGGCGACAGCGACGATCCCGAACTGCTGCTGCGTCGCTGGATGGAGGCGCTGAAGCAGCGCTTCGCCATCGCCGAACCGGTGCCGCTGGGCTTTGCTGCCATGCGCGAGACCCTGCCCAACTGGCTGGCGCGCGCGGCCGCTGGCGGCGGTTTCTGTCTGACGGTGGCGGATGCCCACTGCCTGCGCGACGACATAGAGGACGAAGGCTTCGCCTGGTTGCCGGATTGGCTGCCGCAGGGAGTATCCATCGTCGTGGGCGCGGCCGCCACGCCGTTTGCGCAGCTGCTGCGCACGCACGCCGACCGCCTTCAAGAGGCCGAGAGCGATCAGGCCGCGCCCTCGCTGCCCGACGACGCCGGCGCCCGCGAGTTGCTGGCACTGCTCTGGGTCGCGCGCGGCGGCCTGACGCCGGAGGACGCAGCGATGGTGATGGCGGACGCGGCGGCGGCGCGTGCTGCCGCGGGCGACTGCGTGCAGGAAGGCGACGGCCACTGGCTGCTCGCCGACGCCGGGCAGCGCGAGTGCGTCGCGCGCCAGTTGCTGAGTGCCCACGGCACCCGTCAGCAGCTGCACGAGCGGCTGGCCGCCCACTTCTCAAGCCGAACGGAGTTGCAGGCGCAGCGATTGGCGGCCTGGCACTGGCGCGCGGCCGGCCGCGCCGACACGTTGCGTGCACTGTTGCTGTCGCCGGCCTGGCTGGCGGCCATGAACGATGCCGTGCACGCATTCGAAACCCTGCGGCTGTGGCGCAGAATCGCCGAGGGCGAGGCCCTGCGCACGGTCGCCGAGGCGCGCGAGGTCACCCCGGAAGTGCTGCTGGGGACAGCGCATCTGCTCGATATCGCCGGTGACGAGCCACCGCCGCTGGCCTGGCTGCAACGCGCCGGCGCGCTCGCCGAAGCCGCGGGAAACACTGCACAGCATGCGCGCGCCCTGGAGGCCGTGGGCACGCATCCGGACTGTGAACCGCAGACCGCGCAGGCGGCACTGGAGCGCGCGCTGGCGCTGCGACTGGAGGCGGAGGACGTCGGTGCGGGTGCCGTCGAGGGCGCGCGCCACCGCTTGGCCTGTCACTTTGAGGCGCGCGGCGATCTTCGGCGTGCTGCCACGCACTACGAGGCGGGTCTGCAGGCGCGTGCGCAGCGTCTTGGTAATGACGCGCCGGCACTGATCCCCTGGTTGTCGAATCTGGCCGCCGCACTGGCCAGCGCCGGGCAACTCGAAGCCGCGCTGCCGCATTACGAGCGCGCGCTGCGCATTGCGCGTGCAGGCCTGGGCGAGCGACACCCGGGGACGGCGGCCTGCTGCGACCATCTCGCCGGCTGCGCCTATGCCGGCAGCGATTACGAACGCGCAGAGACGCTGTATCGCGAGGCGCTGTCCATTACCGAGGCCGGCTTCGGCCCGGCGCATCCGGCCACCGCCGCCGGGCTGCACAATCTCGGCACCTGCCTCGACGCGCTGCAGCGCTACCGCGAGGCCGAAGACTGCCACCGCCGGGCGCTGGCCATCCGCCAGCAGGTATTCGGCGAGCAGCATATGGACACGGCCACCAGCCTGCACAATCTCGCGGCGGTACTGGACGCCACCGATGCCCTCGACGAGGCCGAGCGCCTCTATCGCCGCGCGCTCGACATCTGGCAGGCGGTCACGGGCGAGCAGCACCCGGCCTTCGCCACCACCCTCAACAATCTGGCCGAGCTGCTTGGCCGGCGCGGTGCCTGGGCCGACGCCGAGCCGCTGTTCCGCGCCGCGGTCGAGACCTGGCGCGGGCTCTATGGCGACGAGCATCCGCACACCCTGATGTCGCTGCAGGGCCTGGCGCGCCTCTACGTCGACGGCGGCAAGCCCGAGCTGGCCGAGCCGCTGCTGGCGCATCTGGTGGATGTCACGGCCGAGGTCACCGGGGGCACGGACAGCCAGCACATCGATGCGGTGTGTCTGCTCGCGGCGCTGCTGCGCGACAGCGGGCGCCAGCAGGCGGCGCGCGAGCTGCTGGTCGAGACGCTGGCGGCTGCCGAAGGCACGCTGGGCATGATCGCGCCGCGTGTGCAGAAGCTGCGCCGGCAGCTCGACAGCCTCGATGCCTCCAAGCTGCACTGATGACGGCGTCCATTCCCGAGTTGCCTGCGGCCTACGAGCCCGTCGTGCTGGACGAAATCGACGATGTGCTCGCCGAATGCCGGCGTCGCGCCGAGGCCGGTGCGCCGGAAGGCACGCTGGTCTGGGCGCGGGCGCAGACCGATGGCCGTGGCCGCCAGGGCCGTGGCTGGGTATCCCCGCCGGGCGGGCTCTACGCGGGCCTGTTGCTGCGGCCCGAATTCGATTTCGCACGCGCCGGCGAGGTCGCGCTGGTGGCGTTGTCTGCGCTGGGCGCGGCGGTGGCCGAGCGCGTCGTGCCGATGACCGATCTGCGCTTCGGCTGGCCCAACGATCTGCTGCTGGGCGGCGCCAAGGTGGCCGGTCTGCAGCTGCGCGGCGATGCGCAGGCGGGCTGGCTGGCGCTGGGGCTGTGCGCGAATGTGGAGACCACACCCGAGGCGCTGGCTTTAGCTGCCGGCAGCATCCGCGAGGAGGGTGGCGTGCCGGAGCTGACGCCGGAAGACCTGCTCAGCGGCTTCGCGCGGCATTTCCTCACCGAGCTCAACCGCTGGGCCGAGCAGGGGCTGGCGCCGTTGCTACGGCCCTTTAGTGCTCGTTTGCCGGAACCCGGCACACCGATGGCGCTGCGCCTGGCCGACGGCGAGCAGGTGGCCGGTGCGCTGGTCGGCCTCGCCGACGACGGCGCGCTGCGGCTGTCGCTGGACGCGAGCGAGCAGTCGGTCCCGCTCGCCCGCTTCTTCGGCCTGCCCGGCGTCTGAGCGTTAGCTGGTCGACGGCCGCTGCTGTTCGGCCGAACCGGTCGCGGGCGCGTCCGCGCCGCCACCCTGGTTCTTGACTTCCCGATACCACAGATCGTGATGCTGCTCGGCCCATTCGGCGCTGACGGTGCCGGTGGTCATGCCTTCCAGCGCGCCCTCGGTGCCCAGCGTGCCGATGTAGGCGTGGCCGAAGAAGAGGCCGATCCAGCCGATGGCGAGGATGGCGTGGATGACGTTCGCCCACTGCATGGTGCCGCGCTCGACGAAGATGTTGGGGAAGTCCAGCACCAGCCCCGACACGCAGACGGCCGTGCCGACAGTGGCAATGAACCAGAACCAGAGTTTCTCGCCGCCGTTCATGCGCCCGGCCGAGGCGTGCTTGCCCGTCATGCCCCCACCGGCCTTGAACCAATCCAGATCGGTGCGGTTCGGGATGTTGTGGCGGATCCAGGCGATGATGATGAGCGCAATGCAGACAGCGAAGAAGGGCCCGCCCAGGTTGTGCAGCAGCTTGGCCGCGCCGGCCCAGGCCGCGAAGCCCTCGGGGCCCATCAGCGGGATCAGCACGGCGCGGCCGAAGAGCAGGCTGAGGCCGGTGATGGCCAGCAGGATGAAGAGCCCGGCCGTGATCCAGTGCAGCGTGCGCTCGGCCAGCGTCCAGCGCTGCAGGCGCGCTCCGGACAGGGGCTTCTCGACCTTGTTCCGCCCAACGATCAGGAAGAAGGCGCCGATGAGAAGCAGCACGATGGGCAGGAACCAGCCGCCGATGCCGGCAATGGGGCCGTTACGCAGCTGTCGCCAGTTCTGACCGCCGTCCTGCATCAGCACGCCGGCTTCCGGGCCGGAAGCCGTGGTTACGCCTTCGTTGGATTCGCGCACCTGGCGCCAGTACTCCGAGCGCGGGTTGGACTCTCCCTGCCAGCCGCCGGCGGCTTCCTCTTCCTGTGCACCGGCGATGCCGACGTAGAGATAGCCGCCCAGCGGCGCGATCATGGCGCCGGCGAGGATGACGATCAGGCTGAGCACCATGCTCCGCCAGCGGCGGGACTTCTTCCGGGGTTGCGTTGCTTCGCTACGGGCCATGGTGGGCCTCCTATCGGTCCGACTGCACGCGCATCTGACGGTCGCGCAGTTGCTCGATCGTGGCGGGATCGCGGGCGCGCTCGCCCTCGAGCTGCTCGGCCTGCGTTCCGCGCACCCAGGGGTCGCCGGTGTATTCGAAACAGCCGGCCAGCAGCGGGGCGGTCAGCAGGGCGAAGGGGGCGAGCAGGCGGGCGGCGCGCATGTCAGCGATCCCGTTGGCCGTCGAAGCGCGCATCGAGTTCTTCGCGATGCGCCTTGTCGGCCAGCTTGTCGTGCAGTGGGTCCTGCGCGCCCTTGTACTCGCCCGGCTCGTGCATGGTGACGCCGGTCGACTCGTAGCAGCCCGCCAGGCCCAGTGCGAGCAGCGATGCGGCCAGCAGCAGGCGGCGCATGGCCTAGAGCTCCGCGCCGTAGGCCTTGCCCCAGCCCCAGGTCTGCGGCCGGCCCGAGCGCTGCATGACGCGCTTGCGGTAGATATCCGCGACCAGGTCGCCGTCGCCGGCGAGCAGGGCCTTGGTGGCGCACATCTCGGCGCAGGCCGGCAGCTTGCCCTCGGCGATGCGGTTGGCGCCGTACTTGGCGTACTCGGCCTCGCTGTTGTCCTCTTCGGGGCCGCCGGCGCAGAAGGTGCACTTGTCCATCTTGCCGCGCGCGCCGAAGGCCTCCGTCTTCGGGTACTGCGGTGCGCCGAAGGGGCAGGCGTAGGAGCAGTAGCCGCAGCCGATGCAGAGATCCTTGTCGTGCAGCACGATGCCGTCGACCGTGGTGTAGAAGCAGTCGGTGGGGCAGACGGCTGCGCAGGGCGCGTCCGAGCAGTGCATGCAGGCCACCGAGATCGACTTCTCGCCGGGCTTGCCGTCGTTGAGGGTGACCACCCGGCGACGGTTGATGCCCCAGGGCACCTCGTTCTCGTTCTTGCAGGCCGTGACGCAGCCGTTGCACTCGATGCAGCGGTCGGCGTCGCAGAGGAACTTCATTCTTGCCATGGTCGTCTCCTCGCGGGGCTCAGGCCGCCTTGATCTGGCAGAGCGTGGACTTGGTTTCCTGCATCTGGGTCACCGAGTCGTAGCCGTAGGTGGTAGCGGTGTTGCAGGCCTCGCCGCGCACGTGCGGGGCGGTGCCCTCCGGATACTTCGCCAGCAGATCCTCGCCCTGGAACCAGCCGCCGAAATGGAAGGGCGTCCAGACCACACCGCGGCCGACGCGCTCGGTGACCATCGCGCGTACCTTGATGCGACCGCCTTCCGGGCCCTCCAGCCAGACCCAGGCGTGGTCCCGGAGACCGCGGTCGTTGGCGTCGGCGGGGTTGATCTCGACGAACATCTCCTGCTGCAGCTCCGCCAGCCAGGGGTTCGAGCGCGTCTCTTCGCCGCCGCCCTCGTACTCGACGAGGCGGCCGCTGGTGAAGATCAGCGGGTAGTCGCCGGAATAATCCGTCGCCTGGATGGACTCGTAGCGCGTCGGCAGCCGCCAGTAGGCCTTGCGGTCCTCGTAGGTCGGGTACTTCTCGACGAGGTCGTAGCGCGAGGTATAGAGCGGCTCGCGGTGCACCGGCACGCGATCCGGGAAGGTCCAGACGATGGCCCGCGCCTTGGCGTTGCCGAAGGGCGCGCACTCGTGCTTGATGACTACGCGCTGGATGCCGCCGGAGAGGTCGGTCTTCCAGTTGACGCCGTCCAGCGCTTCGGAGTTGCGCAGCTCGGCGACGTCGTCCTCCGATACGGCATCACCGGGCTTGTCGCGCTGGCCGGCGACCCAGGCGATGGTGGCCAGCTCGGCTGGTGTCAGTTCCCTGTGCCAGCCGAGCTCGCGCAGGATGCCGTAAGTGAATTCCGGATAGCCGTCGTCGATCTCCGAATCCTTGGAATAGGAGCCGTCGGCCAGAATGTCGTTACCCTCGTGCTCGGTGCCAAAGCGGGCGCGGAAGGTGAGGCCGCCCCTGGATACCGGATCGTGCGTGTTGTAGAGCAGGGGCGTACCGGGGTGGCCCATCTCCGGCGTGCCCCAGCAGGGCCAGGGCAGGCCGTAGTAGTCGCCGTCGCAGGGGCCGCCCTTGGCCAGCAGCGAGGTGGTGTCGAAGGTGTGGCGGTTCTCGGTGTGCAGCTTGAGTCGCTCCGGCGACTGGCCGGTGTAGCCGATGGTCCAGTGGCCGCGATTGATCTCGCGCAGCGTGTCCTCGGGCGAGGGCATGCTGTCCTCGACCTTGATGTGCTTGAACATCTCCTCGGCGAAGCCGAACTTCTGGGCGAAGCGGTAGAGGACCTCGGCGTCGGGCTTGGACTCGAAGAGCGGCTCGACGACCTTCTCGCGCCACTGCAGCGAGCGATTGGAGGCCGTCACCGATCCGGCCTGCTCGAACTGCGTGCAGGTCGGCAGCAGGTACGTGTCGTTCTGGCGGTCGGACATCACCGCCATATGCGTCGGGTAGGGGTCCGAGATGACGACCAGCTCCAGCTTCTCCAGCGCCTTCTTCATCTCGGGGCCGCGCGTCTGGCTGTTGACGGCGTGGCCCTGGAAGAAGACGGCGCGGAAGTTGTCGCGCTGCGAGAGGTTCTCCGGATCCTCAAGGATGCCGTCGATCCAGCGCGAGACGGGGATGCCCTCGATATTCATCGGGTGCGCCATCGTGCCGCTGCCGGCGTCGTATTCGGCGTTGTCGAAGCGCGACTTCAGCCAGTCGAAGTCGATATCCCAGACCCGCGCCCAGTGCTTCCAGGAGCCTTCGGCAAGCCCGTAGTAACCCGGCAGGGTATGGCTGTTGGGGCCGACGTCGGTCGCCCCCTGCACGTTGTCGTGGCCGCGGAAGATGTTGGCGCCGCCGCCGGCCACGCCGATGTTGCCCAGCGCCAGCTGCAGCACGCAGTAGGCACGCGTGTTGTTGTTGCCGATGTGATGCTGGGTGCCGCCCATGCACCAGACGATGGTGCCGGGGCGGTTCTCGGCCAGCGTCTTGGCGGCCTGGAACATCTCGGCTTCCGGCACGCCGGCTACCTCCTCGACGGTGGCCGGATCCCAGTGCTTGACCTCCTCGCGGATCTCGTCCATGCCGTAGACGCGCTGACGGATGTACTCGGCGTCCTCCCAGCCGTTCTCGAAGATGTGCCAGAGCAGGCCCCAGATGAAGGCTACGTCCGAGCCGGGGCGAATGCGGATGTGCTGGTCGGCGTGGGCGGCCGTGCGTGTCAGCCGCGGGTCCACCACGATCATCTTCGAGCCATTCTCCTTGGCGCGCAGGATGTGCTGCATCGCCACGGGATGCGCCTCGGCGGCATTGCTGCCGACGAAGATCATCGCCTTGGAGTTGTGCATGTCGTTGTAGGAATTCGTCATCGCGCCGTAGCCCCAGGTGTTGGCTACGCCGGCAACCGTCGTGGAGTGACAGATGCGCGCCTGATGGTCGATGTTGTTGCTGCCCCAGAAGGCCGCGAACTTGCGCTGCAGATAGCTGCCCTCATTGCTGGCCTTGGAGGAGCCGCACCAGAAGACCGCGTCCGGGCCCGACTCCTCGCGAATGGCGAGCAGCTTGTCGCCGATCTCCTGGATGGCGTCGTCCCAGCTCATGCGCTTCCATTTGCCGTCGACGAGCTTCATCGGGTACTTCACGCGCTTCTCGCCGTGGCCGTGCTCGCGCAGCGAGGCACCCTTGGCGCAGTGTGCGCCGAGGTTGATGGGCGAATCGAAGTCCGGTTCCTGGCCGGTCCAGACGCCGTCCTGCACTTCGGCGATGACGCCGCAGCCCACCGAACAGTGCGTGCACACCGAGCGGCGAATCTCGGTTTCGACATCCTCCTTCGGCGCGGTGTCCTTGGCCTCGGCGCGCTGCATCATCGCCGCCGGAATGGCGCCGGCCAGCGTCGCACCGCCGGCGGTCAGCCCGGAGCGCTTGAGGAAGTCGCGGCGGTCGAGGGCGTCGCCCAGGCCGGCCAGCGGTGCATCGAAATCGTAGTTCTTGCGGATCAGTCTCATCGTGTCTCCTCCATCCAGCAGCGCTACGGCGGCGTGCTCAGCGGTCGGCGGTCTGGTAGTAGCGGCGGATGTGCTCGGTCTCGCGGTAGCCCTTCTTCTTGTTCTCGGTCGGCGCCGCCCCCGCGGTCGGCGCAGCCTGCGCGCTGACCGTGGCAAAGCCGAGGCCGGCCGCGGCGCCAGCGCCGATGGCGCTGCCCAGCAGTCGGCGGCGGGATTCGTTGACGGGTTTCGGGGTGCTCGGGCGCTTGCGCATATCGCTTGCCTCCGTGGTGCTCATGCCGGTAGTCGCAGCCAGGTGCGCTCCATTTCCATGAAGGCGCTTCCCAGCCGGCCGACGGCACGGTAGAAATCGGCGCTCTCGGCTGTCTGCATGTCCGCGAAGAAGCGCGGCATCCAGGAGCCCAGATGCGATTCGAAGAAACGTTGCTGATCGCCGGCGCTGGTCGGGCTGCCGGACTCGCCGAGTAGCGCCATCGTTTCGCAGAGCGCGGCGGCGTGGTCCTCCGGCTCCCGCGTGCCGGGGCTGCGTTCGATGCCGAGGCGCTCCAGATCGCGGCGCAGCGTCACCAGCGGCTTGTCCATCAGAAAGCCGGCGAGATACCAGCTGGCGTAGGGCAGCAGTTCGCCGCGGCCGACGCCGATGAGCAGGGCGTGGAACTCGTCGTCGATGCCTTGGAGATCGGCGGTGCTCGCCGCGTCGCGCAGATAGCGCCAGGCCAGCGCCAGCGGGGGCGCGTCTTCGGTGGCGTCGACGCTCATCGCGGCGAGGCTTTCCAGCAACTGGGCCGCCGGTGCGCCGCGCAACATGGCGGCGAGCAGCAGGTAGGCATCAATCCGCGCCTGCTCTGCCGCCTCGCGCTGCAACGCGGTCGCGTCGAGCGCATCCCGGTCGGCCACGGTACGCATCAGCGCACTGCCTGCGCCTTGCTGCGCATCGCGGGCCGGCGACCTTGTGGCCGTCTTGTCTCGCCTCGCGTCATAAGGAACGCCTCCTCACTAGCAACATACTCCGGCGCAAGGAGTCGGTCAAAGGGAGGTCGACGAAGGTCTAATGGGGCTTATGCTGCGGGTTGCAGATGGAGCACTAGAGCTTCCAGAAAGCGCTGCTAGGCGTTGCGTCGTGATGCGGCGTTCAGGCTCGTTGCCCGAGCAAGCGCCAAGCGGACGTCGAGCGTTGGCACCACGTGCTTCGAATTGGGACCGGCGGCGCACAGGAGTTCCGCGCCCTGAAACACTGGCGCTACCGATCGTTACCGCGCGACCGGCGCGGGTTCCTTGCTCTGCTCGCCCAGAGAAAGGAACCAAAGAGAGGGCGCCCCGTGGAGGCCCTTCGGCTCGCCTTTCGGCGAGCCAAAATCCCGGCGGCTGGCGGCGCGCCTCCAAGGGGGCTTGGACGGCTCGTCGCTCCGCGACATCGCGGTTAGGGCTCGGCGTGATTCCAGAAGAATCTGCGCAATCTGCGGTTTCTACCGAACCCGGATCCGTAACCATCTGTGCGATCTGTGGCTCAGCGCTCAGCGCTCAGCGCTCACGCTGCTGCGCCATGGCGTTCTCGTCGTTGAGCACGCGCTTCACGCGACATTCCTCGCAGGTGTAGAGGCGCTCGCGGGCGGCGGGGTCCTGGAACATCCAGTGGCCGGCCAGCTTTTCCGCCATGCGCTCGACGATCTTGCGCGTGGCGAAGGCCTGGCCGCAGTCGAGGCAGTGCAGCAGTTCTTCCTCGTTGAGCACGCGCGCGGCTGGCTCGGCGTGAGCGGCGAAGTCGATGCGCGGTTGCAGCGCAATGGCGTCCTCGGGGCAGGCGGTGGCGCAGAGGCCGCATTGCACGCAGCGGTCCTCGCGGAAGAGCAGCTTGGGCTCCTCGCCGCCGCCGGTGACGGCCGATGCCGGGCACACCGACACGCAGGCCATGCACAGCGTGCAGGCCTCGCGGTCGACGTCGATGGCGCCGAAGGGCGCGCCCTTCGGCAGCTCGGCCGCCGCCGGTTGGCCGGCCTGCTCCCAGAGGTGGGCGAGCGCGCGCTGCATGATCTCGCGCTTGCTGCCGAGCCCGCCGAAGGTGGCTGGCTGCGCGACCAGCGGGGGCAACTCGTCCGGCGCCGCCAGCGCGTCGGTCGCGAGCTGCAGGCGCCGCGTCGCATGCGCGTCGCCGAGGCCTTCCAGCACGGCCGTGGCGATGTCGATCTGCTCGCGCGTGGTCGCGGCCAGCCTGGCAGCCGGCTGCGCGCCGGTCAGCATCGTGGCGCCGGCCGCGCCGAAGGCCAGCGCGGACAGCCAGGCGTCCGGCCCGACCGCACCTACATCCTCGATCGGCACCGGCAGGCAGTGCTCGGGCAGCCCGGCGGCCTGCGCCTGCAGCACAGCCAGCCCGTCCTCGGGGCCGTGGAAGACGAGCCAGGGCGCCGGCGCCTCCGGCGCGGCCGCGCGGTAGTCGGCGATCAGCCGGCGCAGCGTGTCGACCAGCTCGGCGGCGGTGGGCAGCGCGTAGCCGATGGCACCGGTGGGGCAGCTCGTCGCGCAGCTGCCGCAGCCCTGGCAGAGATAGGGGTCGACCTCGATCTTCTCGCCGATGCTGATGGCCGCGCCGGTGGCGCAGGCATCCAGGCAGTTGCGGCAGCCGGCCAGCCCGCGAGCGCCGTGGGCGCAGATGTACGGGTCGTAGTTGAAGTACTTCGGCTTCTGGAAGGTGCCGACCATCTGCGGCAGCTCGGCGAGCGCGCGCTCGGACGCGTCGGCACCGCGGCCGCGGTAGTAGCCCGGTGGCGGGATCTCGTGGCCGATGGCCGGCGTTGCCTGCAGATCCAGGATCAGGTCGAAGTCGTTGCGCTCGCGGCCGAAGGCCTCGCCCACTGTCAGCAGGGCGCCGCTCTCGTTGCTGATGCCCAGCGCGAAGGCGCCGAGATGCCCCGTGCAATCCATGGGCGTGCCCCAGGCGGTGGGCGCCGGTGGCGGGGCTTCTGGCGGCTCGGTCGGACGCGCGGTCGCCAGTACCCAGCAGTCGAGTTCCTCGCGCAGGCGGGTCGCCGCCGGCCAGGCTGCGTCGGCCGGGCCGATGATGAGCAGCGCGCCGCGCGATGCGTATTCCACCCAGGACTGCGGCATGGGCTCGGGCGGCAGGCGCGCCAGTGCGGCGCGCCGCGCCTCGCCGGCAGTGCCGGTGGCCGGCAGGGTGTCGGGCTCAAGCCTCGTGGCTGCCTCGCTCGGGGTCATTGTTGTCGCCTCCATCGGAGGGGCCGGCGGCCGTCTCCTTGTCGTTATCAATGTTGTCGGGCCGCTTGCTTTCGGCGGCCTCCGCTTGCTGCGCGTCATCGGCCTGCAGTTGCTCGGCCAGCTTGGCGCGCGCACGCTCCAGGTGGTAGCGCATGTCGGCGGTGACGATGTCGCCCAGCGGGGTGAAGTGGCGGTAGTCCGCGGCGTAGTCGTCGAGGCCGTCGATGACATTGAGTTCGGGCCGCCGGAACAGGCGGCGCAGCGCTGCCCGGCGCAGACCGCTACTGACCCGCGGCGAGAAGAAGGGCTCGACGCTGCCGCCGGCGTCGACGCTCTCCAGCGGTGGCATGTCGGCGTCGCCGGGTGGCTCAGGCTGCGCGGCCTCTTCGGCCGGTGGTTCCGGCTCGGCACCTTCGGACAGGGCGCGCTCCCCGGCCTCCGCGTCGTCCTCCTGCTGCCCGAGCTTGCGGCGCGACCAGCGTGCGAGAAAGCTTTCCTCGTAATCGCGCTGTTCGCTCACTGTCCGGCCTCCTGCGGCTTGCGCTTGTTCTTGCGCGGGCCGGGCTGCCAGTAGGCGGCGACGTAGTCGCGCACCCACAGAACGAGCGGCGGTGGCATGGGGGTTTCGAAGACGATGCCCTCGACCTCGCTGGCGGCCACGCCGTCCTCCTGATCGGCGCTGACGCCTACGGGAAGGGGCTCGCCGTCGTCGCCGGGCTGACACATAACGAAGAGCAGCGGCTGGCGGCTGGTGACATTGAACCAGTAGTCGTCGCAGCCGTCGGGGTGCAGCTGCAGCGGAAAGCCGCTCCAGCGCACCAGGCGCGCGTCGGCGGCGTCGCGGACCAACTCGCGCACCGGGCCTACGGGCGCGCCCTCGGGCTCTGGCACGGCACCCATCAGCTGCCAGCCGCGGCCGCTGTATTGCAACAGCAGGCTGAGGCAGCGGCGCGGGTGCTTGTCCATGCTCAGTCCTCTTCCACCACGATATCGGGGAAGGCGGCACTGTAGTCGCGCGCCTGCAACGCCAGCGCGGCGGTCATGCGCAGCGCAACCTGGCGGAAGCGCTGGGCGGCCGCGCCGTCCGGATCGGCGACGACGCTGGGACGGCCGCTGTCGGCGTTCTCGCGGATGGCGATCTCCAGCGGCAGCGCGCCCAGCAGCGGCACGCCGTAGTCCTGCGCCACGCGCTGGCCGCCGCCTTCGCCGAAGAGGTGCTCCTCGTGCCCGCAGTTCGAGCAGACGTGGATGCTCATGTTCTCGACGATGCCCAGCACCGGCACATTGACCTTGTTGAACATCTGCAGACCCTTGCGCGCGTCGAGGGTGGCGATGTCCTGCGGGGTCGTGACGATGACCGCGCCGGAGACGGGCACGCGCTGCGACAGCGTCAGCTGGATGTCGCCGGTGCCCGGCGGCATGTCGACGATGAGATAGTCGAGGTCGTGCCAGTTGGTGTCGTTGAGCAGCTGCTGCAGCGCCTGGGTGACCATCGGCCCGCGCCAGACCATGGGCTGCTCCTCGTCGATGAGATAGCCCACCGACATCGACTCGATGTTGTAGCTGCGCATGGGCTCGAAGCTCTTGCCGTCGGAGTCCGGCTTGCCCTTGACGCCCAGCATGCGCGGCTGGCTGGGGCCGTAGATGTCGGCGTCGAGCATGCCCACGGCCGCGCCCTCGGCGGCCAGCGCCAGCGCCAGATTCGCGGCGACGGTGGACTTACCGACACCGCCCTTGGCCGAGGAGATGGCGATGATGTTCTTGACGTTCTTGAGACGCTGCACGCCCTGCTGGGCGGCGCGCGGCGCAATGACGGTCTCCACCGTGATGTCGGCATGTGTCACGCCGTCCAGTGCCTCGACGGCGGCCTTGATGCCGGCGGCCAGCTCCGGCCCGTGCCGGCGCGTGGGAAAGCCGCAGCGCAGGCGCGCCTGCACGCGGTCGCCGTCGATCTGCAGATCCGCCAGCTCGCGCGCGCTCTGTAGCGACGCGTCGAAGACGGGATCCTCGTAGCCGTTGATGGTGGCCTCGACCTGCTTGCGGAGCGTATCGCTCATGAATCCTTCCGCCGCCTCCGTTGCATGTGTTGTGTCAGGAACCCGATGCCCGGCCACGCTGCCATAGCGTGCCGCCTGCACCAAGCATCTCTTGAATCTTCGCCCGAGTGTACGCGGCGTGTCGGCCCTTCCGGGTTTCGACTTTCGGCGCAGACTTGGCCGGTCGCCCCTGCGTATAGTCGCGCTTCGGTTGATAACGGATCGTTGGGAAGATGAAGCTCGCCGAAATCGCCGTGCTGATCGGAACGCGCAAGGGCCTCTTCGTCGCGCGCGCCAACCCCAAGCGCGAGCAGTTCGCGCTGGAGGGGCCGTATCTGGCCGGGTACGAGATTCAGCGCGCCTTTCTGGATCCGCGCCATGGCGGCACGGTCGCTTATGCGGCGGCGCATCACCCGGTGTGGGGCATTCACATCTATCGCAGCACGGATGCCGGCCGCAGCTGGCATTCGCTCGCCGAGGTGCCGCGCCACGGCGACGACGACACGGCCGACAGCCTGCGCACGATCTGGAGCCTGGCGCCCGGACCGGCGGAGTCGCCGGACACGATCTATGCGGGTATCGAACCGCCCGGCCTCTTCGTCTCCACCGATCGCGGCGAAGGGTGGCGGCGACTCGACGCCTTCCATACCCAGCCCGCGGCCGAGCACTGGCATCCGGCCAAGGGCGGCTGCGCGGTGCATTCCATCCATGTGCACGGTCAGCGTCTCTATTGCGCGTTGGCGGCCGGCGGTGTCTATCGCTCCGATGATGCCGGTGCGAGTTGGCAGGCCTGCAACAAGGGGGTGCGCGCGCCCTATCTGCCCGAGGCCGAGCCAGTGGCTGGCCACAACGACCACACGCTGCGCATGCATCCGGCCGATCCGGATCGGCTCTACCGCCAGAGTCACACCGGCACCTGGCGCTCGGATGACGGCGGGCGCTCCTGGGTCGAGATCACCGAGGGCCTGCCCAGCGACTTCGGCTACGCGCTGGCCATCGACCCCGTTGACCCCGACGTGCTGTTCACCATCCCGGAGGATTCCAGCGATTTCCGCGCCACGGTCGACGGGCGGCTGCGCGTCTATCGCACGCGGGATGCCGGCGCGCACTGGCAGGCGCTGACTGAGGGGCTGCCGCAGCGCCACTGCTACGTGACGGTGCTGCGCGACGGTCTTGCCGGCGACGGCCTCGATCCGCTCGGCCTGTATTTCGGCACTTCCAGCGGCCATGTCTTCCACAGCCGCGATCGTGGCGACCACTGGTTGCCGTTGCCGGCCATCCTGCCGCCGGTGCTCAGCGTCGACGCCGGCTCGGTCGCGCGATGACGCTGACCGAGGCGCTGGGCCTGCGCGGCGGCATCGTCGCCGCCGTCGGCGCCGGTGGCAAGAAGAGCCTGCTGCTGGCGCTGGCGCGCGAGTTGCCGGGTCGGGTCGCCTGGACCGCGACGGCGCATACCGCGCCCCCGCCGCGCGCCGCCGGCATCCGCATGCAGGTCGCCGCCACCGAGACGCTGATCGCGCTGGCGGTGGCCGTGCGGGGCGCAGGCACCTTCGGCTTCGCGCAGCCCTCCGACAAGCCGGGCCGGCTGGCCGGGCTGGCGCCGGCCGATGTCGACCGGCTGCACGCCGCCGGTGGTTTCGACACGACACTGGTCAAGGCCGACGGCGCGCGCATGCGCGGCATCAAGGCGCCCAGGGCCGATGAGCCGCTGCTGCCGCCGGGAACGGCCTGCGTGCTGGTGCTGGTCTCGGCCGGCGTCATCGGCCAGCCGCTGGACGACAAGCACGTGCATCGCCCCGAGCAGTTGGCGGCGTTGCTGGAGATGCAGCCGGGGGAGGTGCTCACCGCCGCGCATGTCGGTGCGCTGCTGGCGGCGAACAACGGCGGCCTGCAGCACACCGCGGGCATGCGTGTGGTGCCGGTTATCAATCAGGTGGATGACGCGCCGCGGCGCGAAGCCGCGGAAGCCGCTGCGCGCGCTGCGCTGGCGGCCGGCCCGCGGCTGGAGCGCGTGGTGCTGACCCGCCTGCGCGGGGGCGAGGACGATGCGCCCTTGGTCGGGGTCATCACACGGCAGGCGCTGTGATAGCGTCGAAGGCTACGACGGAGTCCTTGCACGCCATGGCGCAGATTCGTATCGAGCTTCCCGAAGCGCTGCAGCCGCTGGCCGGCGACACGCCGACCGTGGCCGCCGAAGGCGCGACGGTGGGTGAGGCGCTGGGTGCGCTGCGGCCGCGGCACGAGCTGCTGGTCAACCGCGTGCTGCATCGCGGCGGGGGCATGCGCCCGCACGTCAATCTCTATCTCAACGAGCGCGACCTGCGCGCCGCCCAGGGGCTGGACACGCCGCTCGCCGAGGGCGACGTGCTGCTGGTCGTGGCCTCGGTGTCGGGCGGCTAGCCATGGGCGTCGAGCAGCATCTGGAGGCGCTGCGCCAGCGCATCGCCGAGGTTTCGCCACAGGAAGCGCGCGAGCTGCAGCAGCAGGGCGTCCGTCTTATAGATATCCGAGAGACCGACGAGCTTCTGCAGGGCAGTCCCGAGGGTGCTGCTCAGCTCACGCGTGGCTATCTGGAGTTGCGCATCGCCGACCTCGCCCCCGACGCCGAGCAGCCATTGCTGCTGCTTTGTGGCGGCGGCAGCCGCTCTCTGCTGGCGGCCGACGATCTGACGCGGCTGGGCTACGCCGATGTGCGCTCGGTGGCGGGCGGCTTCAACCGCTGGAAGGACGAGGGCCTGCCCTGGGTGTTGCCCGAGCTGGTCGACACCGGCGCGCGGCAGCGCTATGCGCGCCAGATCGTGCTGCCCGAGTTGGGCGATGCCGGCCAGGCCAAGCTGGGTCGGGCGCGCGTACTGCTCATCGGCGCCGGCGGGCTGGGCTCGCCGGCGGCGCTGTATCTCGCCGCGGCCGGCGTCGGCACGCTGGGGCTGGTGGATCATGATCGTGTCGACCGCAGCAATCTGCACCGGCAGGTGCTGCACCGCGACGACCGCGTCGGCCAGGCCAAGGTGGATTCGGCGCGCGCCACGTTGGAGGCGCTGAACCCGCAGATCACGGTCCTTACCCATGACTTGCGGCTGTCCGCCGACAACGTCGAGTCGGTGCTCGTCGACTACGACATCGTCGTCGACGGCTCCGACAACTTCCCGACGCGCTATCTGGTGAACGACGCCTGCATCAAGCTCGGCCTGCCCAATGTCTATGGCGCCGTGCAGGGTTTCGAGGGGCAGGTCGCGGTCTTCGGCGCCGGCGGCCAGCCCTGCTATCGCTGCCTCTTCGCCGAGCCGCCCGATCCGGCGCTGGCGCCGCCCTGCAGCGAGGCCGGCGTGCTGGGTGTGGTGCCCGGCATCATCGGGCTGCTGCAGGCGCTGGAGGTGCTCAAGCTCATCATCGGCTTCGGCGAGCCACTGACCGGCCGGCTGATGCTCTTCGACGCCCGCCGCAGCCGCGCGCGCATTCTCAATCTGGTGGCCGACCCGGATTGCGCCTACTGCGCGCCGGGCCGCGATTTCCCCGGCTACATCGACTACGAGCACTTCTGCAGCGGCGCGGCCGCCCCGACCGATGCCTGAGCGCGCTGCCATCACCGGCGCGGTGCTTTCCGGTGGCGCCGGCAGCCGCATGGGCGGCATCGACAAGGGCCTGCTGGAGCTGGCCGGCCGCCCGCTGGCCGCGCATGTGTTGGACGCGCTGCGCGCGCAGACGGCCGCGCAGCTGGTCAACGCCAATCGCTCGCTCGACGCCTACCGTGCCCTGGGCGCGCCGGTGGTGACCGACAGCGGCTGGGGTGGCGAGGTCTATCCCGGCCCGCTGGCCGGCATCCACGCCGTGCTCGCCGCTGCCGACACCGAATGGGTGCTGTGCGCCCCCTGCGACGCGCCACTGCTGCCCACCGATCTGGCGCTGCATCTGGGCATGGCCGTCGAGGCGCAGAGCGCCGACATCGCCGTCGTCGAGGCCGAGGGCCGGCTGCATCCGGTGCACGCGCTGATCCGGCGCGCGCTGGTCGACGATCTCGCGGCGGCCATCGGAGACGGTGAGCGCAAGGTCATGGCCTGGTACCGGCGCCATCGCTGGGTCGCCGTCGACTTCGGCGCCGCCGCCGATCCTTTCGCCAACATCAATACGCCGGAGGAGCTGCAAGCGCTGGCCTCGGCCATGGAGAACGCATCGTGAAACAAGAAGAAGTCGCAGGCTGCGGCGGCGGTCACGACAGTCCTGGCCTGGCGCTGGACGAGGCGCGCGCCCGCATCCTGGAGGCTGTCGCGCCGCTGGCCGAGACCGAGCGCCTGCCGCTGCCCGAGGCCCTGCACCGCGTGCTGGCCGAGCCGGTCACGGCCGGCGTCGATGTGCCGGCGCACACCAACTCGGCCATGGACGGCTACGCGCTGCGCGCGGCCGACATCCCCGACAAGGGCACGAAGCTGCGGCTGATCGGCGACAGCTTCGCCGGGCATCCCTTCGACGGCCGCGTCGATGTGGGCCAGTGCGTGCGCATCATGACCGGCGCGGTGCTGCCCGCCGGCGCCGATGCCGTGGTCATGCAGGAGCGCACCGAAGCCGACGGCGAGACGGTGGTCTTCCATGACGCGCCCAAACCCGGCAGCAATGTGCGCGAGGCCGGCGAGGATCTCGCGCGCGGCGATACGGTGCTGTCACCCGGCCACTGGCTGCGCCCGGCTGACCTGGGCGTGCTGGCGTCGGTGGGCACGGCCGAGGTCGCGGTGCATCGGCGGCCGCGCGTTGCCTTCTTCTCCACCGGTGACGAGCTGCAGCCGGTGGGCACGGCGCTGGATGCCGGCGAGATTCACGACAGCAATCGCTACACGATCCGCGCCATGCTGGAAGAGCTGGGCGTGACGCTGGTCGATCTCGGCATCGTCCGCGATACCACCGAGGCGCTGGAGGCGGCCTTCGACGCCGCCGCCGGCTGCGACGCCATCATCAGCAGCGGTGGCGTCTCGGTAGGCGCGGCCGATTACGTGCTGGAGGTGCTGCGCCAGCGCGGCGATGTCGGTTTCTGGCAGGTCAACATCAAGCCCGGCCGGCCGCTGGCCTTCGGCCGCGTCGGCGATGCGCACTTCTTCGGCCTGCCCGGCAATCCGGTGTCGGTGATGGTGACCTTCCTGCAGATGGTGCGGCCGGCGCTGGTCAAGCTTTCCGGCGGCCGGCCGGCGCCACCGCTGCGCGTGCGCCTGCCGCTGGCTGGGCCCATCCGCAAGAAGCCGGGCCGCGCCGAGTTCCAGCGCGCGCGCCTGGTCGACGGTGGCACGGCGGTCGAGCCGCTGGGCCATCAGGGCTCGGGCGTGCTGCGTTCGATGAGCGCGGCCGACTGCTTCGTCTTCCTCGAAGCTGATACCGGCGATGTGGCTGCCGGCGAGGAGGTGCCCGTGGAGCCCTTCGCCCAGCCGGTCTGGAACGGCTGAGGCCGCGACCTCAGTCGGTGTCGAGCTTTGCCTCGACGACGTGCTCGACGCCGAGCGCCTCGCAGCGCAGCGTCATCGTCACGGGTAGCCCGCCGGCGGGCAGCGCGCCCTTGTCGGCGGCAGCGCGCGCGGCCTTCTCCAGCTCGCGCTGGGAGGTCACGCCCACCTGCTTGAGAAAGCTTCGCAGGCTGTGGTTGAAGCGGTCCTCGTCCATGGCAGTCTCCTTGTCGTGATCGCGATGGCTGCCGGCTTTATGGCATAAGACGGGCATCAGGTCACCGGAGGGCGCGAGCCCGATGCAGATTCTTGTCGAGTGTTACGGCGTTTTCGAAAGCTTGTGCGGCGGCGCCGAGCTGCGCCTCGACGTCGCCGGCGACAGCCCCGACGTGGCGGCCGCGCTCGACGCGCTGGCCGCGCGCGTGCCGGCGGCCGAGCCGCATCTGGCGCGAACGGCCGTGGCGCGTGGCGACGCGCTGATCGCGCGCGAGGACGCGCTGCAGGCGGGAGATCGGCTGGCGCTGATTCCGCCGGTCAGCGGCGGGAGTGCGACCCCTTGGCCAGCGGGTCCTGCGCTGTAGCTGCATTTGTGTGTTTCTGTATGTTTTTGATTCTTGTTCGTCGTCATTTCGTCATAGAAGCGTTGGCCTGGACATAAAGCGCACTTAAGCTCGGCGCATGGCGATCCGAGCGCGGTCAGCGTGAGCGATTTCTCCGAAGCCTTCGCACTGGCGCTGCGAATGCTCGGCGCGCTGGACGCGGAGCTCTACGGCATCGTCGGGTTGTCGCTGCAGGTCAGCCTGGCCGGCACGTTCATTGCCGCGCTGATCGGTATGCCGCTGGGCGCGGCCGTCGCCCTCTATCGCTTCCCGGCACGGCCGCTGTTCGTGGCGCTGCTCAACGCCTTCATGGGGCTGCCGCCGGTGGTGGTCGGACTGGTGGTTTATCTGATGCTCTCGCGCGCCGGCCCGCTGGGGGAGCTGGGCCTGCTCTTCACGCCGGCGGCGATGATCGTCGCCCAGGCCATCCTGGTCATGCCCATCATCGCGGCGCTGACGCGCCAGACCATCGCCGACCTGGACGCCGAGTACCGAGAGCAGTTGCAGAGCCTGCGCACCGGCCGACTCGCGATGATGCGCGCGCTGCTCTGGGATGCGCGCTTTTCGTTGCTGACGGCGGTGCTTGCCGGATTCGGGCGGGCCGTTGCCGAGGTCGGGGCGGTGCTCATCGTCGGCGGCAACATCGATGGTGTCACCCGTGTCATGACCACCAGCATCGCCCTGGAAACCGCCAAGGGCGAGCTCGCCACGGCCATGGCGCTGGGCATCATCCTGGTCGCCATCACGCTGACCATCAACTTCGCCGCCATGGGAGTGCGCGATGTCGCCGCCCGCCGATACGGCTAGCTGCACGGCCGCGGCCAATCCGCTGCTGCCGCTGCAGGTGCAAGGGCTGCGGCTGGATCTGGGCGGACAGTCGGTGCTGCGCGGGCTGGACTTCACCCTCGGCGGCGACGGCATCAGCGTCATGCTCGGGCCCAACGGCGCCGGCAAGAGCGTGCTGCAGCGCGTGCTGCTGGGGCTGCGCGCGGCCGATGCGGGCCGGGTCGACTGGAATGGGCGCAGCCCCCAGCAGGCCGCATCCGCGCTGGGGTTGGTCCTGCAGAAGCCCGTCATGCTGCGGCGCTCGGTGCGCGCCAATATCGCCTTCGCGCTGGCGCGCGCCGGCGTGCCCCGCCGCGAACGCCCCGCGGCAATCGCCACCGCGCTCGCCCAGGGCGGGCTGACCGCGCTGGCCGATCGGCCGGCGCCGAAGTTGTCCGGCGGCGAGGTCCAGCGGTTGGCCATTGTTCGCGCCTGGGTGCAGCGGCCGCGCGTGCTTTTCCTCGACGAGCCCTGCGCCAGCCTCGATCCGCGCAGCACGCTGCGCGTCGAGCAGCTCATCGGCGAGATCTGCGCGGCGGGAACGCGCGTGGTGCTGACCACGCACGACCTCGGGCAGGCGCGCCGGTTGGCGCACGAGGTCCTCTTTCTCGCTGACGGCCGTCTGTGCGAGCAGCGATCGGCGACGGACTTCTTCGAGCGGCCGGCCTCGGCAGAGGCGGCGGCCTATCTGGAGGGGCGGCTGCCGGTCTAGGCGTCGCCCGCGGTCAACACACGACAAGGGAGACACGGCATGCAAGCAAGCAAGACTCTCAAGCCGACGCTGCGGTGGGTCTCGGCGGCTCTGGCGCTGGCTGTCAGCGCGGGAGCCGGCGCCGAGCAGGCGGACTACATCACGGTGGCCTCGACCACCTCCACGGAAGCCTCGGGGCTGTTCGAGGCCATTCTTCCCGAATTCGAAACCGAGCACGGCATCGAGGTGCGCGTGGTGGCGGTGGGCACCGGCGCGGCGCTGAAGTACGGCCAGCGCTGCGACGCCGATGTCGTCATGGTGCACGCCCCGGCAGCCGAGAAGGCCTTCGTCGATGCCGGATACGGCGTCGAGCGGCATCACCTGATGTACAACGATTTCGTGCTGATCGGGCCGGCCGCCGACCCGGCCGGCATCGGCGACGAAGCCGACGTCGCGGCGGCCTTCGCCGCCATCGCCGAGGCGGAGTCGCCTTTCGTGTCGCGCGGCGACGACAGTGGCACGCACAAGAAGGAGCTGACGCTGTGGGAAGCCGCCGGCGTGGATGTCGCGGCCGCCGGCGCCTGGTACCGCGAGACCGGCTCCGGCATGGGCGAGGCGCTCAACACGGCGCGCGGCATGGAAGCCTACATCCTGGCTGATCGGGGCACCTGGATCAGCTTCGGCAACCGTGCCGGCTTGGAAGTGCTCGTAGAGGGCGACGAGCGTCTGTTCAATCCCTATGGCGTGATCATGGTCGATCCCGAGCACTGCGCTTCGGTGAAGAAGGCCGCAGCGCAGACCTTCATCGACTGGCTGCTCTCCGAAGACGGCCAGGCGGCGATCGGTGCCTATCGGCTGCAGGGGCAGCAGCTCTTCACCCCGGATGCGCGCTGAAGCGGGCTGGCAAGCAATGAACAACTACAAGGGAGACAGCAGCATGCGCAAGACACTGCAAGCAATGAGCATCGCCGGCCTGATGGCGATCGGCACGGTGGCCATGGCCGATGACGCGATCGAGCTGCGCCTCAGCCGCGACAGCGGCCTGCGCCTCGCGGCCAGCGACGGCAGCTTCAGCACCCGCCTGGGCGGCCGCATCCAGGCTGACGGCGCATTCTACGACGAGGATGTTGCTGCGCTGGGCAACGGCACCAAGATCCGGCGCGGCCGCGTCTTCGTCAGCGGGAAGATCCTGCGCGACTGGGGCTACAAGCTGCAGATGGACTTCGCCGGCAGCGGCAATCACATCCGCGATGGCTACATCGACTATCGCGGCTTCTCCGCCGGCACGCTGCGCGTGGGCAATTTCAAGCAGCCCTTCTCGCTGGACAATATGACCAGCTCGAAGTACGTCAGCTTCATCGAGCGCAGCCTGCTGCAGGAGGCCTTCGTGCCCGGCCGGCGAATCGGGGCTGCGCTGCTGTCGGGCGGCGCCAACTGGAGCACGGCGATCGGCGCCTTCGGCGATACCGTCGAGGGCAACGAGGCGCCCGGCGAGGCCGACAGCGGCTTCTCGCTGGCCGGTCGCGCCACCCACGCTCCCGTTCACAGCGCAGCGGCGTTGCTGCACCTCGGGCTGAGCCTGCATTACCGCCAGCTTCCGGATGGTCTGGACGCGCGCTACCGCACCCGCCCGGAGACCAACATCGCGGGTGTTCGTCTGGTGGACAGCGGTGCCCTCAGCGATGTCGACGCGCGCTCCAGCGCCGCGCTGGAGCTGGCCGCGGCCCACGGTCCGCTGCACCTGCAGGGCGAGTACATGGTGGCCCGCACCGACGCCGACAATGGCGCTGCCGAGCCGAGATTCTCGGGGCATTACCTGCAGGCGGGCTGGTTCCTCACCGGCGAGTCGCGCGCTGCGGCCTACTCCGGCGCCGGCGGCAAGTTCGGCGCCATCACGCCGCGTGCCGATGCCGGTGCCTGGGAGGTAACCGCGCGCTACAGCGGCATCGACCTCAGCGACGACGGCGTCATCGGCGGCGAACAGCAGAGCATGACGCTGGGGCTGAGCTGGTACCCGAACGCCTATCTGCGCGCGATGCTGAACTACGGTCGCGTTCTGGAGGTGGACGGCGGTGCTTCCGACGGCGACGAGCCGCAGTTCGTGCAGGCCCGGCTTCAGCTGGAGTTCTAGGGCGCGTTATAGAGCACGCGGCCGGTCTCGGCGACGTCGTAACCGCCGAGACCGCTCGCGCGCTCGGCGAAGTCGGGCGTGCGCGTGAAGGCGAGCAGCGTCTGGAAGGGCGGCTCGAAGTAGTCGCGACGTGTCAGCACCAGATCGAAGCGCTCACGCCACAGCGGCAGGAAGTCGAGCCGCTGCTGACGCGCAGCGGCCTCGATGGCCAGCCCCGCGTCGGCGCGGCCGTCGGCCACGGTCAGCGCGACTTCCGTTTCGCTGTGCGCCGGCCGCGCCAGCCCCTCCAGCGACTCCGGCGTGCGGCCTTCTTTGGCGAGAAGCTGCTCCAGCAGCAAGCGGCTGCCGGCGGCGGCCTGCCGGTGCGCGAAGCGCAACTGTCGGTCGGCGACATCGGCGAGTCCGGTGACGCCGCGCGGATTGCCCTGCGGCAGCAGAAGGCCCTGTCGGCGCCAGGCCCAGTGGATGACCACGACCGGCCGCGAGCGCAGCGTCTGCTGTACGGCCGGCAGGTTGTAGTCGCCGCTGTCGGCGTCGAGCAGGTGCATGCCCGCAACAACGGCCTGCTGTGCGGCGAGCCGCTGCAGGCCGTCGCGGCTGCCCTGGCTCAGCAGCGCAAGCTCGCAGCCCGATTCGCCGGCGGCCCAGGCCAGCAGCGGATCGTGGCTGCCGGCAATCACCGGCGGCGGTGGTGCGGCGGGCAGCGGATGCGGGTAGATATTGCCCTGCAGCACCCAGAGGTCGATCAGGCTCTTCGGAAACAGCCATTTGCCGGTGACCCGGCTGCAGGGAATCTCGCCCTTGCCGACCAGCTCGTAGATCTTGCGTGGCTGCACGTCGAGGTAGCGCGCCACCTCGGCCGTGTTCATGAGCTCCTTCATGGCGCGCCGGGCATCAGCCGCCGATGTAGGACATTTCCACCTTGCGGGTGGCGGCCGTTTCCGCCGTGCGCAGCTCGGAGTAGCGGTCGACGCGCGCCCCCCAGAGCGTGCCGAGGTGCGCGCGTAGCATCTCGTCGTCGGCGCCGTCGCGCAGCAGCGCGCGCAGATCGAAGCCCTGGCTGGCGAAGAGGCAGGTGTAGAGCTTGCCCTCTGCCGATAGGCGCGCACGGCTGCAGCCGCCGCAGAAGGGCTCGCTGACCGAGGCGATGACGCCGATCTCGCCGGCGCCGTCGCGGTAGCGCCAGCGGTTGGCGGTTTCGCCGGCGTAGTTCGGGTCGAGCGGCGCCAGCGGCCAGCGCGCCTGCAGCCGCTGCACGATCTCGGCGGCCGGCACCACGGCGTCGAGCTTCCAGCCGTTGCTGGCGCCGACGTCCATGAACTCGATGAAGCGCAGCACGCAGCCGCTGTGGCGGAAGTATTGGGCCAGCGGCTCGATCTGATCGTCGTTGAGACCGCGCTTGATGACGGCGTTGATCTTGACCGGCGCCAGGCCGGCGTCGACGGCGTGGTCGATGGCCTCCAGGATTCTGGCCACGGGCGTCTGCACGTCGACGATGCGGCGGAAGGTTGTGTCGTCGATGGCGTCGAGGCTGACGGTCAGGCGGCGCAGGCCAGCCGCATGCAGCCCCCGCGCGCGCTCGGCGGTCAGGCGCGAGGCGTTGGTGGTCAGGCTGATGTCCTCGATGCCCGGCAGCGCGGCCAGGCGCTCGATCAGGGTCTCCAGATCCGGGCGCAGCAGCGGCTCGCCGCCGGTGATGCGCAGCTTGCGCACACCCAGTTCCGCGAAGATGCGCGCGCTGCGCACGATCTCGTCGAAGTCGAGCAGCTCGGCGCGCGGCAGGAACTCGTGATCCGGGCCGAAGACGTGCCGCGGCATGCAGTAGGTGCAGCGGAAGTTGCAGCGATCGGTCAGCGAGATACGCAGGTCGCGCAGCGGCCGCGCGAGGGCGTCCAGCGTGGTGACTTCCGGCATCGGCGCGACGAGCTTCAAGGCGTGCCTCGCGACAGGGGTGGCCCGATTATGGCACGCGGCGCAGACGTCACAATCCGACCTTCGGGCGAGGCCTCATTCGCCGAGATGGCGGTACTCGTGGACCAGCCCATGCAGCTCGGGCAGGTCGCGTACCACCGCGTGCGGGAAGTGCGGATGGCGCACGGTGCGCGGGAATATGTGGTCGATCCAGTCCTGGTCCCAGCCGGCGCCGTTGTAGAAGACCGGGGTCACCCCGGCCTCGGCCGCGGCGATGACATCGGTGGTGCTGTCGCCGATGTACCAGCAGCCGAGACTCGGCGCGATCTCCAGATTCTCCAGCGCCTTCAGGATGAGATCGGGCGCCGGCTTGCGATGGGCGACGTCGTCGCCACAGACCATGGTGTCGAAGAGATCGACCCAGCCGACGCCCTCGATGGCGAAGAGCTCGTGCGCCATGAAGGTCCGGCTGCGATTGGAAAGCACGCCGAGCTGCATGCCTTCGTCGCGCAGCGCCTGAAGATTCTGGCGGGCGCCGTCCTCCAAGGGGTGCACTTCGCCGAAGACCTTCGCGTAGCTGGTGTCGAAGGCCTTGTGTGCGGCGCGTTTGGCCTCCTGGTCGTCGCCGAAGAGCACCTCGAAGATGTCCGTGCGCGAGATCTTGCGCTCGGCGCGGATCTTGGGATGCAGCCGCGCATGCTTGCGCACGTACTTGACGAGCTTGGCATCCTCGACGGTCTTGGAACTCTCGGGCTTGAGCAGGCGCTCGACCAGCCCCAGCTCGTCCAGCCGCGGCAGCACGTCGTCGACGGCGTGGTACATCGCGTCCATGGTGTCGACCAGCGTGGCGTGCCAGTCGAAGAGCAGAACGCGTGGTACGGCCTGGGGGTGATGCAGAACGCTCATTGCCGGGCTTTCCTCATTGCGCCGTGGTGGTTGCCGGTGGGGCGGTGCCGCCGCCCCCGGCATCGCCCATCATGCCCCGGCCCCGCGGCCGCTGGCTGAGCGGCAGCCGCCCGCAGTCCGCGACCATTCAAGCTGTATGGTCGATCGGCTGAGACGTGTCGGTCACGGACCTGCGGCATCGCTAAGCCGCGCCTTGCTGGTGCGCGTACAAGCCGCCTGGGTGCGGGATCGTTATCGGGGGGCAGCTTGCCTTCGAAAGACGAATCGCACTTACATTCTGTTGCTCCCGCTGACTTTCAGCCTTCATTGGGGCCGTGTACAGTCGTTGGTGGACAAAAAACAAGCTGGGAGACGCCGACATGTCCGCTACGGAATTCGTATCCGCCTGGTCCCGCCGTGTTCTTTTCGGTGGCCTTTTCGTGCTGGTGGCCAATAGCGCAAGCGGTGCGCCGGGTGATCCGCTCGGACCTGCTTTCACGGTGTCTTCCGATCCCGGCGAAACCGCTGGCGTCATTTCGGTCGCGAGCAGTCGCGACGGCGATTTTGTGGCGTTGCTCTCCGGAGATTCGCGTCTGCTGGCGCGTGTGTTCGCCGCCGATGGTACGCCGCGCACGGACAATTTCCCGATCAATGGCGTATCTGCAAACGGCGATATCGCCATCAGCGACAACGGTGACGTCGTCGCGTGCTGGTTGCAGAGCGGCCCCGATGGCGCACTGGGCGTCTACGCGCGCCGTTTCACATCGGAAGGTGTGCCACTCGGCGATGAAATGTTCGTTGGTGGCCCGGATGCACCGCGCTTTGGGCAGGTTTCACGAGGCCGCTGTTCGGTTGCTGTGGACGCAGAGGGCGATTTCGTGGTGGGTTGGTCAGAGGGGCAGCAGCGCCAGTTCGGCGGCTCCACGGCTTGCGTCGTCGGCCGCGGGTTGTGTGTGGAGCTGGACGACTACAAGGTCAAGCTGCGGCGCTATACCCGGGGCGGCACGCGTGCGCAGCGGACGCGCACACTGGCCCGTTCTGCCGAGTACCGTGTTTCGCTGATCGCGGGCGTGGTTGGCGGCAGCGACATCCGGAGCGTCGACGTGGATATGGCCCCGGACGGAACCTTCGTCGCGGCCTGGAACGTTTACGGTGGGTCGGCAGCGATTCACTTGTTCGATGGCACTTATGTGCAGCGATTCAGCGCCCTTGGTCTGCCCGGCATTCGCCAGGTCGTATCCTTGTCGGGCATGGAACGCGTCGGCACGTCGACCCCCTCGGTATCGATGGCCGACGATGGCAGCTATGTGGTTGCCTACCGGACGCGCTCCAGCGACCCCGACGATCTATCGCGCAACGTATCGGCACGCGTGTATCCCGCCTTCGGGTTTGCCGGGCCCGCATTCCAGGTCAACGATGCCGGCTTGAAGCAGAGCTCGGCACTGAACACGGCGATGGATGCGGCCGGAAACTTCGTCATCGGCTGGAGCGACTGGACCGATGATAACCGCGCGGGTTACGTACAACGCCACGCCCGCGGTGGCGGTGCGCTGGGTGTGAACTTCACTGTGGACCCTGGCGCGGAGACGGCTTTGGTTGCCATGGGCGGAAACGGAGACTTCCTCGTCACCTGGTTCGATCGCGATTCCGATCAGGCCATGGCGCGTCTCTACGACGGGCCTTGAAAGAGGCGCCGCGGCTCGCGGTAACGGATCAGGCCCGCTCATAGCGCCGGCCGTCGTCGCGCAGGCGCCCCTCGTCTGCACTGGCCGCCGGAGTATTCGGCGGCGCTGCCGCGGCGCGCGTCAGGCCAGCGGGCCGACCTCCTGCGCCAACGCGTCGAGCACCAGATGCTCGCGCAGCGTCCAGTGCTCCGGCGCCAGATGCGCCATCAGCGTGGCGGCGTCGCCGCCGCCGATGTAGCCGGGCAGGCCGAAGCGGTGCTGGCCGCGCTCCAGCAGGCCGAGGGCTGTGGCCAGCGCGGCCTCGGCAACGCAGCCCTCGGTGCTGGTGCCGGGGGCGTCCACGGCCGGTGCATCGAAGGCGTGGGGGAAACGCGTGCGATCGAGCACGGCCGTGCGCATGCTGTGCAGCCCCGGTGCGATGTAGCCGCCGACATGCCGGCCGCTGTCGTCGACGATATCCAGCGTCAGCGCGGTGCCGGCGCCGGCGACGAGGAAGCCGGCGCGCCGCTCGCGCCATAGCGCCAGCATGGCCAGGAAGCGGTCCACGCCGAGCCGCGCCGGATCGTCGTAGGCAATGCGCAGGCCGTCGCGCTCGGCTTCGGTGCGTGCGAAGACGATGTCGCGGGCGCCGGCGGCCTCGGCGGCAGCGCGCAGCGCCGGCTCGGCCTCGGTGCCGTGGTTCTGGCTGATGCGCACGGGACGATCGTGCAGCGCATCCAGTTCGCGCAGCAGCGTCGCCGGCTCGCCGTCGTGCATCGCCGATTCGACGCTTCCGGAGTCCGCGGCGCGCCACTTCAGCCGCGTGTTGCCGATGTCGATGCAGATCGTGCTCATGACGCTGCGCGCACAGAGACGTCGCCGGCGTGCACGGCGCGCAGCCCGCCGTCGGCCGTCTGCACCTGCAGCGCGCCGGCAGCATCGACGCCGCGGGCGATGCCCTGCCAGGCCGTGGCTTCCTGCACCGTCACGCTGCGGTCGCGCAGCGCGTCGCGCGCGGCGAAATCCTCGGCGAAGGCGGCCAAGCCCTGCGCGGCGAAACGCTCGCAGGCGGCCAGCAGTGCCGCGCCCAGCGTTCCGGCCAGCGCACTGCGCGACACCGTCGCGCCCAGGCGCTCGAGGCTGGTGGCAGGCTGGTCGAGACCGTCCAGCGCCGGGTGATGGCGCACATTCACGCCCAGCCCGACCACGACGCGGAAGTTGCCGCCCATCTCGCCGCGCGCTTCGCAGAGCAGGCCGCCGAGCTTGGCGCCGTCGTGGACCAGGTCGTTGGGCCACTTCAGGCCGATCTGCGGTGCGCCGAAGGCTTCCAGCACACCGCCGGCCGTGACCCCCATGGCCAGCGGCAGCGCGCCCAGCGCGGCGGCGGTGTGTGCGAAGCCGTAGGACACCGAGAGATACAGACTCTGGCCGAAGGGCGATGCCCAGGCGCGTCCGCGCCGACCGCGGCCGGCGCTCTGCATCTCGGCCGTGCAGAGCTGGGGGTCCTCGGCCGCCGGCGCATCGAGCAGCCAGCGGTTGGTCGAGTCAACGCTGTCGAGCACCGTGACGCGTCCGGCCTGCGGGCCGACGGCGGCGCGGATGGCGTCGGCCTCGAGCAGATCGAGGGGCTGCTCCAGCCGATAGCCGCGCCCGGCGGTGGCGGCGATGTCGAGTCGATAGTCATCGCGCAGATGCGCCACACGCTTGGCCAGCGCCGCGCGCGAGCAGCCGGCCTCGGCCGCCAGCTGCTCGCCGGAATGCCACTGGCCGTCGGCCAGGGCGGCGAGCAGCGGCCTCAGCGCCTGCTGCCGAGCCACCATCGCCGCAGCACTGCCAGCTTGTCCATGCGCACTTCGGTGCCTTCGGCAAGGCGCTGGAGGTTGTCGCGATGCTTGAAGACCACCAGTGCGGCCATGGCCATGACGAATGCCGCGGTGCCCGGCGGCAGCGGGCCGAGGGGCGCCAGCAGCACCCAGGCCACGGCCGTGAGCGCGCCCAGAATGCTGGCGGCGCCGACGTAGCCGGTGGTCAGCACGCAGAGCAGGAAGACGATGAGAATGGCCAGCGTGGCTGCCGGCAGCAGTACGGCGAAGACGCCGGCCAGCGTGGCCACGCCCTTGCCGCCGGTGAAGCCGGTCCAGACCGGGTAGCAGTGGCCGAGTGCGGCGGCGACGCCGGCGATGTAGGCGAGCTGGCGAGGCTCGGCGTAGGCGCCCAGAAGCCAGGGCAGCAGCGTTACCGCGACAATACCCTTGCCGATGTCGATGACGAGCACCGGGACGGCCATGCGCGCGCCGCCGGCGCGCAGCGCGTTGGTGGCGCCGACATTGCCGGAGCCGCTGGCGCGCAGGTCGACGCCGCGCAGGCGCGCCATGATGGCGCCACCCAGTACGGTGCCCAGCAGATAGCCGCCGGCGACGGTGAGCAGGATGGCCAGCGTCGGGTTCACGCCGTGCTTTCCCCTAGCCAGGCGGCGCGCCGCGCGCGCGCCGGGCTGTCGGCTTCCTCGTCCAGCTTCATACGGCAGCGATCGGCCAGGGGCTCTTCGGGCGTGATGGTGGTTTCGCGCAGCTGGTGATCGCGGAAGTAGTGCAGCACGACGGTCTCGCCGGGGCGCAGTCGGTTGAGGCGGGCGTCGAGATTGTGGGCGGTCAGTCGGGCGCCGTCGATGGCGACGAGTTCGTCGCCGCCGCCGAGGCCGGCGCGTTGCGCCGGGCTGTCCTCGACGACGCCGGCTAGCTCACTGCGCTGCGGTTGCAGACGCAGGCCGAGACGGGCGCTGCGCTCGGGATGCTTGGGGTCGACTTCGTGCTCGAGCTTGACGCCGAAGTCGGCGAGCAGCTCGGCCAGCGGTAGCTCGCCGGTGCCGCGTAGCCAGCGCTCGAAATCTGCGGGTAGATCCTCGATCCCCGACAGCCGGCAGGCGACGGCCTCCAGAGCGCCCTCCGGCGCCGGCGTGTCCGTGGCGCCGAAGTCGGCCCAGAGGCGGCGCATGACGTCATCCAGCGTTGCATCCGAATCGCGGCGCAGACGCAGATCGAGGGCCAGCGCGGCGAGCGCGCCCTTACCGTAGTAGCTGACGGTGGCGTTGGGCAGGTTCTCGTCGGGCTGGTAGAACTTGGTCCAGGCTTCGAAGCTGGACTCGGCCAGGCTCTGCAGGTGTCGGCCCGGTGTGCGATTGAGGCGGGTGATGGTCTCCGCGACGCCGTCCAGATACTGCTGTGGCGTGATGCAGCCGGCGCGCAGCAGCAGATGGTCGTCGTAGTAGCTGGTGACACCCTCGTAGGCCCAGAGGTCGCGGGTATATGCCTCGGTGCCGAGGTCGGAAGCGGCGAAGGCCTCCGGCGTGATGCGCTTGACGTTCCACAGGTGGAAGTACTCGTGGCTGCACAGCCCGAGGAAGCCCCGGTAGCGCGCGCTGCGCTCGGTCTCGCCCTTGCGGGGCAGGTCGTCGCGCGCGCAGACCAGCGCGCAGCTGCTGCGGTGCTCGAGACCGCCGTAGCTGTCGGCGGTGACGGCGGTCTGGAACTGGTAACAGGCCAGCTTGGGCTCGCCGCCGAAAAGCGCGCGCTCGGCCTCGCAGATGCGGGTGAGATCCTCGCGCAGGCGCGCTTCGTCGAGCTCCTGCGGTAGCCTGCCGGTGAAGGCCAGCTCGTGGTCGATGCCGTCGGCGGCGAAGCGCACCCGACGCAGCGGCCCGAAGCTGAAGGGGTGGTCGACGACCTCCTCCCAGTCGGCGGCCTCGAAGTCGCCGAATCCGCGCTTGTCGGTGTCCTTGACGGTCATGGTGGTGGCGAGATGCCAGTCCTCCATCGCCGGCGGCTCGACGGTGACGCCAACCGGTCCGTCGACGCCCTCGGCGCGCCAGAAGACCGAGGTGCCGTTGATGAAGCCGCGCTCGCTGTCGAGATAGGCCTTGCGCACGCTGGGGTCGAAGGCATGCAGTTCGTAGTCCACCAGCAGCGGACCCTCGCAGGGCGCCAACCTGATGCTGCGCTTGTCCAGCCGCTGCCAGCAGACCGGCTGGCCGTGGCTTTCGGCGCGCAGCCACATCAGGTGCCGGGCGAAGTCGCGCACCAGGTAACTGCCGCGCGTCCAGCTCGCCAGCCGAAGCACCTGGCCCTGCGGATCGGGCTCCGCGATGCGGCACTGCAGCCGCAACCGATGCGCCTGCGGATCGGCGAGCTGGATGCGGAAGTGCAGCGGCGGATAAGCCAAGGCGCGTTTCCGGGCGCGAAAGGGCTCGCATTGTATCGCTGCCGTCATTGCCGGACCGTGGCGCCCCGATTTGGCTACACTCGCGCCGAAACAGCTTTCCAGAAAAGGAGACCCCCCATGCGCGCCGTCGTTTGCCAATCCCTGGGCCCGCCCGACGATCTCGTCGTCGAAGAGCGTCCCGACCTCGAGCCCAAGGCGAACGAGGTCTGCATCAAGGTGCGCGCCTGCGGCGTGAATTTCCCGGATACCCTCATCGTCGAGGGCAAGTACCAGCTGCAGGCCGAACCGCCCTTCGTGCCGGGCTCGGAAGTCGCCGGCGAGGTCATCTCGGTGGGCGAGAAGATCCGGCATGTGCGCCCTGGCGATCGCGTCACCGCGCTGGTGCAGGTGGGCGGCTTCGCCGATCAGGCCGTCGCGCCCGGCGAGGCGGTGATGCCCATCCCGAACGAGATGGAGTTCACGCACGCCTCGGCCTTCCCGCTGGTCTACGGCACGGTCATCCACGCCCTGCGCCAGCGCGGCCAGCTGGCCGCCGGCGAGACGCTGCTCGTGCTCGGTGCCGGCGGCGGCGTCGGTCTGGCAGCGGTGCAGATCGGCAAGCTGATGGGCGCGCGCGTCATCGCTGCGGCCAGCAGCCAGGACAAGCTGTCCCTGGCCAGCCACTATGGCGCCGACGAGACCATCAACTACAGCCACGGCAGCTTCAAGGAAGAGGTCAAGAAGCGCACCAAGGGCCAGGGCGCGGACGTCATCTTCGACCCGGTCGGCGGCGAGTTGGCGCAGCACTGCCTGTCGGCGATCAACTGGGGCGGGCGCTATCTGATCATCGGCTTCGCCGCCGGTGATATTCCCGAGATCGCCGCCAACCGCCTGCTGCTCAAGGGCGCGTCGGCCGTCGGTGTCTTCTGGGGCATGTTCGTCGCGCGCGAGCCGAAGCTGAACTTCGAGAACTTCGAGCAGCTCTTTGCCTGGTTTGGCGAGGGCAAGCTGCGGCCGCATATCTCCAAGACCTATCCGCTGGAGGATGCCGCCAAGGCGCTGGCCGACATGCGCGCGCGGCGTGTGACCGGCAAGATCGCGCTCCTTCCGTAGCCGCGCGCCGCGCGCAAGCAACCAGGAAACTGCATGTTCTCGCGCGTCTGCGTGATCTGTACCGGCAATATCTGCCGCAGCCCGATGGGCGAGGCGCTGCTGCGCGCGCGCGCCGGCGACAAGCTCAGCGAGGTCTACTCGGCCGGCATCGGCGCGCTGGTCGGTCACGGCGCCGATGCCACCGCCGTCGAGCTGATGGACGAGAAGGGCATCGACCTTTCGCCACACCGCGCGCAGCAGGCCACGGCCGGGGTGCTGTCGCGCGCCGATCTGGTGCTGGCCATGGACCGCAGCCACCTCGACTGGCTGCATCGCCAGCATCCTCAGCTGCGCGGCCGCAGCTTCCTGTGGTTGCACTGGCGCGACGCGGCCGAGGTGCCCGATCCCTATCGTCGCCCGCGCGCGGCCTTCGAAGAGGCCCTGGCGCTGATCGAGCAGGGCACCGAGGATTGGCTGGCGCGCATCGCATGAACCGCTTGATTGGTTGACGCGCCGATGCCTGCTGTACAATTTTTGCCCATCCTGCGGTAACGGGCGCGAGCCCGCATTCATGGCCACATCCGAGTTGCCGGACGGCGCTGCCGTCAGCCAGACCCCGAAGCCGAAGCTCTTCATCCGCACCTTCGGGTGCCAGATGAATGAGTACGACTCGGCCAAGATGGCCGACGTGCTCGCTGCGTCCGACGGGTACACGCGCACGGATCAGCCCGAGGAGGCCGATCTGCTGCTGCTCAACACCTGCTCGGTGCGCGAGAAGGCGCAGGAGAAGGTCTTCTCCGAGCTGGGCCGCTGGCGCGAGTGGAAGAGCGCGCGACCGGGCCGGCAGGTGGCGGTGGGCGGCTGCGTGGCGTCGCAGGAGGGCGAGGCCATCGCCCAGCGCGAGAAGCTGGTCGACGTCGTCTTCGGCCCGCAGACCCTGCACCGGCTGCCCGCGCTGCTCAGCACGACGCGCGCCACGGGGCGGCCGGCGGTCGACGTCAGCTTTCCGGAGATCGAGAAGTTCGACGCGCTGCCCGAGCCGCGCGCCGACGGCCCCACGGCCTTCGTCTCGATCATGGAGGGCTGCTCCAAGTACTGCAGCTTCTGCGTGGTGCCCTACACACGCGGCGAGGAGGTCTCGCGGCCGCTGGACGATGTGCTGGTGGAATGCGCCCAGCTCGCCGAGGCCGGCGTGCGCGAGATCACGCTGCTCGGCCAGAACGTCAACGGCTATCGCGGCGCCATGCGCGGTGGCGGCACCTGTGATCTGGCGCTGCTGATCCACTACGTCGCCCGCCTCGACGGCATCCAGCGCATCCGCTTCACGACCTCGCACCCGCTGGAGTTCGACGATGGCCTGATCGAGGCCTTCGCCGATGAGCCGAAGCTGGCCAACTATTTGCATCTTCCGGTGCAGTCCGGATCCGACCGCGTGCTCAAGCTGATGAAGCGCAACCACACCGCCGACGTCTACATCGACAAGATTCGCCGCCTGCGCGCCGCGCGTCCGGACATCGCCCTGTCCTCGGACTTCATCGTCGGCTTCCCGGGCGAGACCGACGCCGATTTCCAGGCGACCATGGACCTGATCGCGGAGGTGCGCTGCGACAGCGCCTTCTCCTTCGTCTACAGCGAGCGGCCGGGCACGCCGGCGGCAAACCTGCGCGACGGTGTGCCGCCCGAGGTCAAGAAGCAGCGCCTGAGCATCCTGCAGGCGCGCATCCAGCAGTTGTCCATGGAATATTGCCGCGGGCTGGTGGGTGGCACCTATCCGGTGCTGGTCGAGCGCGCCTCCCGGCGCGGCAACGGCCAGATGGCCGGCAAGCTGTCGAACAACCGCTGGGTGAATTTCGACGGCGACGAGCGCCTGGTCGGCGAATTCGTCGACGTCACCGTGAGCGAGGCGCTGAGCAATTCCCTGCGCGGCCGGCTGGCTGGGGCGGAAGCCACCGCGTGAGCACCCCCATGCGCAGTCTCGACATCGAGCTGGCGCCGGACGACGCGCGCCGGCTCGCCAGCCTCAACGGCCCCTTCGACGCACATCTGCGCCAGGTGGAGCTGCGCCTGGGCGTGGAGATCCGCAACCGCGGTTCACGCTTCCGGCTGCTCGGCCCCGACGACGGCATTGCCCGCGCCGAGGACGTGCTGCGTCGGCTTTACGAGCAGACCGAGTCGCAAACGCTGACCACCGAGAATGTGCATCTGGCGCTGACCGAAGCGCTGGACGCCGAGCCGGTGGAGCCGCTGGTGGACGACCAGGGCGAGGCCGCCGAGGCGCTCGGCGACGACGCCGGCGGTGAGCCGGCACCCTCGGGCAGCGAGGTCGTCATCCGCACCCGCCGCGGCATCGTGCGCGGGCGCACCGCCAAGCAGCGCGAGTATCTGTCGGCCATCGTCGCCAACGACGTCAACTTCGGCATCGGCCCGGCCGGCACCGGCAAGACCTATCTCGCCGTGGCCAGCGCCGTGCACGCCCTGGAGCGTGACCGCGTGCGCCGCATCGTGCTGACGCGTCCGGCCGTCGAGGCCGGCGAGAAGCTGGGCTTTCTGCCCGGCGATCTGTCGCAGAAGGTGGATCCCTATCTGCGCCCGCTCTACGACGCCCTCTACGAAATGCTCGGCTTCGAGCGCGTGGCGCGTCTCATCGACAAGCAGGTCATCGAGATCGCGCCGCTGGCCTTCATGCGCGGGCGCACGCTCAACGAATCCTTCGTCATCCTCGACGAGGCGCAGAACACCACGCCCGAGCAGATGAAGATGTTCCTGACCCGCATTGGCTTCTCCTCGGTGGCCGTGGTCACGGGCGACATCACGCAGATCGATCTGCCGCGGCATCTGCAGTCCGGGCTGCGCCATGCCCTCGGCGTGCTGGAGGGTGTGGCGGGCATCGGTACCACCTACTTCGGTCGCGCCGACGTCGTGCGCCACCCGCTGGTGCAGGCCATCGTCGAGGCCTACGAAACGCACGAGGAAAGCGGCGAGCATGGCGGTAGCAGCGGGCAGTGAGCGCCATCCTGGTGCAGCGCCGCGTGCCGCCGCGCGGTATTCCGGCACCTGTCAGCCTGCGCGCCTTCGCGAGCGCCGCCGGCGCCGAGGGCGCGCTCTGCCTGCGCGTGGTGGACGCCGACGAGTCGCGCGCACTGAATCATCGCTTCCGTGGCAAGAACCGGCCCACCAATGTGCTTTCCTTTCCGGCGGCCTCGCCGCTGGTGGAGGAGCCCGAGCTGGGCGACATCGTGCTCTGCGCGCCGGTCATCGCTGCCGAAGCCGCCGAGCAGGGCAAGAGCCCGCGGGCGCACTGGGCGCACATGGTGGTGCACGGCGTGCTGCATCTGCGCGGCCACGACCACATCGACGACGACGAGGCCCGGGTCATGGAGGCGGCCGAGCGCCGTATCCTCGCCGGCCTCGGTTTTGCTGATCCATACTGAGGGCGATTCCATCGCGGCCGGGGGCCGCGGCACATCCGCATGAACGACGACTCTGACAGTAGCAACGGCAACGGCAACGAACGCAGCGAGCGCACCGACGGCGGCGGCTGGTTCCGTCGCCTGGGCAAGTCCATTGCCGGCGGGCCGCGCAGTCGCAGCGACATTCTCGAGTTCCTGACGGAAGCCTCCGAGGAGGGCCTGATCGAGGGTGAGGCGCTGCCCATGATCGAGGGCGTGCTGGAAACCGCCGACCTGCAGGCGCGCGACATCATGATTCCGCGCGCGCAGATGGTGGTGCTGGAGGACGACTGGGACCTCGACAAGGTGCTGGAGATCGTCGTCGAGTCCGGCCACTCGCGCTTTCCGGTCGTCGGCCATTCGCGCGATGAGATCGTCGGCATCCTGCTCGCCAAGGATCTGCTGCGCTTCTCACGCTCGGATGCGCCCGGCTTCGAGGCGGCCGCGCTGCTGCGGCCCGCGGTCTTCGTGCCGGAATCCAAGCGCGTGTCGATCATGCTGCAGGAGTTCCGTTCCGGGCGCTATCACATGGCCATCGTCGTCGACGAGTACGGTGGCGTCGCCGGGCTGGTGACCATCGAGGACGTCATCGAGCAGATCGTCGGCGAGATCGACGACGAGTACGACGAGGCCGAAGGCGCGATGATCCTGAAGCAGGACGAGCGCCGCTTCATCGTGCAGGGGCTGACGCCCATCGAGGACTTCAACGAGTACTTCGCGACGCGCTACTCGGACGAGGAGTTCGACACGGTCGGCGGCCTGGTCGCGCATCACTTCGGGCATATGCCGCGCCGCGGCGAGACCGTGCGTATCGGCGACTGCACCTTCAACGTCCAGCGCGCCGACTCGCGCCGCGTGCACGCCCTGCAGGTCACGCTGGCGGCGGACGAGGAATGACCCGCCGCTGCGGGTCCGCCCTGCTGCTGGCGGGCGCGCTCCTCGGTCTGGCGCTGACCGCGCCGGCCGCCGCCGAGAGCGAGCCGCCGGCGCCACGCATCAGCCTGCTCACTTTCGATCCGGGCACCGTCTACTGGCAGCGCTTCGGCCACAACGCGCTGCTCGTGCGCGACGGTAGCCCCGGCGGCGGTACGGTCTACAACTACGGCTTCTTCGATTTCGCGCAGGACAACTTCTTCGCGAACTTCATCTTCGGTCGCATGCAGTACCGGCTGGCCACCGACACGCTGGCGCGCACCCTCTACTTCTACGAGCGCGAGGGTCGCGCCGTGCGCGAGGAGCAGCTCGAGCTGCGCCCCGCGCAGGCGCGCGAGCTGGCGGACTTCCTCGAGTGGAACGCCCGGCCCGAGAATGCCGCCTATCGCTACGACTACTTTCTGCAGGCCTGCTCCACCCAGCTGCGCGACGCCCTCGACGACGTCACCGACGGCGCGCTGCAGGTTCTCAAGGAGCGTCCGGCGCGGCTGACGCTGCGCGGGCAGGTGCTGCGCCTCGCCGCGCCGGACCTGCCGGTGATGCTGGGCCTGGATCTGATCCTCGGCCCGGCGGCGGATCTCCCGCGCACGCGCTGGGAGGAGGCCTTCGTGCCCGAAGTGCTGGAAGCCGCGCTGCGCGATGTCGCGCTGCCCGCCACCGAGGAAGCTGCCACCCGCTCGCTGGTGGCCGCCGAGCGCGTGCTGGTGGCACGCGATGACGCGCGCGCCGCCGCCAAGCCGCCCGACGAGCCGCCGCATCTGGCCGGCTGGTTCCTGCTCGCCGGCCTGCTCTGGAGCGCGCTGCTGTTGCTGGCGCGCCGCTACGCGCGGCCGCTCTGGGCGCTGCTCGGCGGCCTGCAACTCCTGCTCGCCGGCGCGGCCGGGCTGATCATGGTCTTCATCACCCTCGCCACCGCCCACTGGGCCGGCTGGTACAACCTGTCCATGGCCTTCTACAACCCGCTGGCCTGGCTGGCCTTCCCGGCGCTGTGGGCGGCCGCGCGCGGCCGCGCGCCGACGGCGTGGCAACGCTTCTTCATGCTGCTACTGCCGGCCGTGGCGCTGGTCGGCGCGCTGGCGCCGATCTGGCAGGCGAATCTGCACCACCTGCTCCTCTGGCTGCCGGCGCATGCCGCGCTGGCATGGAGTACGAAGGGATTCCCGGCTACGCGCTGAGTCGGTACTTTGTTCGATGGGGTCTGCAGTGAAGCGGATGCGGACCGCTCTCCGTCGAATGCGCAGGCTGGTGTCTTCCGGTCGCGGAGCCTCGGGGTGGAGGGGCTGTAGTCGAGGCACTGCGGGAGGTGTCCGTGGCCCATCCCCGGAGCGCTTCCTTCACCGTTCTGCTATTGCGGTGGGGCGCATGTAGTGATAGAAAAGTAGCCAGCAAGAAAATTTGCGAACTGTCAAGGATAGACGGGGTAGGGATGTTGCGGCGGGGGTGGGAGCACAACGATTACCAGCGCGCACTCGCGTATCGCGAGCGCCAGCGCAGTATCCCGCCTCATTGCAGTCCTTTTGGCCGGTCCGTAAAAAAGCCAGGTCAGTTATCTAACGACGCTCCGCGCGGTGCTACTACTGCACCGCCCGTACGAGCCATTCCCTTCGCATTCTGCAGTGTCAGCGCATCTCTTCAGCAAAGTTGGCTGAAGGCGATGGCAGCTGCTGTTGTCTCATGCGCGCTTCACCTCCGTAGGTGGACTGCGCTGATGTTGCGCTCTTCGGGCGCGTTATCCATGGAGACATAGCTAATCGCAGTCGGCTGAAGCAAGGGGGCAGGCCATGAAAGCAAGGGGATCCTTCTCGCGTTGCATAGCAACGCTTTTCTTCGTAAGTATTTATTGCCTCCTGGGGCAAGCATCGGCTCAGGCGCTGCTTGAATCTCCAGTGGGAACGACGCAAGGGACCTTCCAGGCAACGGCTAAAGGCGCGGCGCAATACAGCATTCCAATTGATGTGTCTCCAGGCGCGGGCGGGGTGGAGCCGGATCTGTCGATAATTTTCGATTCGACTGCAGGGGTCTCCTTTCTTGGTCCGCGCTTCCGAATCGCGGGTCTCTCGCAGATAAACCGCTGTCCGGCGACGCTTGCGCAGGACGGTTTATATGAGCCCGTCATTTTCCAGCAGCAAATCAATAGTAGATATTGTCTTGACGGGAAGCGTTTGGTAAGCAGTGGACCAGGCTCGCAGCGGTTCAGGACGGAGGTGGAGGAGTTCCGGGACGTTCGGGCAACCTATGAAGCAAATCTTGACCCGAAGGAATGGACCGTCCGAACTAAGTCCGGATTGACGATGACCTACGGCTCGCGTGCAAGCATTGGAGCGTGCTCACAACCAGAGGCAAGCCGCATTACCGGCATACGGCCAGGGTATTTGCAGATTGACGAAGTCAACCAGCTATGGCTTCTCTCTCGCGTTGAAGATACTTCCGGAAACTGGATGGAGTTCTGCTATCGGGATTTCGATACAGGGTCGGGCGTCGAAGTCCTTCCGGTCTCCATTCACTACACCGGGAATGACCAGGCTGGCCTGTCGCCATTCGCCAAGGTCGAGTTCCAGTACCGCGATACTGCGGGGGCTGAGTCCCGGGGGTATTTTCTGGGCACCAAGCAGTCTAAGACCCAGGTCCTAGATAAGCTCACGACTTACGTAGAGAACGAGGTCGTTAAAGAATATCGTTTCGACTATGGAGTGCGCGGTCTGTCAAGCCGTGAACATCTGGATTCAGTGCGGGAATGCGCTAGTAGTATGGCTTCCGATAGCGATTGTCTATTGCCTACCCGTTTCTCTTGGGAGGGTGACCTTAGTGGTTTTCTGCCCGGGGATCGGGTCACTAGCTCGTCGGCTCCTAGGGAAACTCTGATCAATCGCCCCGATCTGGGATGATGCCGGGGCACGGAGACGATGGTGAGCCAGTCGATGAAGCAGCGGACGTTCGCGGATCTTGAGCAGGCGCACAAGAAGAAGGTGACGCGCCGCGAGAAGTTTCTGGCGGAGATGGATGCGGTTATTCCGTGGTCGCGCCTGGAGGCGTTGATTGCGCCGCACTACCCGAAGCCCAAGGCGGGCAAGCCGGGGCGCCGGCCGCTGTCGCTGGCCACCAAGCTGCGCATCTACTGCCTGCAGCAGTTCTACGGGCTGTCGGATCCAGGCGCCGAAGAGGCGCTTTACGACTCCGATGCCATGCGCCGCTTTGCCGGCATCACGCTGACGGATGAGGCGGTGCCTGACGAGAGCACGATCCTGCAGTTCCGGCGGCTGTTGGAGCGGCACGGGCTGGCCGAGCAGATCTTTGCCGAGGTCAATGCCCACCTGCGCGAGCGGGGCCTGATGCTGCGCGAAGGCACGCTGGTGGACGCCACGCTGATCCACGCGCCCAGCTCGACGAAGAACCAGAGCGGTACGCGGGATCCCGACATGAGTCAGACGCGCAAGGGCAACCAGTGGTACTTCGGCTGCAAGGCGCATATCGGCGCCGATGCCCACAGTGGCCTCGTGCACACCGTTATCGGCACAACGGCCAAAGTCGCCGACATCACCCAGACCGAAGCCCTGCTGCACGGCGAAGAACGCATCGTGCTGGGCGATGCCGGCTATCGACGCACGGGCCGCAGCCTGGATGCCCCGGCGCCCGATAGTGGACCGCGCATCGTCACGCCTTACGTGCGTAGTGCCGGCAAGGCGCTGCTGGAATGGCAGCGCGCCGCCAACCGACGTCTGGCGTCTCTGAGAGCCCGGGTCGAGCATCCGTTTCGGATTGTCAAATGCCAGTTCGGCTACACCAAGGTCCGCTATCGCGGCCTGACCAAGAACACCGCGCACCTGCACAGCCTGTTTGCCATGGCCAACCTCGTGGCGGCCCGAAGACAGCTGCTGGCGGCAGGATAGGTGCGTCCAATGACAACGAAATCGGGCTTCTGCAGAGGCTGAAGCCCCCGAAACAGCCTTCATTTCACCCGGTGTGCAGCCTGCAATGTCTTCGCGGTCACTCATCCGACTTTGATCAGACATTCCCTAACGGCGCCTACTACCAGTTTCCAGGGGATCGGAATGCTGACGGTGTTAACGATGTGTACGCGGTGCGGCTCGATGGTTCTTACGCGAGCGTCCGTATATTCGAGGGGCGCGCAGGCGGGGAGGCGCCTATTCTTAGCAATTTTGTGCTGGATTCTACGGTATGGAATTCGAGTAACTGGCGCGCACTTGCGGCGGATTATTCCGGAGATGGGCGAACAGATGTCGCAGTAGCGCGCATCAGCGGTGGCGGCATCGAAGTACGCACTTATCTCGCTGATGGCGACGACGGATTTTCCTCTCGGCGAGTGACAAACATCGACAATTTGCCGACAGACTTAACTGTGGTCAATGCGCGCGAGTTCTCCGCAGATATTGATGGAGACGGAAGGCGGGATATCGTGTTTGCCTACAATCAGTCCTATCTAGCGCTTATCAGCGATGGTGATGGCGGCTTTGAATCTAGTGTCGGATCCCTTTATCGTCCGCCTTTTGCTCCACCTGTGACCCCGGACGATACAAAGGCGTATTTGCTCGATATCAATGGCGACGGGTTGGCGGACTATATTGAAGCCGGTTATGACGGATCTTCAGGGTTCTACGTAAGTGCGTACCTTAATCAGGGCGCCAGCGGTTACGATGATGGTGGGGAAATATTTGAGGTTGCATTCACAGGGAGTATTCCAAATAGTTCCCAAGGCGGAACGGCCTTGCGAGATTTCGCTCTCACCGATATCAACGGAGACCGGAATGTCGACCTTGTCTCCTTCCGGGAAGGCGGAGCCAGCAACATAGGAAGCGTATTCCTTGGGCGGGGCGATGGTAGTTTCGCCGCCCCGACGCACAGCACCATTGCCCCCGATTCAGGCACGATTGGCGTGGCCGGGGAGCGACGTATAAGCGCGGGCGACATCAACGGAGATGGGCTTGGTGACGTGGTGCTCTACCGAACGGTTGGCAGTGTCACGCACAGTTGGGTCATCCATGGCCGTCCGGACGGTACGCTGATTGAGGGGTCGGAACGACAGGTCGGAAGCAATAACGCATCGACCATCGTTCACGCGCTAGATATGAGTGGTAATGCACAATCCGATCTTGCGTTTACGCGGATAGACGGATCGGGTGCGAGGTTGTCGCTGGTGCGACGCGGAGATGGGTTGCCGGGGCGCGTATCCGACATCGTAAACGGGATGAGTTCTCTTATCCAGATCCACTACAGGCTGGTCTCAAGAATCAAGTGCAACGCTTTCGTGAAATTTCGCCATTTCGTGGGCCATGACTTCTTCAGGCGTTTGCCAGTCCAGGGTTTTGCGTGGTCGCCCGTTGAGCAGGCGGGCGATGTCGTTGAGCTGGGTCTGGCTGACCGAGGAAAGGTCGGCGCCCTTGGGCAGGAATTGGCGCAGCAGGCCGTTGATGTTTTCGTTGCTGCCACGCTGCCAAGGCGCGTACGGGTCGGCGAACCAGATGTCGAGCTTCAGGCGTCGGGCGAGCTCGTCATGACGCGCCATCTCGCTGCCCCGGTCGTAGGTGAAGCTCTCGCGCATGAAGGCGGGGACCTTCTTCATCTGACGGGTAAAGCTCTCCAGCGCCGCATCGGCGCTGCAGTCGGCCATCTTGCAGAGCACGACGAAGCGCGTCTTGCGTTCGACCACGGTGCCGACAGCCGAGCGGTTGTAGGCGCCCTTGATGAAATCGCCTTCCCAATGGCCCGGCAGTTTGCGCTGCGTCACATCCTCGGGGCGATGAACGATGCGCAGATCGTCCGGCACCACCATGCCGCCTTTGCCGGCGGCGGTACGCCGTTTCTGGCCGCGCTGCGGCTTGTGCTGGCGCAGCGCCTCGACCATGGCCTTCTTCAGCGCCCCCTTGGGGTGCGCGTAGATGGCCGCGTAAATGGTCTCGTGGCTGATCTGCCAGTCAGATTCGTCGGGAAACATGCGTTCCAGTCTGCAGGCGATCTGCTCCGGCGACCAGGCGAAATAGATCAGGCGGTCGTGGACGTACTGCCACAGCGGCATGCCGGGTTGCAGCTTCCGATGCCGCCCGCAACGATGTCGTCGCTGCCGGTAGGCCGCACTCGCTGCCGTGGCGTCGTACGCCTTGCCGGCCAACGCATTGCGCCGACACTCGCGCGATATCGTCGACGGCGAGCGCCCCAACCGCCGGCTGATCTCTCGCGTCGTAACCTTCTGCTCAGCCAAGAGCATGATCGCCGCCCGTTCCTCCGCCGAGAGATGGCGGTAGCTTCTTCTTGTCATCGCAACACCGTATCTGCATCAGAGGTGGGTGTTGCACTTGGTTATTGAGTCTAAGCAGCACCTTGTCCGATCCGGATGTCTACGAAGCAAGCGCTGTATGCGGCGGATACCCCACGCGTGTCTTATGCGGAGGCACACAAGTGGTGAGCGCGCATCGCGTCTTCGAGATTGCGCAGAGTACCGAAATGCGCGAAGTGAAATACTCATACACCGATTTCCGAGCAGACCTTACCGGAAGAGGGCTTTTGGGGCCGGAGACCCGCTCTGTTTACGATGAATCAACGAATACTACGGAGCTGACCGAGTATGCCCAATATTTTCCATTGACGGGGATGCCTGTATCTTCAGGGGTGTTCATTGGGGAGAGTCAGGTCGAATTGGAGATCTATTCATATGGGTTGAGAACTAGCTATGAAGCATCCCCCGATGCGATTTTCCCGTATATGGCCTCGCGCACCAAGTACGAGCGCACACTCGATGGTGGGGAGATTTATCGCATCACAAACGAGGTCAACGAATACGGTGAGCCCGCCGGAGCCTTCTACGGTAATTTGACATACAGCGAAAGAACCGTTTACGAAGGAAGTTTTGGTTCCCCGGCTTATACGACGGAATCCATTCATCAATATGAGAATGATCTTTCACAGTGGCATCTCGGCCGTTTGACTCGCAGCGAAGTGACACGCTCCGCCCCCGGCCTGACGCCCACCACCCGTGTCTCTACATTCGAGTACAACACGGTAACAGGGCTGCTCTCGGCAGAGACTGTTCAGCCCGGCACTTCGCGGGAGTTCAGAACGGATTATCAGCGGGACTCGATCGGCAACATCACACAGACGCGCCGCAGCGGACCGGATGTCGAAGACCGAGTCAGCACGGCCTCATTCGAGCTCTCCGCTCCGCATTTCGGTCGTGTCGAAACGGAGTCCTGCAACGCGCTCGGCCATTGTGCAACGCGTTCATTCGAGCCGAGGTTCGCCCAACCGCTGGTGGCCACCGACCCGAACGGAGACCAAACAAGCTTCACCTACGATGACTTCGGTCGTGAGGTGTCGCGTACTGAAAGCGCCCCGGGCCTATCTGTGACGGAGCATACAGAGAGAGGGTGGTGCGTCAACGATCAAGCGGTCTGCGCTCCGGAGGATGGTGTGTGGAGTCACTATGTTCGTACAACGACAAGTACTGGAGATGCCCAGCTTGTGGTCTACGACCAACGCGAGCGAGAGGTCGTGCGAAAGACGCGCAATGGTGGCGGGGACTGGATCGCCGTCCAGACTGAATACACTGAAACCGGAGAAGTCCGACGGGTTAGCAAGCCGTTCCGCGTTGCGGATGGAGCTCCTGCCTTCTGGACGCGGTACTTCCGTGACGCGATGGGGCGGGTTATTGCGGAGACATCGCCGTGCGGGGATAACGGCGCTGCTACCTGCGAGAAAGCCTATGAATACGATGGTCTCCGGCTTGTCGAAACGGATCAACGCGGACACCGGACCACGCGCTGGAAGAACGCGCTGGGTGGCCTGAAGCGAGTCCAAGACGCCGAGGGCACCACCGTTACGCATCAATATGATGGCTTCGAGAATCTCGTGCGAACGGTCAAGTCGGCACCGGCGGAATCCGATGTCGTGATCACGATGGACTACGACGTGCGCGGCCGAAAAGTTGTGATGGACGATCCCGACAAGGGCGAATGGAGCTATCAGTACAACGTCTTCGACGAACTTGTCAGTCAGACCGATGCACGCGGCCAGACGACGACCATCGAATACGACGCCATCGGCCGCGAGATTCGGCGCGAAGAAGATGATGCCGTCACCACCTGGGTGTATGACGAAGATCGTATTGGTGCGCCAAGCGAAGTGTCCTACCGCCCACGAGGGCTGCTGGCCGGTGGTCCACGCTATGATCGCAGGTACAGCTATCACCCAAGTGGCCTCGTCGCGGAGGAGAGCGTCCGCATCGGACTTGCTGGATTCCGCAGCACGACTTACGAGTACGACAGCTATGGGCGCTTGGTAGACACCGAGTTTCCCTCCGGCTTCGTCAAGACGAACCACTACAACGAGTACGGTGCGCTGGACGAAGTATCCAGTCCCACGACAGACGTGACCTACTGGCGAGCCCAGCAATGGGACAAGTGGGGTATTAGCGAAACACGCTACGGTAACGGGATCGAGCGGTACGTCGGCCGCGATGTGGCGCGAGGACACGTGCGAGACGTCTTCAGCGGTTTGCAGGGTGGCTCTCAGGCCCAGCGACTTAGCTATAGCTGGGATCCGGTCGGCAATCTGACGGAGCGGGTTGACCTCAACCAGAACAACCTTCGCGAGACCTTCGACTACGACCAGCTCGACCGTCTGGAACGTGTTCAGCTCCATGGCGTACCGGGCGTCGGGGGTGCCGCCACCACGATGGCAATCGACTACGACGCCTGGGGCAACATTCGGAGCAAATCAGGGAAGAGCTACAGCTACACCAACTCTCGACCCCATGCCGTCAGTGCCGTCGATGGACAGAGCTACAGCTACGACGCGAACGGCAACGTGGTGGACGACGGCGAGCGCACCTACCGGTATACGTCCTTCGACCTGCCTGACCGCATTCGGCAGGGACTGACCACCGTGAGAATGCATTACGGACCCGAGCGCCAGCGGATTCGGCAGCGCGCGGGTGGGTTGACGACGGACTACTATGGTGCTCACTACGAAGTCCACAAACGGCTGCTAAGCAACGTCCAGAAGCACTTCATCGATACACCTGAAGGTGTAGCAGCCATCGTCGATACGAACGCCTTTGGCAACGTCACGAATACGCGCTATCTGCTGCGTGACTATCAAGGAAGCGTCGACGTGCTCACTGGCGAGCAGGGCCAGATTCTCCAGAATCTCAGCTTCGACGCTTTCGGCATGCCGCGTCCGGCGAGTTGGGACGGGGACCTGCCAGGCGGCATGAGCTTCGAAACCACGCGCGGCTATACGGGGCACGAGCATCTGCACGACGTCGGGCTGATCCACATGAACGGTCGGGTCTACGACCCGGAGCTTGGCCGCTTTCTTGGGGCCGACCCGCATGTGCAATTTCCAGGCAATACGCAGGCCTACAACCGGTACAGCTATGTTCTGAATAACCCGATGCGCTATGTCGATCCCAGCGGCTTTTTCTCCCTCGGTGACGTTTTCGATGGAGTAGGCGATGCGTTAGGCGGTGCCTGGGACTTTCTCGAGGACAATTGGCGACCGCTCACGGCGGTGGCGATTACCGTGGTAACTGGTGGCGCTGCGGCGGGGGCCAGCAGCGCCTGGGTGGCGGCCGGCTGGGCCGCGGCAGGAGGTTTCGCCGCCGGCTTCGTTGCCAGCGGTGGCGATTTCGAAGCGGCGCTGATCGGAGCGGCAGCCGGAGCAGCGACCTTCGGGATTGGTAAAGGTTTTGCTGCGCTCAAGCCCGCCGCGGTCGGCGGCCGACTCGGCAAACGGGTCCTGCATGTCGTGTCGCACGGTATCGTCGGTGGTGCGCGCGCGAGTGCGCTGGGCGGGAAGTTCCAGAGAGGTTTCCTGAGTGCGGGTGCCGCAATAACACTAGGGCCGAGGCTGTCCTCAGCTGCGCAGCGGCTGGGAACCGGCCCGGCCGGTCAGGTTGCTGCGGCTGCAGTAGTAGGCGGTACTGTTGCGGAACTTGGGGGTGGAAAGTTTGCGAATGGTGCTAGTTCCGCTGCGTTTCTTGCAACGTCGGTGGCCGCCGCTGACTACTTCAAGCGGACAGTGGGGTATGACGCTGATATAGCTCCTGGTCGCAAAGGCTATACCGACGAAGCCGGAAACTGCTGCAGCTACCGACCGGATGCATCAGGTAGGCCTCCCGGCCCTCAGTACGACGTCTCAGGGTTCAATACGAACCTCGATGGTTCTTGGTTACATCCTAGGAATTGGTTGAAGCAGGGCGGCCTTGTAGGCAGAACCGTAAATTACGCGCTGCCGTTTGGAAAGGCCACCAGTCATCTCCACGATACGTGGCTCAACGTGAATCCTAGTTTATCTAACGCAGGAACCATGCTGCCCGCGTACGGCGTAAGCGCAGCAGCTGTACCAGGTGCCCTCTTTCGGGGCTGGGAGTCGAGTCCCGAGGCTTGGCAATACATTACGCACACGCGACCTTGATGCCGCTATGAATAATAAGTCGTATTTCCTGGTGGTCGGTCTTTTACTTGCGGCCATTCTCGTCGGATGTCCGTTGCCGATGTATAGAATGCAAGCGGTATTCAAAGAAGACCTCCGTCTGACTGTTGGTCAAACTATTGAGGAGCTGAGCTGTTGCCCAGGTCGGTTTCTTCATGGGCGCCACCCCGATGAAGTAAAGGAGCTCGATAATGGCAATTTGCTACATGTGTACGGTGCTTATAAAAGCTATAAGGTCGAGGACGGTGTCCGCGTCTGTGATGTGTTTCTGGAGCTGACGCCGACAGAAGCGGGGCACCTTCGAGTGGTATCCGCTACTTCTGAAGGGAACGGATGCTACCGCGCATACTAAGCGTGAGTGTCCGGGTTATGTAAAATCTGGCTTACCCAGAAATAGAGGCATCGACCTTATTGCCCTTGATGAGGCAAGGGATCTATGAGAGCAAAACGTCACTATTTGCCGAGCAGTTGGCCGTTGCCGCGTAGTAGCTCCACTTTTTGGTCTCCGTCGAAAGTGGCGGGGCGTCGCATTGGCCAAGCATTAGCAAAGCCCGGCGTGCTTTACATATCAAACGCGACGAAGCCTATGTGCTATGGCATAGCGCTATCTAGATCGATAGCTGTCGCGCCAAGAATGGGATAACAGATGAGATGTTGGGTGCTGCTGGTTGCGTTTATGTCTGGTGGGTGCGCAACGATATGGCAAGAACAACGAGAGAACTTCCTCGAGCGCTCGTATGCAGAATATGAGGCCGCTGAGTCCTGCTGTAACTCTTACAGAGGTTTCGAGTACGAGGATTTCGCTGGGAGCGGAGTTACCTTTGAGCTGGGTGAGGGGAGCCCGGCTTATGCGTTTTCGTACGGCAAGTCGTTTTTCTCGGCTTTTCGGATACCGGCGGCTGCGCGGGGAAGAAGAATACGCGTTAAGAGCATGTTCGTTCCCGGCGGCATGGGGGGCATGATTCCGGCGTCAGCCATGTTTCTTCCAGTGATCACGTTTCTAGCGGAAGATTTTTCGGTGAAATCTACAAAGGTCGCGATGCCGGAAACGGATCACGCCGGGTGGCTGACCGACCTGGAAGGTGGAGGCGTCGCATTCATGGATATCCCGAAGGAGTCCGCCTATATGGTGGTGCACACCGAGCCTGAACGCTTTGATCAAGCGTTCGCTTTTAGCAGAACCGATAGCGGGAACTTTGTGGGGGATGTCTACGTTACGAGCGGTACGCACCAGTTTGCGGTGCCGTTTTCCCCCACCGGCAAGGTTTTTATACGTTACGCGGAGCCGGGTGAATAAATGATAATAGCGGCGTATCAGGCTGATAACGCGTGCTGAGCTGTAACAAGCGCTATGGCTCTGCGCGCTACAGTGACCGATGCGAGCCGCGTCTGCACACGCATCAATGTTGCCGGTGACGGGCTACTCGATCCCCAGCTTGCGGATCTTGTAGCGCAGCTGACGGAAGCTCAGGCCGAGCTTTTCGGCGGCGCGGGTGCGGTTCCAGCGGGTGGCTTCCAGCGCATCGACGATGGCCTGGCGCTCGAGGGCCTGCATGCGGGCTTCCAGGGACTGGCCGTTGTCGGCTGCCGGGGTGCTGTCCGGAGCCGCTGGCGGGGCGGCAGGCGCCGGCTCTGCCGCGCTCGGCGCGGGGCTGGGTGCGGGGGGGCCGTGGGTGTCAGCTGCAGGTCGGCTGTGGTGATGTGCTCGCCTTCGCAGAGGGTGACGGCGCGCTCGAGGATGTTCTCCAACTCGCGCACGTTGCCGGGGAAGTCGTGCGTCATCAGCTTCTGCATGGCCTCGGGCTCGATATGCGGTGGGCGGCTGACGTCGTGACGACGCGCGATATCGTCGAGGATGCGCTCGGCAAGCAGCGGGATGTCGTCGGCGTGGTCGCGCAGCGCCGGCGTGTGCACGGCGACGACGTTGAGACGGTAGTAGAGATCCTGGCGGAAGCGGCCGTCGGCGACGCGCTGGCCGAGGTCGACATTGGTGGCGGAGATGATGCGGACGTTGACCGGCACCTCTTCGCCGGCGCCCACCGGCCGCACGACCCGCTCCTGCAGCGCGCGCAGCAGCTTGACCTGCATGGTCAGCGGCAGCTCGGCGATCTCGTCGAGGAAGAGGGTGCCGCCCTCGGCCTGCCGGAAGAGGCCGGGGTTGTCGCGGGTCGCACCGGTGAATGCGCCGCGGACGTGGCCGAAGAGCTCGCTTTCCATGAGTTCGGCCGGGATGGCGCCGCAGTTGACTGGCATGAAGGGGCCGTCGCCGCGGCTGCTCTGCTGGTGCACGAGGCGGGCGACGCGCTCCTTGCCGGCGCCGGATTCACCGCTGATGTGCAGTGGCGCCTGGCTGCGCGCGACGCGTGCGATGAGCGCGCGCAGCTCCTGCATCACTGGCGCTTCGCCCAGCAGCTCGCTGTTGTCGCCGCCTGCGGCCGGGGTGTCGCCGGGCAGGCGCAGCGCCTCGAGGACCAGCTTGCGCAATTGCTCCAGCTGCAGCGGCTTGCTGACGAAGTCGAAGGCCCCTGCCTTGAGGCTGTCGACCGCGGCCTGGGCGTTGCCGTAGGCGGTGATGACGGCTACAGGCAGGTGCGGATGGTGGCGCTGGATGTGCTCGACCAGGCTGATGCCGTTGCCGTCCGGTAGCCGCATGTCGGTAAGGCAGAGCGCGAAAGTCTGCTCGCCCAGTCTGGTCTGCGCCTGGGCGAGGGTCTCAGCGGTGATGGCCTCGAGCTCCATGCGGCCCAGCGCCACGCCCAGAAGCTCGCGGATGTCCTGCTCGTCGTCGACGACCAGCACCTTGGCCCGGCTCATGCGGCGACACCCCGCGTGGAGGCGGGGATGTGCATGACGAAGTGGGCGCCGCTGCCGCTCCCTTCGCCCTGCAGGCTGAGCTGGGCGCCGTTGGCTTCGCAGAGCGTGCGCGCCAGATAGAGGCCGAGGCCGGTGCCCAGGGTGGTCGTGGTGAAGAAGGGCTCGAAGATCTGCTCGGCCATGCCGGCGGCGACGCCGGGGCCGTCGTCGTGCAGGTGCAGCAGCACCTGGCCGCCGGCGGGCTGGGCGCGCACGCGGATGCTGCGCGCCCCGTGCTGCACGCTGTTGCGCCAGATGTTGTGCAGGATGCGGCAGAAGTGCTCGCCGTCGAAGTGCACCAGCGTGCTGTCGTCGAGATAGTCGATATCCATGTCCAGCCGGATGCGTCGGGCGCTGTCGCTGTCCCCTTCCTGGAAATGACGCTGAGCGCGCTGCAGCAGTTCGCGCAACGGACGGCTGTCGGGCTCGGGTGCCTGACCGCGCCCGATCTCCAGCACGTCGCGGACGATACCGTCGATGCGGGTCGTGTGCCGCTCGATGACGTTGCGCAGCGATGCCGCCTCCTCGCTGTCGCGGCTGGCTTCGAGCAACTGCGTGGCCTGTGTAATGGCCGACAGCGGGTTGCGGATTTCGTGCGCGATGGAGGCCGACAGCCGGCCGAGGGCGGCGAGCTTCAGCCGCTGCGCTTCGTCGCGGGCGCGGCGGGCGTCCTCCAGCAATATCAGCACCGGCGCGTCGTCGGCGCGGCCCAGCGCGGTGTAGCGCAGCATCAGCTCACGATCGCCGACGCGTAGTGGCGTTGCCGGGGACTGCCCACTGCGCCAGCGAGTGAGATCGGCCGCCAGCGTCGGTGCGAGCTGGCGCAGGTCCTGCCCCATGAGCGGCCCGGGCGCGGGCAGCAGCGCGCGCGCGGCGTCATTGAGCGTGCGGATGCGCAGGGCCTCGTCGACGACAAGTACGCCCGAGCGCATCGTGGTGACGATGGTGTCGTTGATGCGCGACAGATCGGACAGCGCCGAGCCGGCCTGCGCGGCGCGCACTTCGCTGCGCCGCGCGCGGACCGACACGGTGCTGGCGGCGATGGCTACGACGAAGAGCACCGCACCCAGGGCGCCGGCCTGACTGAGGGTGGCCGCATTCCAGTCCTGCGGGTACTGCCGCCACAGCTCGGTGCCGAAGAGGGTCAGCGTGCCCAGCGCCGCCGATAGTGCCGCCAGCCGCGGCTTCACCAGCATGGCGTAGCCGAGGGTTGGCACCAGCAGCAGCATGCCCAGGCCGCCGCTGATGCCGTGGCTCGCCACCAGAAGTCCGCCCACCGCAGCGAGATCCGAGGCCAGATGCAGGCTCAGCTGATGCTCGAAGGCGGGCTGGCGTGCGACGTAGCCGATCATCAGCAGACTGCCCGCCGCGAACCAGGCGTAGGTCATCGCCTGGAACAGGGCCGGTTGCCGCAGGCCGACGAAATCCGGCGCCAGTCCGCTGAAGAAGACCGCGGCCAGCACCGGCGCGAGCACGAGCCGGTAGCCGCACAGCGCGCGCAGGATGCGCCAGTCGTCTGCGCTGCGCTCAGTCGCTGCCATCGGTGCTTCGGCAGGCGCGGCAGCGCAGGCTTTCGTCGAGCTGGTTGCGCTCGACGAAGGTGCCGCAGCCGCTGCAGGCACGCAGATCGGTGACCCCCTCGGCGCGCTCGTCGCGCACGGGCTCCCGCTGCGGGATTAGTGAGCGGACGCCACGGTAAATGAGATAACCGATGATCAGGAACAGCGCAAGACGGAGCATGACGAGGGAAGGCTGAAGATAATTCGGGTATTGTGCGCGCTGCGTGATTGTCGTGAAAATCCGCAGATGCCGCGCGAGGCGCGGTGCATCACAGAACCAGGGAATCCGCATGAATCTGCACGAATACCAGGCCAAGGAGCTTTTCGAGCGCTACGGCGTTCCGGTGCCCAAGGGCAAGCTCGCTGATCAACCCAATGCCGTACGCGCGGCCGCCAAGGAACTTGGCGGCCGCGTTGTCGTTAAGGCCCAGGTGCACGCCGGGGGGCGTGGCAAGGCCGGCGGCGTCAAGCTGGTCGACGACCCCGAGGCCGCTTCCGACGCCGCGCAGGCGATGCTCGGCGAGCGGCTGGTCACGCCGCAGACCGGCGCCGACGGCTTGCCGATCGGCAGCGTCTGGGTGGAGCAGCCCTCCGACATCGCCCGCGAGCTGTATCTGTCGGCGCTGGTCGATCGCGGCACCGAGCGGGTCGTCTTCATGGCCTCGCCCGATGGCGGCATGGACATCGAGGAGGTCGCTGACAAGACCCCCGAGCGCATCCGCTCGGTGCAGGTCGACCCGGCCGCCGGCCTGATGCCCTACCAGGCACGCGAGCTCGGCTTCTTCCTCGGGCTGGACAAGGATCAGGTCGGCCAGCTGACGCGCATCATGGACGGGCTCTACCGCATGTTCATCGAACAGGACGCCAGCCTGGTCGAGATCAACCCCTTGATCGTCACCGACGGCGGTGATCTGCGCGCCCTCGACGCCAAGCTCAACTTCGATGACAACGCGCTCTATCGGCACAAGGACATCGCCGCCATGCGCGATCCCAGCCAGGAGGACGAGCGCGAGCGCATCGCCCTGCAGCACGATCTGAACTACGTGCCGCTGGACGGCAACATCGGCTGCATGGTCAATGGTGCCGGTCTGGCCATGGCGACCATGGACATCATCCAGGTACACGGCGGTGCGCCGGCGAACTTCCTGGACGTCGGCGGCGGTGCGACGGCCGAGCGCGTGACCAATGCTTTCAAGCTGATCACCAGCTCCTCGGATGTGCAGGCGATTCTGGTCAACATCTTCGGCGGTATCGTCCGCTGCGACCTCATCGCCGAGGGCATCATCGAGGCTGTGAAGCAGGTCGGCCTGAAGGTGCCGGTGGTGGCGCGCCTGCAGGGCACGAACATGGAGAAGGGGCAGGAGCTGCTGCGTAACAGCGGGCTCAAGATCACCCCGGTGGACGATCTCACCGAGGCGGCGCAGACGGTCGTCGCCCTCGCGAAGAAGGAAGGCTAGCCGTGAGCATTCTCGTAGACAGCAAGACCAAGGTCATCTGCCAGGGCTTCACCGGCAAGCAGGGCACCTTCCATTCCGAGCAGGCGCTTAGCTACGGCACCAATCTGGTCGGCGGCGTCAGCCCCGGCAAGGGCGGCGGCACGCATCTCGACAAGCCGGTGTTCAACACCGTGCACGATGCGGTGCGTGAGACCGGCGCCGAGGCCTCCATGATCTATGTGCCCGCCGCGGGCGCGGCCGACGCCATCCTGGAAGCCGCCGACGCTGGCGTGAAAATCATCGTCTGCATCACCGAGGGCATCCCGGTGCTCGACATGGTGCGTGTCAAGGCGGCGCTGAAGGCCTACCCGGATACGGTGCTCATCGGGCCGAACTGCCCCGGCATCATCACGCCGGACAGCTGCAAGATCGGCATCATGCCCGGTCATATCCACCAGCAGGGCCGCGTCGGCATCGTCTCGCGCTCGGGCACGCTGACCTACGAGGCCGTCTGGCAGACGACGCAGAAGGGGCTGGGTCAGTCCACCTGCGTCGGCATCGGTGGCGATCCGGTGCGCGGCATGGGCTTCATCGAGTGCCTGGCGCTGTTCGAGAAGGACCCGCAGACCGAGGCCGTCATCATGGTCGGCGAGATCGGTGGCACCTCCGAGGAAGAAGCGGCCGAGTACATCAAGTCCGAGATGAGCAAGCCCGTGGTCGCCTACATCGCCGGCGTTACCGCGCCGCCCGGCAAGCGCATGGGCCACGCCGGCGCCATCGTATCCGGCGGCAAGGGCACAGCCGACGACAAGTTCGCCGCGCTTGAAGCCGCGGGCGTGGCCACCGTACGTTCCCCGGCCGACCTTGGCAGCGCCATCGCCAAGGAGCTGGGCGTCTGAAGAAAGCGCCGCAGCGCATCCGCCGATGAGCGAGCCGCTGCGTATCGCCGTCGCGCAACGCCCCTTCCGGGTGGGCGATGTCGACGGCAACGCCGGAATCATTATTGCCGAGGCTGCGCGCGCGCGCGATGCGCTCGGCGCGCAGCTCGTCGTCTTCCCTGAGCTGGCGCTGGTGGGCTATCCGCCCGATGACCTGCTGCTGCGCAGCGGTTTGCCGGCGCGGGTGCCTCCGGCGCTGGAGCGCATCTCGGCGGAAGCGCAGGGCATCAGCATCGTGCTCGGTCACCCGCATTTCGAGGCCGACGGCAGCTGCCGCAACGCCGCCAGCGTTCTGCGCGACGGGGAATGCATCGGGCGGACTTACAAGCAGGCGCTACCCAATTACGGAGTCTTCGACGAGAAGCGGCACTTCACGCCGGGCGAGCACACGCTCTGTTTCGACTGCGGCGGGCACCGCATCGGCCTGCTGGTCTGCGAGGATCTCTGGGTTCCGGGGCCGGCGGCGCAGGCCAAGGCCGATGGCGCCGAGCTGATCGTCAGCATCAATGCCTCACCCTTCACGGGCGGCAAGGCGCAGCAGCGCGGCGAGATCCTGCACGCCCGTGCACGCGAGACGTGTTTGCCGCTGCTCTACGCCAATCTGGTGGGTGGCCAGGACGACCTGCTCTTTGATGGCGCGTCGCGCTCGGTCGACGGCGATGGCCGTGCCGGCTTCCAGGCGCCGGCCTTTGTCGACGATCTTTATGCGCTGGATTTCGACGGCCGTCGGCTGAGTGGCCTCATCTGGGAAGGCGAGGAGCGCATCGCGGTGCTCTGGCGCGGACTGGTGCGCGCGGTACGAGACTACGTCGACGGCAACGGCTTCCCGGGCGTGATCATCGGCCTGTCCGGTGGCATCGACTCCTCGGTGGTGGCGGCGCTGGCGGTGGACGCGCTGGGTGCGGAGCGCGTCCACACGGTGGCCATGCCGTCGCGCTATACGGCGGATATGTCGAACAGCGATGCCGCCGAGCAGGCGCGCCGCACGGGCTGCAGCCACGAGGTGATACCGGTGGAGCCCGCCTTCGAGGCTTACAGCGGCATGCTGGCCGAGAGCTTCGCCGGCCGCTCGCCCGATGTCACCGAGGAAAACCTGCAGTCGCGCATTCGCGGCACGCTGCTGATGGCGCTGTCCAACAAGTTCGGCAAGGTGGTGCTCACCACCGGCAACAAGTCGGAGATGGCAGTGGGCTATGCCACCCTCTACGGCGATATGTGCGGCGGCTTCGCGCCGCTCAAGGATGTCTACAAGTGCGACGTCTGGCGGCTGGCGCGCTGGCGCAACCGTGCGGAGGAGGTCATCCCCGAACGCGTCATCGAGCGCCCACCCAGCGCCGAGCTGCGCGCTGACCAGATCGACGAGGATTCATTGCCACCTTATGCGGTGCTCGACGAGATCCTGCGGCTCTACGTGGAGGAGCAGCTGGCGCCGGACGCCATCGTCGCGGCCGGCTTCGAGGTCGAGATCGTACAGCGCGTCACGCGCCTGGTGCGCGGTGCCGAGTACAAGCGCCGGCAGGCGCCGCCCGGTCCGAAGGTGACGCCGGTGGCCTTCGGGCGCGACCGGCGCTTTCCGATTACCGCGAGCTACGACGCGCTCTGATCCGCCGCATCGGCGGGCAGCGCCTGCGGAGCACGCGCGCGTTCGCTGGGATCTTCCTGGAGTTCCTGTGTTTCGCCGCCGAAGGGCCACAGCCAGTGCCACCAGGGACGGCTGGGCTCGACCGGCACGCGTTCGGCGCGCACGGGCTCGACTCGCGCGAGCAGCTCGCGCGCCTTCTCCGCCTGCTCGCGCAGGCCCAGTTCGGCGTAGGAGCGTGTCAGCATCTCGATGGCGTCCAGCGCTGCCGGAGCGCCCGGATAGGTGGCGACGATGTCCTCGGCGCGCCGCGCCGCGGCCAGCCAGGCGCCGCGGTCGAAGTAGTAGCGCACGACGTGCATCTCGTTCTGCGCGATGCGGTTGCGCAGATAGACCATGCGCTGGCGCGCGTCGGCGGCGTATTCGCTGTCCGGAAAGCGCCCGATCAGCTGCGAGAAGTCGTCGAAGGCGCGCCGCAGCGGGCCGACATCGCGCTTGGTGGTGTCCACCAGCTCGGAGCCGTCGAAGAAGCTCTTGTTGCGCTCGAAATTGATCATGCCGCGCAGATAGAGCACGTAGGGAATCGCCTCGTGCCGCGGGTGTTCCCGCATGAAGCGATCCGCCGCGGCCAGCGCCTGCTCGGGCTGGAAGCTGCGATAGAGCGTGAAGATGCTCTCCAACTGCGCCTGCGTGGCGAAATCCGAGAAGGGGTAGCGGCTGCGCAGGCGGTCGTAGCGCTCCTGTGCGCCCATGTAGTCGCCACTGTCGAGGCGCGAGCGAGCGTCGCGATAGATCTCGTCGGCTTCCATGCGCAGTTCGCGCTGGCTGAGCCGGTCGTCTTCGCGGAAGGGGTTGTCGGTGACGCTGGGCGGCGTGTTGCCGTCGCTGGCGCAACCGACGAGCGCCAGGCTGATGCACAATAAGGAGATGCAGCCGCGGGCACTCCGTAGCAGGGTCGAGAACTTCATAATGGCGCCGCTTTGATGGAGCAATCCCGCAGTATATCGGAGGAAGCCGAGGTGCCTGAGGCACTGGCCGGTAAGCGCTTGGACGCCGTGGCGGCGCGTCTGTTCCCCGACCACTCGCGGGCGCGCTTGCGCGGCTGGATCGAAGAGGGCGCACTCACCTGTAACGGGCAGGCCGCCGTCCGCCCGCGCGACGCCGTGGCGGCCGGTGATCGGCTCTGCATCAGCGCGCAGCTGGCGGTGCCGGAGGCCGCAGCCATGCAGCCGCAGGACATCGCCTTCGATGTGCTGCACGCCGACGACGACATCATCGTGCTGGACAAGCCGGCCGGGCTGACCGTGCACCCCGGCGCCGGCGCGCCGGACGGCACGCTGCAGAACGCGCTGCTACATCGCTTTCCGGACCTTGCGGCGTTGCCGCGCGCCGGCATCGTTCACCGCCTCGACAAGCTGACCAGCGGCGTGCTGGTGGTGGCGCGCACGCCGACGGCGCACACCGCGCTCGTGCGCATGCTGCAGGCGCGCGACATTGGCCGCGAGTATGACGCGCTGGTCTGGGGGCGACTGGTATCGGGTGGGCGCGTCGACGCGCCCATCGGCCGCGACCCGCGCTCGCGGCTGAAGATGGCCGTGACGCGCGGTGGGCGCGAGGCCGTCACGCACTACCGCGTCCACGCCCGTTTCGGCTGGCACACCCATCTGCGCGTGACGCTGGAAACCGGCCGCACCCATCAGATTCGCGTGCACATGCAGCACATCAAGCATCCCATCATCGGCGACGACAGCTACGGCGGGCGGCGCGGCCACGGCCGCGGCATTCCCGAAACGCTGCGCGAGGCGCTCACCGCCTTTCCTCGCCAGGCCCTGCACGCGCGCCGCCTGCAGCTGAAGCATCCGACTAGCGATGCTGTCATGGCCTTCGAGGCACCTTTGCCGTCTGATCTGGCAGCGCTGCTGGCGCAGCTCAAGCACGACTCTCCCGACCGTGGGGACTGACCCTGGCATTGAGCTCATCCGGCCGGATTGGTCGGCGCCACAGGCCGTTCAGGCCTGCATGAGCACGCGTGTCGGCGGTGTCAGCCAGGGACCCTTTGCGCGCCTGAACCTGGGAGCGCTGACCGAGGATGACCCGGCCGCTGTAAAGGACAATCGCGAGCGCCTGCGGCGCGCGGCCGCGCTGCCCGGCGAGCCCTCCTGGCTCCGGCAGGTACACGGCCGGCGCATCGTGGCCCTCGACGAGATGCCGGCGGGCGGCTCACCGCCCGAAGCCGACGGCGGCTGGAGCGCGGCCGGCGCGGTGTGTGCAGTGCTCGCCGCCGATTGCATGCCGGTGCTGCTCGCGCGTCGCGACGGCGGCGCGGTCGCTGCGGTGCACGCCGGATGGCGCGGCCTGGCCGCGGGTGTGCTGGAGACGGCGCTGGCGGCGGTACCCGGCGCTTCCCAGGATTGGCTGGCCTGGCTCGGGCCGCGCATCGGTCCGGCGCATTTTCTCGTGCGCGAGGATGTATTGGCAGCCTTTCCGGATGCCGTCTTCGCGTTCCGCGAAGCAGGGGATGGTCAATGGCACGCGGACCTGGCTGCGATCGCTGCCCGGCGTCTGGGCGCGCACGGCGTCGCCGTGCATGACAGCGGCCTGTGCACGGCCGCCGATGCGCAGCGCTTCTTCTCGCATCGCCGGGACGGCCGTTGCGGGCGCATGGCTGCCTTGATCTGGCGCCGGCGCGACGCGGGCTGAGCGTCGTTGTTGCCTTGCGGTGCTGTGTAGCCATCTGCTACAACCCTTCGCAAGGGAAGAGTGTGCGACGAGAGACAACAGACCACGCCGTGACGCCGCGATGGAAGCGCAGCGATCGGCTCACAGAGTTCGGAGCAAGAATGTCTGCAAGCATCGGGGGTTATGGCGTGCGTGCGCTTCGGAGCGCGCTGCTCGTTTCGGGGGTCGCGGGGTGCCTGATCAGCACGTCCGCAGGGGCAATCCAGGTTCCGGTGGGGGACATCACCACGATCTCCTTCCAGAACCTGTTCACAGCGGGTGCCGCTTGGCGCATGCAGAAGCGCGATCCGTCACTGGTCAGCAAGTCGACGCTGAATCCGGGCATCTGCGTCGAGCGGGTGTCGGGCGATTTCGACGGGCCGGGCCGCAGTTTCATGGGGGATACCTGCAATTCGACGCAGGATGATCCCCAGTTTGGCGACGCCAACCAACGTTACGTGCAGGAGCCGGGCTCCTTTGGTCCCAACGCCGACAACGGCAACACCAACTTCGACCAGTACGACATCGTCAGCGCTGCCGCCAAGCTGCAGTCGGACATCAGCTTCAATCTGAATGTCGGCGGCATCGACTTCGATTTCTTTGCGCGCACGCTCTTCCTCTTCGACGAGAACTACGTCGACTTCGACGAGACCAATCCGGACACGACGCACTTGCCGCCCAGGCGCGCGCTGTCCAGCGCCGCGCGTAGCCGCCTCGGCGCCAGTTCTCAGATTCTCGACGGCTTCGTCAAGACCAATCTGCCCTTCATCGGTGACCGCCAGCTGACGCTGACCGTCGGTCGCCAGGTCATTAACTGGGGCGAGTCGGCCTTCCTGGTGTCGAACAGCCTGAATTTCATCAACCCGCCCAATCAGGCGCTGCTGCGCGTGCCCGGCTTCGACATCGCCGAGCTGCTGCGCCCGCAGGGAATGGTGAAGGCGCAGACGCGGCTGTTCGGAGATCTGTCGCTGGAGGCCTTCTACCAGTACGAGTTTCGCCCGGTCGTCACCGATCCGGTGGGTAGCTTCTTCTCGCAGAGCGACATCGTAGGCGACGGCGGTGAAGTGGCCATGCTCGCCTTCGGCAAGGCGCCGGAAGATCCGATGCAGCTCTATGAGCCCTATCGCAACCCGGAAGACCCGGCCGCAATCCTGGGTTCCACCTCCTCGCGTGCCGCGCTGCGCGACTACGAGGAAGAGAATCGTCGCGAGCCGGACGACGGCGGCCAGTACGGCGTTGCGCTGCGGCAGTTCTTCCCGGACTTCGTCGGCGGTACCGAGGTCGGCCTCTATTTTGCGAACTACCACAACCGTTTCCCAGTGGTGAGCGCGCGTGCCGCGGACGCAACTTGTGTGGGGCAGCCGGCGGACGACCAACTCGTCGCCGGGATCCTCGATGGTCTGGCGAGTTCGCCGCTGGGCGGGCTGCCGACCGCGCCCCTGACCAATATCGCCAGTCTGGTGGCGTCCTGTCAGGTGCCGCTGGGTAATCTTGCGGCTGCGACCGGCGCGGGTGACTTCCAGCCGGCTGGGCGCGAGGGTTTGCCGCTGGATACCGCCCGCGTTTTCCTGGAGTATCCGGAGGACATCCAGCTCTACGGCCTGTCCTTCAACACCAACATCGGCGGCACGGCCTTCTCCGGCGAGTACGCCTACCGTCCGAATCTGCCGACGCAGATCCATTCCACCGATCTCGTCTTCGCGGCGTTGCAGCCCGCCTTTCCGGAAGAGGACTACAACGTCGGCATCGCCACCCTGCCGGGGCGGCGCACTGCGGTTCCGGACTTCATCTCCCAGTATCGCGGCGAGACGATCGAGCCGAATCAGTACATTCGCGGCTACGAGGAGTTGAAGACAGGGCAGCTCAATCTGAATTTCATCCGCTTCCTCGGCGGCAGCCAGAATCCCTTCGGGGCGTCTCAGGTCGTTCTGCTGCTTGAGGTGGGCTTGCAGCACGTCATCGACATGCCGGGGCTGGACGAGCTTCAGTTCAACGGCGGGCAGGCCGATACGCATATCTCGCACGGCGCCGACGGCACTCGCGGCATCCAGCCGCCCGATCTGCGTGGCACGGAGCCGGGTGACCCGGACAATCCGGACAACTTCCAGCGCCGTGGCCGCCAGAACCCGACCGCCATCAGCGATCGCAGCACCTTCGGCACGGATCTTTCCTACGGCTATCGCGCCGTCATCCGGCCGACTTACAACAATTTGCTCTTCGGTGCCAACGTCAGCTTCCTTGCGGCGTTCTTCCATGACGTGCACGGCACGACGCCCGGCATCGGCGGCAACTTCATCGAGGGGCGGCGCCAGATCATTGCCGGTACCTCCTTCGATTTCCTGAACGCGTTTCAGGGGTCGCTGCGCTACACTTGGTTCACTGGTGGCGGTAAGCGCGACCTCCAACGTGATCGCGACAACATCCAGTTCTTCCTCGGTTATCAGTTCTAATCCGGGGAGCTGTTCGCACTATTCCGACAAGCGGTCGGCCCTGAGCCGGCCCATACAGGTGGAGACATGACAGGAGCATTCTCCGGGCCGCTGGTGCGGCTCCTCGGTCCCGTTCTGCTGATGGCGGGGGTGAGCGCTGCGCACGCGCAGGCGGGCGGCAAGGTTGATTACGACGCTCTGCCGCCACAGCCCTATCCGGCCGAAATCATGCCGAGAGCCGATAAGGATCTGGCACTCGATATCACCTGGACCGGTGAGCGCTATCTGGCCGTCGGTGACCGTGGCCATGTTCTCGTTTCCGAGGCGGGGCGCGACTGGGTGCAGGTGAATGTGCCCGTGCGTGCGGCGCTGACCTCCGTGCACTTTGTCGACTCGCAGAACGGTTGGGCGGTCGGCCACGACGCCGTCATCCTCCACACCACCGACGGCGGCGAAAACTGGCAGATACAAAACTTCGAGCCGGAACTGGAGGAGCCCTTCCACGACGTGCTCTTCTTCGACTTGCAGCGCGGCGTGGCGATTGGCGCCTACGGGCTCGCCTATCACACGAGCGACGGTGGCCAGAGCTGGTCCGAGCTGGAGGCGCCGGCGGTTCGCGGCGACGAATTTCATCTCAACGACATCATCCGGCTGACCGACGGGCGCCTGATGATCGTGGGCGAGTACGGGTTGCTGGCGGTAGCCGACGATCTCGACAGCGAATGGCGACGGCTCCAGCCGCCTTATTCCAGCTCGCTCTTCGGAGCCCTGCCGCTCGACGGCGGCGGCGCGCTCATATACGGGCTGCGCGGTAACGCCTTCATTTCCCGCAATCTGATGCTGGTCCCCGACATCGATCCGGATTTCGATCCCGTACTCGGTACCGGCGGCGTGGAACTTACCGGTGCCGGCTGGGAGCCGGTGGCCACCGGCACGACCAATTCCTTCTTCGGTGGCGTCGCCCTCGAGGCGGGCGGCTTCGCGCTGGTCGGCCTCAACGGGCAGGTCGTACGGCTCGACAGTGATGGCACGCTGCGCGACGCGCGTCGCACCGAAAGCGAGAGCCCGCTCGCCGGCGCACAGCTCGGCCCTGAACGCGATCTGCTGCTGGTCGGCGAAGGCGGCATCGAGCACATCGACCTGCGCTGAGCGACGGTCAGCGCACCTCCACCTGTAACCGCATAAACAGTCTAGAAGGGATCCCGGAACATGGCCGCCGAATCGCAGGGCAACCCCACCACCGAGAAGATCCTCAACTTTCTCGTCCCCATCATCTATGGCCCCCGTGTCCTGATCGGCATTGTGCTGCTCTTGATGACGGCTTTCTTCGGGTACCAGACCGCGCAGGTCCGTCCGGATGCGGGCTTCGACAAGTCGATCCCGCTCGAGCACCCCTACATGGAGGTGTACAAGCAGTACGAGCAGCAGTTTGGCGGCGCTAACCAGGTGCTCGTTGCCCTCATTCAGAATGGCGAGAAGGACATATATAACGAGAAGTTCCTCGGCACCCTGAAGGAGGTGACGGACGAGGTTTTCTTCCTGGAGGGGGTCGACCGATCCCGGGTGTCCTCGCTGTTCACTCCCGATGTGCGTTACCTGGAAGTCGTTGAGGGCGGTTTCCAGGGCGGCAACGTTATTCCGGCGGATTATCAGCCGACCGAAGAGATGTTCCAGACCGTGCGCAACAATGTTGCACGTGCTGGCATCGTCGGCCGTTACACCACCGAGGACCAGTCCGGCGCGATGATCTACGCCGAGCTGATCGAGACGGATCCGGTCACCGGCGAGAAGCTGAACTATTCCGAGGTTGCCGATTCTCTTGAGGAAATCCGGACGAAGTACGAGGATGAGGACATCGATGTCCACATCATCGGTTTCGCGAAGGTGGTCGGCAACGTCACCGACGCGACCATGGAAGTCATCGGCTTCTTCCTGCTCGCGCTGTTCGGCACCGCGCTGGCGCTCTGGTGGTACACCGGCAGCGGCATGCTGGCCACGATCTCGCTGGTCGCCTCCATCATCGCCGTGATCTGGGAGTTCGGGCTGCTGCACAGCTTCGGCTTCGGGCTCGATCCCTTCGCCATTCTGGTGCCATTCCTCATATTGGCGGTGAGTACTTCGCACGGTGTGCAGTACACCAACACCTGGGCCGACCAGGTGTTGAAGGGGATGAACAGCTACGACGCCTCGGTCGAGACATTCCGGCGTCTGGCCATCCCCGGCACGATCGCGTTGATCACCGACATGACGGGCTTCCTGACGATCCAGTTCGTGCCCATCGACATCGTGCGCGAGATGTCGTGGAACGCCGCCTTTGGCATGTTCGCCGTCATCATCACGAACAAGGTGCTGCTGCCGATCTGGCTGTCGTACGTCACGCTGAAGAACCCCGAGAAATGGGGCGAGAAGCGTCAGAAGAAGATGGAGGCCAGCGACAAGCTGTGGCGGCCTCTGACGATCACAACGCAGACGCCCATCGCCGCGGCATTGCTGGTGCTGGCTGCCGTGGTGCTCGGCGCCTCCTGGCATCTGCAGGGCGACCGCATCATCGGTGACGCCGACGCGGGTGTCCCCGAGCTGCGACCGGATTCGCGTTACAACCAGGATTCGCGCGCCATCGCGAACAACTTCGAGATGGGGACCGACATCCTGCGCGTCATCGCAGAGACCGATCCGGAGGCCTGCATCCAGTACGACGTCATGGAGCAAATCGACCGCTTCGGTTGGCATATGCGCAACGTCGACGGTGTGCAGTCGACGGTGTCTCTGCCGCAGGTCGCGCGACAGGTAAACGCGGCCTTTTCTGAGGCCAACCCTATGTACAGCGTGCTGCCGCGCAACCGTTACACCATGGTGCAGGCCATCACGCCGGTTCCGACATCCTCCGGTCTGCTGAATCCGGACTGCTCCGCGATGGCCGTGCTGATCTTCACAGAGGATCACAAGGCCACCACCATCGACCGCGTGTTGCAGGCGGTTGAGACCTTCGATAAGCAGAATGCGGAGGCCTATTTCGAAGTGGCCGAGCACGACGTCGACGCCGAGTACTGTGACGCCCGTACCGAGGCCCGCCGCGAGATCGGTCGTCGCGAGCAGCAGCTTGTCCAGATGAAGGTCGAGATGGGCGCGACCGGAATGTCCGAGGTCGACATGGAGGCAACCGATCGTTACCAGGCGCAGCAGAAGCGTATTGAAGAGGCTGAGCAGGCACACGCCGAGTACGACAAGACCTGTCCGGTGAACTTCGCGTTGGCATCCGGCAATGTCGGTGTGATGGGCGCCACCAATGAGGTGGTTCACCAGCGCGAGTTCGCGACGATCTTCTGGGTCTACGTCACGATCACGATCTTCCTGTTGATCTCCTACCAGACGACCGCGGCGGTGATCGCGGTGGTGACGCCGCTGCTGATGGTCACTTTCTTGGCCAATGCGCTGATGGCCGTCTTCGGCATCGGTCTCAAGACGGCGACATTGCCTGTCGTGGCCCTGGCGGTTGGTATCGGCGTCGACTACGGCATCTACATCTACGACGTCATCCAGCGCGAGGTCATGCAGAACGGCAAGACGCTGCGCAACGCCTATCTGGCCACGCTGCGTCAGACCGGCAAGGCGATCGTCTTCACCGGCGTCTGTCTCTCCGGTGGCGTGGCGACCTGGCTGTTCTCCGACCTACAGTTCCAGAAGGACATGGGCCTGCTGCTGGTCTTCATGTTCTCCGCGAACATGCTGGGCGCGGTCATCCTCTGTCCGGCGCTGTGCCGCTTCGTGCTCCCGCTGAACAAGGAAGCCGAGCAGGCCGAGCGAGAGGGCAAGGTGCCGCTGGAAGGTTGATCGAGAAGCCGCGGGCCGGCGTCCGTGCCGGCCACTAAGCAAACGAAGAGGCGCCCTCGGGCGCCTCTTCGTGTTTCCGGTCTGGAGTAGCCGCTTCCTTAGAGGTTGTTTGCATGTTTTTCCTTTATGGCGAGATTGCCGTTGCAAGGCAGGTCCTTGCTCCGTTCTGATCGCGTGCTCCGCGCTTCACATTGACGGCGTTATCGGCAGCTGGCGCGCGACCGGTGCGGGTGCCTTTTGTTCGGCATAGTCACGAAAACCGGGATCTAGGTGTATCCGCGACGTTCAGCGGATTCGGGGCTGTAGCGCGGAGATCCCGCGCCACCAGGTCAGGCTGACGCTCTCTGGCGGCACTGTGCCCCTACGTCGCCCCAGCCCGCGTGCACGTTCGGCCCGCATTCGCAGCCGGGCAACACGTTCGCCACCAACCCTCCCGCCATCGACGATAAGATTCGCGTGAATGCGGGGTTGTTCCCGGCTGGGGCAGCATGCCTGTGCTGGGGCAGCCAAGGTCGCTTGCTCGACGCCTCGGAGGGGGTACGATTCTTGATGGAGACGATGCGTTTGACGCGTGAGCTCTGTCGTCACTTCCGCGCGGACGGTGAGGCATTGCGCGGACTTGGTTGCGATTGGGGCATGGTCGAGCGGGTTCCACTGGAATATGTCGTGCTCCACTTCCGAAGCAATGGAGCGCACCTTGATCGTTGATCGAACGGAGTTCCTGCGTCGTCTTTCCACTGTGGAGACATCGGATCGACCGTGTCTGAGCGTGGTTGTGCCGGTGCTCAACGAGCAGGAGGCGATCATGCCCTTCCTGGAGCGACTTGATGCGAGCCTCGCTGACGTCGCGGCGCGTTTTCCTGAGGTGTCCACCCGCGAGATCATCTTCGTCGATGATGGTAGCCGGGACGCGACGTTGATGGCCTTGGTGCAGTCGAGTCGTCGCTTCCAGGGGGTGCGAATTGTTTCGCTCACTCGCAGCTTCGGCAAGGATGTCGCTTTGTCGGCGGGCCTTGACGTGAGTCGCGGGCGTGCCGTTATTCCGATGGATGTCGATCTGCAGGATCCCCCGGAAGTGATCGTGCAGATGGTGAAGAAGTGGCTGGGTGGCGCCAAGTTGGTCAACGGTGTTCGTGCCGATCGCAGCAGCGATACTTTCCTGAAGCGATTCTCAGCATCGCTGTTCTACCGCATCTACAACCGCTTCGCCGACGTGCCTATTACTGCTGAGGCTGGTGATTTCCGGCTGATGGATCGGGAGATTGTCGATATCCTTCGTCAGCTGCCGGAGCGGGTCCGATTCATGAAGGGCCTCTATACGTGGACCGGTTATGAAGCAGCAGAAGTTGCCTACACGCGGGAAGCTAGGGCTTCCGGACGCACGAACTGGAGCATGTGGCGACTGTGGAATTTTGCCCTGGACGGCATCACCGGTTCGACCACCGTACCTTTACGCATCTGGACTTATTTCGGGGCAGCCATCGCTCTCGCCTCCTTCATCTACGCGATGTTTATCGTCGTCAGCACCTTGGCGTTCGGTCGCACAACTCCCGGCTACGCATCGCTGATCACCGTTGTGCTTGTGCTCGGTGGTATCAACCTGATCGCTTTGGGCGTACTCGGCGAATACATCGGTCGCATCTTTCATGAAGTAAAGCGGCGCCCCCTGTATGTCGTAGAGACGAGCTTCGGCTTCGACGATGCGACAGAGGGTGATGACTGATGGAAGAGGCTGCGTACGCGGCCTTGGCCGCTGAGGAAGCGGGTTACTGGTGGTATCGAGGTCGTCGGGCTGTTGTTTCAGCGCTGATTCACCGTCAGAGGTTTGGTAATCGCTCCCTGCGCATTCTCGATGCAGGCTGTGGGACCGGCGGGAATCTGGCTTTTCTCGGGACGTTCGGAGAGGTCGATGCCTTCGAGCCGAACGCGGGTGCATGCCGGATGGCTGCTCGCGTCACGTCGGCGCGGGTGTTCCGGGGCCGCCTCCCTGACGAGCTTGACCGTCTGGCGGAGAGTTATCAGTTGATAACGCTCCTCGATGTGCTGGAGCATGTCGGTGATGATGTGGCCGCGCTTACAGCGCTAGGACGACGGCTCTCGCCGGATGGTCGGCTTATTTTGACGGTTCCGGCTTATAGCTGGCTGTGGTCCGGGCATGACGTGCTCCACCACCATAAGCGCCGATACACGGTAGCCAGTCTTCGGGCCGCCATTAGCGCGGCTGGTATGGATGTGATCCGCATCGGCTATTTCAATTCACTGCTGTTCCCTCTGGCGTTGATGCACCGGATTTGGTTGCGTACTGGCAGTTATCGGGATGCGATTCCGACGAATCCACCATTACCGAAATGGTTGAACGAGTGCTTCGCCGTTCTTTTTGGTTGTGAGCGCTATATCCTTGGATGGTTGCCATTCCCCTTCGGTCTTTCAATCTACGCGGTTGTGGCGATACAGGATTGAAGGCTCTGGACGGGACGATCCCGCGCTTTGTAGCCATCGGATTGATGGCAACTCTGTTGCATGTTTGCATTGGAGCAATCGCCGGGACCAGCCTGAGGTTGTCTCCGGCTGCGGCGAATCTTTCGGGCTTTGTGGTGGCGACGGCATGGGGGTATCTCGGCAATTTCTACTGGACCTTCGCCGCGCGCACCGCGCATGTATCGAGCATCGGGCGCTTCGCATTGCTCGCGGTGGCCACGCTCGCATTGTCCTCCGCCATTGTCCATATCGTATGTGAGCGATTCGGGCTGCCGTTGTTTGGTGCGCTGGCGCTCGTTGCGGTGCTAGTGCCACCGGTGAACTACGTGATCGCACGGTTCTATGCGTTCAAGGTTCGCCCCGAAGAAACAGGTTCCCCTGGCGGATGGCTGGAAATTGCGATTTTGGTCGCTACGGTCGGCATCGCCTTTTGCTTCTACGCGGGAACGACCTTCAATCACGATACCAGCTGGTACTTCATTGCAACCGCAAGGTGGCTGGACGGTGCGACTCTCTACCGCGACATCATGGAGATCAATCCGCCACTGGCCTTCTACCTGACCGCTCCTTCCATCTGGCTGAGCAAGGCGATCAGTGGGTTGACTCACGAGGCCGCCTACGCAGCTTTCATGGCTGTCATATGTATGGTTTCGCTGCTCTGGGCTCGGAGGCTTCTCATCCAGACGACGGGCCCTCTCGTGCACTTCGTCATGTTGGGCGCGGTAGCAGCGGGTTTCCTGGTGACCCCGATCTCGGTGTTCGGTCAACGCGAACACCTCATGGCCGTCTTCTCTCTTCCGTACGTGCTTGCCGTTGCCCTCAACGCGGATTGCGGGAGGTGGGAGCGTGTGTTGCTTGGTCTTTATGCCATGCTTGGCTTGGCGCTCAAGCCCTACTTCCTCGTGATCCCGTTGTTCCTGGTGAGCCACGATCTTGTGAGAACACGAGGCGCAGGGCGCGTTCTGAGGGCAGAGCACGTGGCGATCGGGCTAGGTTGTCTGGCGTATCTGCTCGCGATTGCCCTGTTGCACCCGCGCTATCTGGAAACGATCGTACCGATGGGGCGACTCGTGTATGACGCATACCGGGCATCGTTCGAGCAGGTGCTGCAGGTGTCTGCGGTGATAGGGGCGTTGCTCGCTACGCTTGCCTATATTCAATCCCGCTTTCCATGCGAGGAGAAACGTAAAACAGCGGAAAGTTTGCTGGTGGTGGTCGCCGCGACGCTGCTCGCGTACCTGTGGCAGGGGAAAGGCTGGGTGTATCAGTTCATCCCGGTCAACATCTACTTGGGAATCCTGATCGCCTGGCTGTGTGTCAGTGCCTCGCCGCGCCCAAAGAAGCAGGCCCCGCGTGTGCTAGTACTCGCGCTCGCTGCAATGGTTGCGTTGTCACCTGCTCTGCGCGGCCCCTACCACTCCCAGATGGCGCAGGTCTTCGGTCGATTCCTTGCCACGGACGGATCGCAAAGCAGCTTTGTTTTTCTTGGCGCCCATGTATGGGGCAGTTATCCGATGGCTAATACGCATGATGCCGAGGTCACTTCTCGGTATTCCGCACTCTGGCTCATTCCAGGAGCCGTCCGGCAACTGTCGAAAGAAGAGCCGGTTCCCGAGGATCGTCGTGAGGCGCTCCTCGGGGTTCTCGACTTTGCGCGCACCTCGACGATCGAGGATTTTCTTGAAGGTCGCCCACAGGTGGTTATCGTGGATGTGCGATCGCGCAAGACCTATTTCGACGGGACGGACTTTGATTACCTGGCGTTCTTTCAACAGGATCCACGCTTCGCGGAAGCGTGGCGGGACTATAGATTGATCGAAACCCTGCATGGATTCGAAGTCTGGCGTCGGAGTTAGCGGGCGAGCGCCAAACGCTGCCAGAGTGTCAACTTCGTGTCGGGGCGCGTTGGCACACTGAGCCATTGGCGGCCCAAACTGCGGGCAGCGGGAGCGGTTACAGAGACGTCGGGCAGGGGCCAGGTTTTCCGCCTGCACGGCGGATGATTCTGACTATCGAGAGTCGACGCAATCGTGTTCTATCCCGCTTCTGCGGACGGCTTAGATCGGCGTGCGCCGAGTACGACAAGACCTGTCCGGTCGACTTCGCGCTGGCGTCCGGCAACGTCGGTGTGATGGGCGCAACCAACGAGGTGGTGCACCAGCGCGAGTTCCAGACGATCTTCTGGGTCTACGTCACGATCACCATCTCCTGCTGCTTCCCTATCAGACGTTGGCTGCGGTGGTTGCGGTGGTGACGCCGCTGCTGATGGCCATCTTCCTCGCCAACGCCTTGATGGCCCTCTTCGGCATCGGTCTCAAGACGGCGACATTGCCCGTGGTCGCGCTGGCTGTGGGTATCGGTGTCGACTACGGCATCTATATCTACGACGTGATCCAGCGCGAGGTCGTGCAGAACGGCAAGACGCTGCGCAACGCCTATGTGGCCACGCTGCGTCAGGCCGGCAAGGCGATCGTCTTCACCGGCGTCTGTCTCTCCGGTGGCGTGGCGACCTGGCTGTTCTCCGACCTACAGTTCCAGAAGGACATGGGCCTGCTTCTGGTCTTCATGTTCTCCGCGAACATGCTGGGCGCGGTCATCCTCTGTCCGGCGCTGTGCCGCTTCGTGCTCCCGCTGAACAAGGAAGCCGAGCAGGCCGAGCGCGAGGGACGGGTGCCGCTGGAGGGTTGATGCGTCAACAAAGGCAGGCCGCGCGAGGCGCTGGCCATGCCCTCAAGCAAAGAGGCGCCTACGGGCGCCTCTTTGCGTGTCAGGCCGGTAACATGTGGCAGCTGTTCGTCGGCGAGCGATCATCGCCCGCCGCGGCGGGTACAGCGACGATCCCGTTGCCGGCCGGAGCGCTGCAATGAAGCGGCCGATTCAAGCCCCGGGGGCTGCTTCGTCCATGCTGCTCGCGAAAATCGCGTGGCTGTGATGCTCCGCCGGTTCCCACAGCCGGATGCCGGCTTCGATCGCATCGGCACCGATAAGGTCCCTGCCGGCGCCGCCGCCGCTGGCGGTTTCGACGAAAGCGGCTTCCAGTACGCGGATCAGTGCGCGTACATTGCCGTGCCATCGGCACTCGAGGATGCGCTGCCATGCGGCGGTGTCGAGACCGGTCGGCGGTTCCCATGACGTGCAGGGCGCACTGAGACGCGCGAGTGTGGTCGCGGTGATGGCGATCATGTCCTCCTCGCGCCCCGACAGCTCCGGCACCTGCAGCGTCGCGGCGCCCAGCCGTGTGAACTCGTCGATATTCACCGACGCCAGAAGGTGGTCCCAGCTGCGATTGGTGGCGAACACCAGCGCGCATTGCAGTGGCCGCTTGGCCGCGGCGCCGTAAGGCATGTACTGGCCGTTGTCGAGCGCCTCCATCAGCGTTTCCATGACCGAGCCCATGACGCCATGGCTCTCGTCAAGAAAGCAGACGCCGTCCCGTGCGATATCGAAGCTGCCGACGCGCGCGCCGGCGCCGGGAAAGGCGCCCGGTACATGGCCACAGAGCAGCGACTTGATGGCGGATTTGTCGTTCGTGTCCTCGGCCAGAAGGTTGACCGAGACGAAGCGACCTTTGCCACGCGCCAGGTAATAGTAGTAGGCAAGCGAGGTCTTGCCGCTGCCGGGTCCGCCCAGCAGGTAGGCGCGCTCGATGCCGTTATCCGCGAAGGCGCGGATGCGCGCCACCAGTGCGTGCATCTGCGGGCTGAACGTGAAGAAGGTCGTCTTCGCCGAATCCTCGACTTCCGTGCTCTTCGGCATGCGGATGACGTTGTCTTCGCTGACGGGGGTGAGCCGGTCGGGCAGCTGACGGGTGACGTCGGCGATATCCGTGGCCACCATCAGCCGGGTGCCCGCCAGGCGCTCCGCTTCCGCACGTCGACTCAGCCACCGGCCCAGTGCCACAAGTGCGTTGGGGCGCACGGCCACGATCAGAGTGGTGGTGGCGCCGTCGGCGCGGGCCTCCAGCACGGCGTCGGCCACCTGATCCAGCGTTGCCTCGGAGGCGAAGAGGCAGAGCACGAAACGTGCCCGTGCCGCTTCGCGTGGGCGGAAGGAATCGGCGTCCTGCAGCGCGCATCGCGCGTTCTCGGGTATGACCGCCTGCAGATCGCGCTGGCTTTCGGTGGCGGTAGCGCCGCCACCGTCCAGCGCCAGCAGATAGGTCCCGCTTGCCTCGTTTTCCAGCGGCTCGGCCGCGATGCGTCTTTTGCGTGAGAACACGTGATGCTCCGGTGGAACTCGCTCATCATCCTGAACTGCCCGTCACCTCACGGCAATTCGGGCTCGACGAGCAGCGTCCATCTTCCGACAAGCGGGCATATCCGACGCGGTCAAGACGGAGAGCGGCCTTCGCCGGGCGCTGTCGGCACGCTGCGCAGCGTGCCGCTCTCGGGGTCGCAGGCCGTCAGTCGCCCGTTCCAGAGACAACCGGTATCCAGGCCGTAGACGCCGTAGGTTGGCCAGGCCACGGTGCCGAGTGTCGACCAGTGCCCGAAGAAGACACGGCTGTGGGCCGGACGCTGGTGCGGCAGCATGAACCAGGGCAGGCAGCCCTCGGGCGGCTGCTCGGCGCTGCCCTTGGCCTTGAGTGTCAGCGCGTGATCGGCGGTGCGCAGGAAGCGCATGCGCGTGAACACGTTGACCGCGAAGCGCTGGCGTCCCTCGTCGTCCCGGCACGCCGCCCAGCGCGCCGGCTCGTTGCCGTACATGCGCGCCAGAAAGCGTTCTCGATCGGGCCGCGAGAGCTCAGTCTGTAGCTCGGCGGCGCAGTCGCTGGCGGTCCGCATATCCCAATCAGGGTGCAGCCCGGCATGGGTCACGGCATCGTCGTCGAGGTGCAACATCAGCGGCTGCCGCGCGAGCCAGTCGAGCAGTGCGCGGCGGTCGGGCGCGGCGAGAATCGCATCCAGGGTGTCGTCGCGGTTGGGCTTGCGCAACCCGGCCGCTACCGCCAGCAGATGCAGGTCATGGTTGCCCAGCACCGTTCGCGCGCTGCCCGCTTCACAGAGCCGCTGCACATGGCGCAGGCAGCCTTCCGAATCCGGCCCGCGGTTGACGAGGTCGCCGACGAAGATCAGCTCGTCGCGCGCACTGTTGAAGCCGATGTCCGCAAGCAGGGACTGCAGGCTTTCGTGGCAGCCTTGCAGATCGCCTATGATCCAGGTCGTCATTGTGATCCTGCTGCAGCGAGTTGTCGTCGCTGTCGTTGGCGCCTGGAGGAGCGGAGCGAGGGCGTGCATGGCCCAGCGTCCGTTCGGCTATGCCAACTGCGGTGGCAGCGTCCGCTCGCCGGATTCCGGTTCTCTGTCGTCAAGGAAGGAGCTCCTCATTACGGCAACGAATGGTCGCATGACCATAGCCGCCATTGCCCGGGAACAGGTGTTGTTGGGCGTGCTCGTCGTCGCATACGGTCTCGCTGCGATCGGTCTGGCGAAGCAGCATGGGCTGGATGGCGCCGTCGTGATGGCGCTCTACGGCGAAGACGTGCTGATCACGATGGCAGCCTACCTCACGCTTTTCGCGGTCGGCTGGCTGCTGCGCATCGTCATCATGGAGCGTCCCCGGTTCCCGCTGCGGAGCGCCGTCGAGGCAGCGCGTCATGCCGCCGTGCCGGAGCGGGTGATGGCCGGTCTGGTAGCGACGGTGCTTCTTTCATTGCTGATGAGTGTCTACTCGTCCTGGAAGATGATGATTCCGGAGCTGAACGCGTTCTCCTGGGATCCGACCCTTCACGCCTGGGACCTGCGCTTGCATGGCGGACGCGCCCCGTGGCATTGGCTGCAACCCGCGCTCGGCATTCCCCTGGTCACCAGTGCCATCAACGCGCTCTACCATGCTTGGCTCTTCGTGATCCTTTTCGTCTTCTTCAGCCAGGCTTTTGCGATTCGTGGCCTCGTGCTTCGGACGCAGTTCATGATCAGTTTCTTCCTGCTGTGGATTCTTCTGGGCAGCTTCCTTGCGACCCTTATGGCTTCCGCCGGCCCCTGCTACTTTGCCGAGGTCACCGGGCAACCCGATCCCTATGCAGCATTGCAGGCATATCTGCGAGCGGCCGATGCACGCTTTCCGGTCTGGGCGCTGGATGTCCAGGCCATGCTGTGGGCCGACTATCAGGACGGGCGACTGGCCGTCGGTCGCGGCATTTCCGCGATGCCCAGCATGCATGTGGCGACCGCGACCCTCGTCTTTCTGCTCGCCTGCCGTTACGGCAGGCTTGCCGGAGTCGCCGGCCTGTTCTTCCTCATCGGCATTGTCATTGGGTCGGTGCACCTCGCCTGGCACTACGCCGTCGATGCGTATATCGCCATTCCGTTGACGCTGCTTGTCTGGAAGCTTTCCGGTCACATTGCCACCAGGGTGCATGCAATGCGTCTCGGGCCGGCTGTGGCGTGACGCTGTGATGGAGCCGACCATTGCCGGGGACGAGGCAACCCGGGCGAGGCACGTGCACGATCCCGTGGCGCGGGATCCAATCTTGCCGATTCTGGTCGCCGGCTACGGCATGGCGCTCATGCTGGTTCTGCTGCTGCAGGGACGCTCCTTCGGCGAGGCAGTGCGCCAGGGCTTCCTGAGCCACCTTCCCTTCGCGGCAGCGACCATAGGAGGTGGGGCCCTGATGTTCTACCTCATCTGCGTCGTCGCGGTCGTCCGGCCGCCTTCTCCATTCGCCCATATCGTCGGAGATGTCCGCACCCATGTGCGTTCGCCAGCGCCTCTGTATGGCGGCATCTGGCTGCTTGTGCTTCTGGTGATCTTTACCAGCTTGTTCTCGGCGTGGAAGGCGATGATTCCCGAACTACAACCCTTCTCCTGGGATGAGCGCCTGTTTCGTCTGGATCGCTGGATGCACGGCGGAACGGATCCCTGGGTGCATCTGCATCGCGCATTGCATACGCCGTTTCTCACGGCGGCGATCAACGTCGTCTACCACCTCTGGTTCTTCGTGATGCATTTCACCTATGTATGGGTGGCATTCAACAGGCGGCGCCCCGAGCTACGCGCGCAATTCCTGCTTGCTTTCTACGCTTCATGGGTCGTCATGGGGACCGCGCTCGCCATCACCATGTCGTCGGCCGGGCCTTGCTATTACGGGTTCGTAGTGGGTCTGCCCGACCCCTACGCCCCCCTGCTGGCGCAGCTGCAAGCATCGGATGCCGCATGGCCGGTGTGGGCGCTGAATGTCCAGTCGCTGCTCTGGGAGGGTTATCGTTCCGGCGATGGCGGGCTGACGAGCGCCATCTCCGCGATGCCGAGCATGCATCTCGCGACCACCACCCTGATTGCGCTCCTCGCCTGGCGCTTCGGAGGTGCCTTGGCGGGAGCCTGCGGCGCCGCATTCCTTCTCTGCATTCTTGTCGGATCAGTGCATCTTGGCTGGCACTACGCCGTCGACGGCTATGCGGGCATCCTGTTCTCTCTGGTGCTTTGGTGGGTATGCGGCTATGTTGTCCGTTATCGGTATCGACAGCGCGATACGTGCCGTGGTCGTCATGGCGAAGCCGACGAAAGGTAGTGCGTACGGGGATAAAGCGCTTTGACACCCGAACCGCCTCGCGCCTAATCTGGATTCGCCGCAACGGAAGTTGTTCGTTCATAGCCCAGGAGGGCGCCAATTAATGTTTACCTATCTCTCGGTTTGGATTCAGTCTCTTTTGTCGGACGACGAGGGCGCCAGCGCCATCGAGTACGGCCTCATCATCGGCCTGATTGCGGTGGTGTTGATCGTCGTGCTGACCAATATCGGTACGGGGCTCAACACGCTCTTCGAGACGGCGTCGAGCAAGATTGCAGGTGCGGGCTAGCCCCGGCGCGAGGACGCCTGATCGGAGCCCATACGGTGCAGGCTCCCGATTCCATTAGCGATCGGCTTGTCGGGAGGCAGTCGGATGTACCTGCTTTCGATGAGCCTGCTTCTCGGAGTCGCCGCCGGTTGGGATCTATGGCGACGCGAAGTCCCTCATCTCCTGCCCGGCCTGATCATGGCTATCGCCATCGTCACACAGTTCGTCGCACCTGATGCCGGCCCGGCTTCCAGCTGGGCCAGCGCGTTGGCGGGGCTGGGACTGGGTGCGGCGCTGACCTTGCCAGGCTATGCCCTGGGCGCGCTGGGGGGCGGGGACGTCAAGCTGGTGGCGGCCAGCGGCTTTGCTGTAGGCTGGCCGCTGGTGTTGCCGCTGCTGCTGGGTTGGGGGCTGCTGCTCGGGCTCTGGAGTCTTGTCGCGCGGCTGACCGGCACCTTGCGGCGCCAGCCGGCCGTGCCATCGCTTTTCCTCAGCGCCACGCTGACGTTCTGGCTGATGGCGCGCTAAGGGGTCTCAATAATGCGCCGTTCCGATTCCAGGCGGGCCCATCACCAACGCGGCAGCGTAGTGGTGGAGTTTGCCTTCGTCTTCCCGATTCTCTTCATGCTGATTTACGGGACGATCGTTTACAGCTACGTCTTCGTGATCAACGAATCGATCCACTACGCAGCGAAGACGGCGGCCGAGTCGGCCATTCGCGTCGATCCGGCGGCGGAGGATTACGAAACGCTGGTGGCAAGCACGGTGCGCAGCACGGCCAGCCGTATCCTGGACTGGATGCCGGCCAGCCAGCGGGCGCGTTTCGCAGACAGCGCGGGCGAGGCCATCGGCACGGTAAGCTTCGAGGATGTCGACGGTATGCGCGCAGTTCGGGTGGAGCTCGACTTCGATGTGAGTGAGTCGACGCCGGCCATATTCCCCATCATTACGCTTCCGCTTGTCGGCGAGGTGCCGCCGCTGCCGGCGCGCATGCGGGCCTCCGCCATTGCGCTAATCTGATAATTGACGCGCCCGCCGCGTTTGCCTGGGGGTCACAATGAGTAGCAACGCTCTGAAGATCATCGCCGCCGTCACGGTCCTGCTCGCTATCGTGCTGGCCGTGGTGGCTTTCCAGATGACCCGAAGCTATTCCGTCGCGGAACAGCAGCCCACCAGCGCTGAGGGGGATGCCGAAGCTGCTGCCGATCCCACCGAATCGATGCCGCGCGCCGTGGTTGCTATTGCGCCACTGGCGGCGAACGAGCCGATCAGCGCCGAGCAGGTGCGCGTCGCGCCGGTGGCTGTGCAGCCGGATGGTCATTTCAGCAGCGTCGAGGATGTGATCAACCGCATCCCGTTGGTTGATGTCGACCCGGGCGCGCCGCTGACGGGCCGTTACTTCAAGGCATCCAATCCGCTGGCGCGCATCGTGCCGGAGGGGCACAAGGCGGTCTCCCTGGAGGTCAATGATGTCATCGCAGTTGGCGGTTTCCTGAAGCCTGGGGATACCGTCGACGTGCTCGTCTATCTGCGCAGTGGGTCGGGTGTGGAGGCCGTGCAGGCGAGGCAGCTGCTGCCATCGGTACGCGTGCTTGCGCTGGAGAATCGCATCATCGATCGACCCGAGGGGCTGGGTGACGAGGAGGAGCAGGAGCGCCGCCGACGTCAGCGCACGGTTGTGCTCGCCGTTCCGGATGACAAAGTCACGCGTCTGATGCTCGGCTCAAGCATCGGCGAGGTGCGGCTGGCCATGCACGGCCAGAAGCCGGAAACAGCGGGTCTCGACGCGCTCGCTGACGACGACGTCGAGCCGATATCGGACACCGAACTCGCTCAGGCTGCTGAGAACAAGGCCGGTGACGCTGACACGGACGACGACGATGCCCCGTTGACCGCCGCTAAGCTTTCCGAAGTGGAGACACCCAAGAAGGAGTCGAATCGGCCGCCGCGCCACAGGATCTACGTCTATCACGGTGCCGACGTGAATACGGTTCTCGATTGATGCGCCCCGAAAGCCGCCGTGCCCGCTCCGCGCAAGGATTCGTCATGAAGAAGCGACACCTGATTCACCGCGTTTCCGTTTTTCTCGCTCTCCCGGTTCTGTTGCTTGGCGCGACCGCCACAGTGGGAGCGCAGGCGCCCTCCGCAACGGAGAACCGGCTGCGCGTGGAGAGCGGGACCCACGAGCTCCTGCGGCGCGAGCGGGCCGTGGTGCGCGTAGCGGTGGGCAACCCCGAGCTCGCTGAGGTCAACGTCATCAACCGGCGCGAGCTCCTCGTTACCGGCAAGAGTGTCGGTGAGACGAGCCTGCTCATCTGGCCGCAAGGCGCTGGCGCTCCCGAGCGGCTGCGGCTGGAAGTCATGCCGCAGTCGCTCGGGGAGCAGGAGCCGGATCCAGATCTCGCCAAGGCAACCATCAGCCCCGGCCAGGGCCTGCGCGGGCCACTGCCGAATCTCATGGCACATCGCCGGGCCAAGAGTCGCGCGCGCGCGGGTGGTGATGAGGTGGTCGACGACAGCGTCGTGGCCATGGAGACGCAGGTTCTTACCGAGATCAAGATCGCGGAGGTGAGCCGGCGTACGGCCCAGCGTTACGGCTTCAATTTCGCGCGCAACATTGCCAACACTACCGGCGGTGTCTTCTCGCCCGGCTCGCTGAGCGGGATCGACGGCAGTCAGGCAAACGGCTTTACCATTGAGTCCAATATTGTTCCGCTGAACAACGCCTTCAACCTGGTCCTCGGTGACGCCACCGACGGCATTCTCGGCGTTCTCAGCCTGCTCGAATCCAAGGGTATGGCGCGCACGCTGGCCGAGCCGAGTCTGACCGCGACCAGCGGCCAGACGGCGAGCTTTCTGGCCGGTGGCGAGTTCCCGGTGCCGGTCGCGCAGGGCGGCGCGAGCGCAGGTGGCATTACCGTCGAGTTCAAGGAGTTCGGCGTGCGCTTGAATCTGACGCCGACCGTCCTCTCGCGCGACCGCATCGCACTGAAGGTGGCCCCCGAGGTCAGCGAGCTGGACTTCACTGCCGGCATCGAGGTCGGCGGTACCTCCGTCCCCGCTCTGACCACGCGGCGCACCGACACCACGGTAGAGCTGGGTGATGGTGAGAGCTTTGTGATTTCCGGGCTGGTCAGCTCCAATCAGATCAATGATCTGAGCAAGCTACCTTGGCTGGGAGATATTCCCATTCTCGGCGCTTTCTTCAAGTCCGCCGAGCGCTCGCGCGAGGAGCGCGAGCTGATCATGGTGGTGACGCCGCATCTGGTGCGTCCCATCGGCCGCAACGCCGATATGCCAAGGCTTCCCGGCGTCGACGAGGACGAGTACGACCCGCGCTTCGATCAGTTCATCTTCCAGGAGCGGGGCGAGTTCGACCAGTCCAGCTTCGGCTTCTCGCGCTAGAGCGGACTCGCTGATGAAGACGCAAGGCGTGGTGGTCGCCGACGATCCGGTATTCGTCAACTGGCTCCAGAAGGGCGTGGGCAGTGCGGCCGAGTTCTCGCTTCTGCGCGCATCCAATGCCGACGAGTTGGTCGACCGGCTGGCGAGCATCGGTCGTTTCGACGTTGTCTTCTTCGAGTTCACGGCCGACAACCAGCAGGCGCGCAGCAAGCTCATCGAGGGCTTCCTGGAGCGCTATCCGGATGTGCCGGTGGTCGGCATCGGCGCCGACGCCGCCCAGGATCTGGTGCTGTCGGCGATGCGCAGCGGTGCGCGCGACTTCTTTGTCCTGCAACGCGACGACACGCATCTACCCGATCTGCTCTCCAAGGTCCTGCGTCGTTCCGTGAGCGGCGGGACCAGCCGAGGTGGCAATCTGCCCCAGCAGGGTCGGGTGCTGACGCTGTTCTCGGCGACGGCTTACGAGGGGGTCGCCTTCTGCGCCGAGCATCTGGCGCTGGAGCTTCTGAAGTCGCGCAGCGAAGCCGAGCGCGGGCTGCTGCTGGACCTCTCGGCGCCGCCGGGCGCGAGCGCGGTCTTCCTCAATCTGAACCCGTCCTACAGCCTGCTCGACGCAGTCAACGACGTCTATCGCTGCGATCAGACGCTAGTCGACACGGCTTTCTCGCGTCACGGTAGCGGGCTTTATGTGCTTAGTCTGCCGGAAGAGACACTCGGCTTTCCCGACATCGACGGCGACGAACTGGTGCGTCTGATCGAGGTGCTGCGTACGCTTTTCGGCTTCGTGGTCGTCGCAGCGGATGGTCATGCCGGGACGAATCTCCTCACCGGGGTCATCGGCATCTCCGACCACAGCCTGCTGGTTACCGATCAGTCGATCCTTCGCTCGCGGCACAACAAGCATCTGCTGCGCGAGCTGCGCCTCAGCGATGTCGCCCTCAATCATGCGCGGCTGGTGGTGGACTGCTACCAGCGTCGGCTCGGCCTGGACGCTGACAATCTCTCGCAGTTGCTGGAGTTGCCGTTGGCCGCCACGCTGAGCTGTCAGCCGGGTAATCGCGTTCAGGCGATGAACTCCGGCGAGCCGCTGTCGACGGTGGCTCCGCGCGATCCCTATCTCCGGGAGATCGTCGCGCTCGCCGAGCAACTTCTCGGCCGCGGTGCCGGCGGTGCGAAGGATAAATCCAGCGGGATGCTGTCCCGGATATTCGGTCGGTCATGAAGCACGAAGCGGCCACGCAGCAGGATTTTCGGCTTTCGGATCAATATCAGGATCTGAAGGCCAAGCTGCATCGCCATCTCATCCAGTTGATCGAAGAACGCGACATCGACTTTGACAGCTGGAGCACTGAGCGCATCGAGCGCTTTGTGACCGAGCAGGTACGACGCTATGTCGTCGAGCAGCGCCTGCCGGTGAATGCACGCGAGACCGAATGGCTGGCGCGTGACGCCCACGACGAGCTGGTCGGCTACGGACCGCTGCAGGAGCTGGTCGACGACGACAGCGTCAACGACATCGTCGTCAACGGGCCCGCTCGGGTCTTCGTCGAGCGCGACGGCGTGCTCGAATCGGTGCCGATTCGCTTCGCTAACGATCGCCACGTGCTGCGCGTCATTCAGCGCATCCTCGCCCCGCTGGGCCGGCGCGTGGACGAATCCACGCCCATGGTTGACGCGCGCTTGCCCGACGGTTCGCGAGTCAACGCCATCATTCCGCCCATCGCGTTGGACGGGCCCTGCCTGTCCATCCGCAAGTTCCGCAAGCAGGCTTTGACTGCCGAGGATCTCATCCGCTTTGGTAGTGCCACACGCGAAGTGCTCGACTATCTTGCCGAGCGCGTGACGGGGCGCACCAATCTGATCGTGCTCGGCGGCACCGGCTCTGGCAAGACCACCTTCCTGAATCTGCTCTCGCAGTGGATACCGCAGGCCGAGCGCGTCGTGACGGTGGAAGATGCCGCTGAGTTGCGTCTGGAGCACCCGCACGTCGTGCGTCTGGAAACCCGGCCGCCGAATCTCGAAGGCGAGCGCGCCGTATCGGCGCGCGATCTGGTGCGCAATGCCTTGCGCATGCGGCCCGACCGCATCATCGTCGGTGAGGTGCGTGGCGACGAGGTGCTGGACATGCTGCAGGCCATGAACACCGGCCACGACGGTTCCATGACCACCATTCACGCCAACGGCATCAACGACGCGATCAACCGTCTGGAAATGCTGGCCGGCTTCGCCGGATATAGCGGCAGTGAGGTCACGCTGCGCGGTCAGATCGTCTCAGGCGTTGAGCTGCTGGTTCACGTCAGCCGGCTGCCTCACGGTGCGCGCCGCGTTATGGCGGTCTCGGAGATCACCGGGCTGAAGGACGGAGAGGTGCAGATTCGCGATCTTTTTCGTTTCGACGCGGATAGCGATCGCATTGAGGACCTGCGCGACCAGGAGGCCGCATGAGTCAGATTGCGGCCATCCTCGTTTTCGCGCTGGCGCTGCTCACCATGGTCGTTGCCATGCTGCTGTGGACCCGGGCGCGCACCCGCGAGCGCCAGGAGGAGGTCCTGCTGCGTCTGCGCGCCGGTGCCGACGCGGCGGGCCTCGCCGGTATCGGTGGCGAGGTGCAGCGAGTCGAGAACCCGCTGCTGCGCTGGGTCTGTCATCTTGTTTGGCGCACTGGCGCCGACACCGATCCGGGCATGATCGCGCGCTGGCTCATCGCCTTCGTTTTGCTGGTGCCGGTGGCGATCGTACTCATGGGCTGGTTGGCCGGGCTTGTGGCGATTCTCATCGTGCTGACCATCACCTGGGCCGTGCTCGCCCGTCAGGCCGCGCGCCGGCGTGCGCAGATCATCGACCAGCTTCCCGATTTCCTGGAAAGCGTTTCGCGCGTGCTTTCGGCGGGCAATTCCCTGGAAGAATCGCTGATCGCCTCGGCGCAGGAAGCCCACGATCCGCTGCGCGGGCTCTTCGTAAGCGTCGGCCGCCAGATCCGGCTGGGCGCCTCGGTGGACGCGGTGCTTGCCGAAATGGCCGAAATCCACCGCCTGCGTGACCTGCAGGTCATGGCCATGGCGGCCACCATCAATCGCCGCTACGGCGGCAGTCTGCGCGACATTTTCCGCAGCCTTGTGCAGGCGATCCGCTCGCGGGATATGGCGGCGCGCGAGCTGCGCGCGCTGACCGCCGAGACGCGCTTCTCGGCAGTCGTTCTGGCGGTGATTCCCGTTGGCCTCATGCTCTATATCCTGGCGCGTAACCCGGAGTACTACAGCGACATGTGGGCCGACTCTGGCGGTCGAATGATGCTCATAGGCTCGGCGCTAATGCAGGTGGCCGGCGTCGTCGTGATCTGGCGCATGATCGCGGGCGTCCAGGACGGTGAAGCATGAGCGGCCAGTTTCTGCCCCTCATCGTTGCCGGTGCACTGTTTCTGGCCGTCATGGCGCTGGGGCTGCTCGTCATGCTTGCGATGCGCGCGCGCGCCGAACGCCAGCTGCGTGGGCGACTGATGCACGACGCGCCGGATAGGGGCGAGGAGCGCGCAGCCGCCAGTGGCTGGCTCGAGGATATGGAGGCTGGCGGCCGTGCCGTCGAGCGCCTCGTCGACACCGATAACGAAACCCCGCGCCTGCTGGTGCAGGCCGGCTGGCGCAGTACTGCGCAGCGCAGCTACTTCTACATCGCTCAGCTGCTTCTCCCCTTGTTGGCGGGGGGCTTGGCGGTGCTCGTCTGGCTGCTTGGAGGCGAGGCCGCGACCGGCATTGAGCTGATCGTCTACCTTTTGATGGGCGTCTTTGCTGGCCTGCTGGCGCCGCGCTTCCTGCTGCGCAAGAAGGCTGAAGTCCGGCAGCGACGGATCGCGGGCGAAGTGCCTCTGTTCATCCATCTGCTCGTGCTGCTCTTCGAAGCGGGCCTGTCGACGCGTCAGGCGCTGGCGAGCCTGGTGCGTGAAGGCCGAGGCACGTTGCCCGAGCTGAACCGCGAGCTCGCCGTGGTCATCCGCCAGCTGGAAGCCGGAGCGGATTCGAGCGAGGTTCTGCGCAATCTGGAAGAAGCTCTCGACGTCAGCGAGCTCGGCAATGTGCTGGGGGTGTTGCGCCAGGTGGACCGCTACGGTGGCGAGATCCGCGGCCCGCTGCTGGAAGCTCTCGAAGTGTTGGAGGAGCGGCGCAGCATGACCATGCGCGAGAAGGTCAACAAGATCTCCGGGCGCATGACGGTGGTTATGGTGCTCTTCTTCTTCCCGGCGCTGCTCGTCTTCGTCGCCGGGCCGGCCTTCGTCTCCATCATCAAGGCGCTGGGCGATGTCGCGGGATAGGCCGGCGCGCTGGCTTGTTTCGGCCGGGCTTCTTGTGGCCGGGAGTCTGGGGCTGTCAGCTTGCTCATCGAGCGGCTTCGTGCACGAGGTCGAGCGCGATACGCGCATGAGCGACGAGCGTGACAGCGAAGACGCCGTTTACCGCGATCTGATCGCGCGCCTGCTGGCGCAGGACAAGCACTATGCCGCGCTTGCCCACATTGAGGAGTACAAGCGCGACGGTGGTGGCACCCCTGAGCTGACGCTCTACGAGGCGCGTGCGCTCTACGGCCTGGAGCTGGATGGTCAGGCCAAGGCGCTGTTCCTGAAGCTGCGCGATACCCCGCTGCGGGGCGAGGCGCAGCACGGCCTGGGCCTGATCGCCGCGCGCGATGGCGATCTCGCTCGCGCCACCGAATACTTCATAGACGCCGTACATGCACGCCCGACCAATATCGCGATGCGCAACGATCTCGGCTTTGCGCTGCTGCGCGCGGGGCGTTTCAGCGACGCGCGCCTGCAACTCGCCACTGCACTCGAGCTTGCGCCGGAGAACGAGCGCGCTCGCAGCAACCTCATCATGCTGATGATGATCAATGGCGACAGGCAGGGCGCGCAAGAGCTCGCTGCCTCCGCCGGGATCGAGGAATCCGAGCTGAACCGACTGCGTTCGCAGTCCGAGCGCCTGCGCGCTCTCATTCGTCCGACATCGTCGGGAGGTTGACCATGAAACATCTGCCATTCCAGTCCCTTGTTCTTGCCGTCTGCCTGACGGCACCGCTAGCGCTGGCCCATGCCGCCGAGCGCGAGACCTTCGGCGAGGATGCTCGCAAATGGGTCGACCTCCAGGTGAGCGGCGATGCTGCCGAACGCAGCCCGGACGGTATGCCCGGAGAAATTGCCGAGCGCGTCTGGCAGCGCTATGTGGAGAGCTTCAGTCACCCCATCCCCGAGCGCTTCGAGCGCGAAGGCTTCGTGGAAGGCGGTAACTAAAGTCGTGTCCGGACCCCGTCGTCAGCAGGGGGCCGCGGCGGTCTTCGCTGCTATTGCGCTGACGGCCTTGCTGGCGGCGCTCGCGCTCGTAGTCGACATCGGTAGCCTCTACTTCGCCAAGCGTGATCTGCAGAATGCTGCATCGCTGGCGGCGCTCGACGCCGTGCGTGTAGGCAGCGGCTGTTACGGCCCGGCCCCGGAGGACGAAGCCGAGGCGGTCAACACGGCGGCGCGAGCGGCGCTGCAGCGCAACGACCAACCGGTGTCCTGGCTCTCCGAGCCGCCGCGTCTCGGAAGCATGATCACCATCGGTAGCGGCGAGCGTGTCTTCGTGGCCGGCGACATCGGACTTGGGTTCGCTGCCGAGGTCACCTTGGAGCGGCCCATGCCCCGGCGGCTGCTGCCCGATCTGTTCCGTAGCGGGAGCGATGACAACGGGGAGGTGCAGCGGATGCGCGCCTCGGCGACAGCGCAGGCACAGAACAATGTCTCGCTGGAAGTTGGCAGTTATGGCGCCCGTGTCTCGCCGACGGCACCGGGTGCGCTGCTCGCGGCGTTGCCTGTCGGCGTGAGTATCACCGCGCTGGATTATTCCGCGCTGGTCGACGCCGAAGTCTCTCTTGGCGACCTGCAGCCGGGCTCGGTGAGTGATCTCACCGAGTTTCTGAGTGAGCAGACCACGCTGCCGGCATTTCTGGACGCCTTGGCTGCGGCGCTGCTCGCCGCCAATGACAGTGTGGCAGCGGCTGCGGTTGCCGCGTTATCGGCTGCCAGCAGCACGGCGCAGACCCTGATTCCGGGCGATCTCATCAATATCGACAGCACGATTACCCCATTGCTCACTGGTGCGACTTTCTCGGCGGGTAGCCTGGTCGAGGCAGCGCTGCAGTCGGTGCTGATCGATGGCGTCTTCGAGACTCTCATTCAGCTCGGTGGTGGCCGCGAGGTGGCGGTAGCTCTGCGCGAGGTGGCGCAGCCCGCCTTCGGCCCGCCCGGTCAGACTCCCGAGGGGGACGAGCGTACCTCGGCTGGAACCGCCCAGGTTCGCGTCAGCAGCGGCCTGGATCTCAGTGACTTGTTGCCAACCGGCACCGAGCTGACCCTCTTCGTCGAGTCCGCTGGTGCGCGCGCGACGGTGACCGGTGTGCGCTGCCCGCGCGCCGGACAGCCGCGCAGCGAGGCACGCGTGCGCACCGAAACCAGCGTCGCCCGCGTCGGTATCGAGCCGGTGAGCGTGAATCTGTCGCTTGCCGAGTTGCAGTCCGGACTCGGTCAGTCGAACGCGCAACTCGGTAATCTGCTCGGGGGGATCAGCAACCTGAGCTGCACCCTACTGGGCGGCCTCGGGTCACTGGGCAGCAATCTGTGCCAGTTGCTGACCGAGAACCCCCTGCTGGAATTGCGCATCACTCTGCCGCCGGTGGAGCTGGTGGATAGCGCCAACGATGAGCGCTGGGTGCCCGGGCCTTTTCCGGCAGAGCCGCACAGCGTGGGGTCGGATCTGTCCAACACGCTCTCCTCCGGTGTCGAGAGCCTGCTCAGCGACCAGCTGCAGATCGAGCTCAGCCTGGCCGGGGGGGAGGCGCTCGGGGGCGGTCTGAACGCGGTGCTCGGCAACCTCTTGGCGGTGTTGCGACCACTGCTGCAGAGCGCCCTCGTCGATGCGCTCAGCGATGAGCTGATCAACGGATTGGAGCCGGTGCTCGCCGACTTGGGGGTCTCGCTGGCTGGCGCCGATGTCACGGTGGTCGACATGCAGATCGAGCGCCCACGCATCGTGACTACCAGAAGAGGCGGCTGAGCACGCGTCGCGCGTGCACGCGCCGACGACTACACTGATCGGTATGCGGGTACTTTTGGAGAGAGGTGGGCGGTTCCCGGTCGGCCGTGGCGCGGTGCTCGCCTGGCTGGTGGTCGGGCTTGTCCTGTTGCTCTGGGGGCTCGCCGTGCTGGTGCAGGCGGGGCGCCTGCAGGCTGCGCTCGGCACCGAGCAGGCCGAGCGGCAACTGCGCGGTGCGCTGGAGGCGCGGCTGGCAGCGGAAGGCTCGGACGGCCTGCAGGCTTATGTCCGCGCACTGGTCACGCGCGGCGCCATGGGGCTGCGTTATCTGTCGATTCGCGTGCCCGGTGGCACCAAGGTAGCGGAGGCGGGCGCCTACGACGATCTCAGCGTGCCGATGATCTCGCCGGTCTACGTCGAGCGCCTGCGTGCGCTGATGCTGGAGCAGTCCGGCGAGCGCCGGCGTTTCGATCTCCGTCGCGACGGCCGCGAAGTCGCCCGCGTCGAGTACATCGCTGCGACCGGGGCGGTGCAGGCGGTGCGCACCGATGCCGTGAGCCAGCTGCAGCTGCAGGGCTGGCTTCAGATCGTGGCTGGCGCCTTGCTGCTCGGCATTGGTGCCTGGACCGTCATGCGGCCCATGCCGCCGCCGGCGACGTCCGATCTGAAGGAACGCGTGCGCGGCGAGCGTGTGAACGCGCCGCGGCGCAGCGGACCCGAGCCAGCCAGTCTCGAAGGCCGTGCGGCGCAGGCCCTGGATCGGCTGCAGCGCGGCGTCATCATCGTCGACGCCGACATTCGGATCCGCGATATCAACCACGTCGCCGAACAGCTAACTGGCTGGTCGCGCGACGACGCCGTCGGCCGCCTTGTCTACTCCGTCTTCCACCCGCTGGCCGACGACGACCAGCCGTTGACCACGCCAGCTGAAACGGCGGTGCGCGAGCGCTGCGAGACGCCGGCACAGGAATGTCGGCTGCGCGCTCGAGACGGCAGCATCCACCATGTAGAAATGGTCGCCGCCGTGCTCGAGAACTCGGCCGGGCAGGCGGAAGGCGCGGTACTCTTTTTCCACGATATCGGCGAGCGTCGCGAGAGCGTCGAGCGACTGCGTGCCGACGCTCGCCGCACGCAGGACATCGTTGATCATCTTGACGAAGGCGTGCTGACCACAGACGAAGCCGGTGTCATCACCTTCGCCAATGCGCGCGCGGCCCGCATGTTCGGTTATCGACGCGAGGAACTGGTTGGTGCCACCGTAACCAAGCTCATGCCGGTGCCCTTCCTGAACATGCCGGATGTTCGCGTCAGCGACTACAGCGACTACAGCGACAGCCAGACGCGTGGCCGCCTGCCGCGCGTGGTCGGCTGGCGGCGGGATGCGACGACATTCCCCGTGGATCTGCAGACGCAGACGCTGGCGGCTACTGAGGACGGCGACGCGCCGCAGCAGGTGCTCGTGCTGCGCGATCTCACGCAGCAGTTGCGCAAGGACAACCTTTCGCTGCGCATGGGGCGTCTCTTCGATCACGCTGCCGAGGAGATCTACGTCTTCGACGCGCAATCGCTCTACTTCACGGAAGTCAATCGCGCTGCGCAGCGCAACCTGCAGATGGAGGACGGTCAGCTCGCGCGCATGACACCGGCGATGATCACCGAAGGTATCGAGGCTGAGGCGCTGCAGGACTACTACCTGCGCCTGCGCAGCGGGCAGACCGAGCACGTCCATTACCGGGCACGCCACCGGCGTGCGGACGGCAGTGGCTATCCGGTGGAGGTGCGGCTCAGTTACTCACGCGCCGAGGAACCCCCCGTCTTCATGGCTATGGCCACCGATTGCAGCGAACGCGAATCGGCTGAGGCCCGACTCGCGCGCCAAGCGATGCAGGATGACCTCACCGGGCTGGCCAACCGGCCGTCGGCGATGAACGCGCTGCGCGAACATCTGCGCTCGGCCGTGCAGCGCGGTGAGGACCTTGCGGTGATCTTCTTCGACCTCGATCACTTCAAGCGCGTCAATGATCGCTACGGCCACGAGACCGGTGACGCCGTCTTGCGTGAGGTGGCTCAGCGCCTCGATACCATTGTCCGTGAAGGGCATTTCGCGGCTCGGCTCTCGGGGGATGAGTTCGTGGTCTTCTTTGCGGGTAGCAGCGGCCGCGACCAGGTCGAGGCCTTCTCGGATCGGCTGCGCGGCCTGTTGAATGCGCCGATCGTCGTCGGTGAGCAGCGCGTCGGCATTACCGCTAGTCTCGGCGTCGCCGTCTTTCGTGGCGCGGCGCAGGATCCGGTGGAGCCCGGGGACATTCTCTCGCAGGCAGATCGCGCGATGTATCTGGCCAAAAAGGCTGGCCGCGATCGCGCGCACATCTACTACGGCGAAGAGCCGGCGCAGGGCGAGCAGCAGCGCAAGGCCTGAAACCTTGCTAGGACTGTCGCGCTAGTCACAGATCTCACAGATTCGATGGGATCACCTGATGGTGAGCGCTGACTCCGTCGTTGCCTCCCCAGCAACAATAAGAACCTGTGTCGATCCGCGAAATGCTTGGTTTACCGCTTTAAGGCCCGCAGCCTCACGCTTCTAGTCCAGATGCATCGCCAGCACGTCGCAGTTGGCATGGTGGATGACGCCGTCCTCGGTCGAACTGAACAACGCGGCGAGGCCGCGTCGCGAGCGATGGCCAATGACGATGAGATCAGCACCGGACTCCTCGCGCACGCGCAGAATTTCCTGGGTGATGCTGCCGATGGTGACCCACATGCCGGCCGGCTGGATGTGGGCTTCTCTGCACCAGCCTTCCAGTGTTGCTTCCGCCTGCTCGCGGCGGTCGTGCGTCAGATCCAGCGGGGTGGCGAGCAGGGCGTCGCCGGCAGGGTCAATCGGGAGATACTCCACCACGTGCACCAGTGACAGCTTCGCGCCGAAGGCCTGAGCGAGGCCCTGGGCGTGGCGCAGAACGCGCGGTCCGTCTGCTTCGCGCGCTTCCACCGCTGCCAGTACATGCCGGTACTCTTCCATGCCCTTCCCCTGACGAGTCTTCCGGCATGGTGCCCCAGGCCGACCCGCGCGCCAAGTCCAGCGATCAGCCCTCCGCCAGCCGGTTCGCCAGATGGATCCACTGCGCCACCGGCACCGTCTCGGCGCGGGCGCGCGGGTCGATGCCGCAGCCGGCGAGCTGCTCGGCCGTACACTGGCCGGAGAGCGCATTGGACAGGGTCTTGCGCCGCTGTGCGAAGGCGTGGCGCAGCAGGCTGTCGAAGCGCGCCGGTGCCGTCAGCGGCGGGGTCGGTGCCTGCGGCGTCAGTCGCACGATGGCGGAGGTCACCTTCGGCGGCGGACGGAAGGCGCCAGGAGCGACGTCGAAGAGCGATTGGCAACGGGCCTGCGCCGCCAAAGCAACGCTCAGACGGCCGTAGCGCTTGCTGCCGGGGCCGGCAACCATGCGTTCGACGACTTCCCGCTGCAGCATGAAATGCATGTCGCGCACCGCCGCGCTGTGGCTCAGTACATGGAAGAGCAACGGCGTGGAGATGTTGTAGGGCAGGTTGCCGACCAGCCGCAGTGCGGCGGTGTCGCCGGCACCGAGCGCCGTGATATCGGTTTTCAGTGCGTCGGCCTGGATCAGGCGGCAGCGGGTCGTGTCGCCGAAACGTGCCTCCAGCCCCGGCAGCAGACGGGCATCGAGCTCGATGGCCGTGACGCGTGCGCCGGATTCGAGAAGTGGCGCGGTGAGCGCCCCTTCGCCGGGGCCGATCTCGATGAAATGATCGTCCTCGCGCGGTGTGATGGCGCGGATGATGCGCGTCAGCACGCCTTGGTCGTGCAGATAGTTCTGCCCGAAGCGCTTGTCGGCGCGCAGCACGCTGCCAGCCTCGGTGCTCATGCCCGCCGTGCGGAGCAGATCTCGGCGGCCACACGTAGTGCGGCGTCGAAGCTGCCTGCGTCCGCGCGGCCCGTACCGGCCAGATCCAGCGCCGTGCCGTGATCCACCGACACGCGAACGATGGGCAGACCGAGCGTGACGTTGACCGCGCGGCCGAAGCCTGCGTGCTTGAGCACCGGCAGCCCTTGATCGTGGAACATGGTTAACACGGCGTCGCAGCCTTCGAGGTGCCGTGGCGTGAACAGTGTGTCGGCGGGCAGTGGGCCGCTGGCGTCGATGCCCTCGGCGCGGACCTGGGCGATAGCGGGCGCGATAATGTCGGCATCCTCGTTCCCGAGATGCCCGCCTTCGCCGGCGTGCGGGTTGAGCCCGCAGACGCGGATGCATGGAGCGGCGATGCCGAAATCGCGCCGCAGGCCGGCGTCCAGGATGCGTAGCGTGAGGCAGAGCTTGTCGACGCTGATGGCGTCGGCCACCGCGCGCAGCGGCAGATGCGTGGTGGCCAGCGCCACGCGCAGCGGTGCGGGCTGCGCGTCGGGCGCCACCAGCATCATCACGGGTAGCGGCGCGCCGGTCGCTTCGGCGAGGTATTCGGTATGTCCGCTGAAGGCGTGGCCCGCCTCGTTGATGACTGATTTCTGTATCGGCCCGGTCACCATGGCGTCGGCACGGCCTGCCTGACAGGCTGCTACGGCTAGGTCCAGGGCCGCCAGCACATGCCTGGCGTTGCCGACATCGGTGACGCCCGCGCGCACCGGCTGCGACAGCGGCACGGGCCAGATGCGCAGCGTGCCTTCGGCCGCTGCCTTTGGCCGCTGGTCGGGATCGCAGGGCTGCAGGCGCAGTGGTAAGCCGAGCATCTCTGCGCGCTCGCGCAGCGCGTCGGGATCGGCCGCCACAACCATCGTGGCAGCGCGGTCGGGCCGCTGCGCGGCGGTGATGACGAGATCCGGGCCGATGCCGGCCGGCTCGCCCGGCGTGACGACGAAGAGCGTCCCGGCTACCTCAGGCGTCGTCACGCAGGCGGTACTCGATATAGGCCTCGTCGCGCAGGCGCCGCAGCCAGATTTCGTACTCCTCCTCCATGCGTCGCTCGCCGATCGCTTGGCGTGCGCGCTGCCGGCGCAGTTCCTGGGTTGCATCGCGCTGACGCCGGTCCTGCACTTCGACGATATGCCAGCCGAACTCGCTGCGGAAGGGGCGCGAGCGCTCGCCGGGGTCGAGCTGGTCCACTTGCTGCTCGAAGGCATCCGCCATCTGCCCCGGCGGTTGCCAGCCCAATTCGCCGCCTTCGTTGCGCGAGCCGGGGTCGTCGGAGTGCTGACGTGCCAGTTCGGCGAAATCCTCGCCCTCTTCCAGGCGGCGGGCGATGTCGAAGATCTTGGCGCGTGCTTGCTCATCACTGGTCAGCTCGTCCGGCTGAATCAGGATGTGGCGCGCCTTCGTCTCGGTGATCATCTGTTGCTCGGTGCTGCCGCGCCGGCCCTCGACGCGCAGGATGTGGAAACCACTGGTGGCTGCGATCACCGGGGCGAGCTCACCGTCCTTCGTTTCCTTGAGCGCTTCGGAGAATGTCGGAGGCAGGTCGGCGAGGCGGCGCCAGCCAAGGTCGCCGCCTTCAAGCGCCTGCTGTCCGTCCGAATGACTGGCGGCGATGGCCGAGAACTCCTCTCCCTCGGCGATGCGCTGCCGCAGCTTCTCGGCCCGTTCGCGAGCGGCCTGGCGTTCGTCCGGGCTGGCGCCGTCGCCGACGCTGATGAGGATGTGCGACAAGCGGACCTCGCTGTCGCCTAGATCCTGCTCGCGCGCGAGGTAGGCGTCGACGTCGTCCTCGCTGACGCTGATGCGTGACTCCAGCTCGCGCGAGCGCAGGCGCTGCGAGATGATCTCGTCGCGGATCTGCTCGCGTACCGCCAGGTAGTCCTGGCCTTCGCGGCGGAGCTGGCGCGCAAACTCGGCCTGCGACATGCCGTTGCGGCGCGCGATATCACTGACGACATCGTTGAGTTCGCGGTCGTCGACGCGGATGCCCGCTTCGCGGGCGCGTGCCATCTGGACGCGCTGCAGCACGAGGCGTTCCAGCACCTGATCGCGCAGCTGGCTGGGCGAGACGTTGCGCACGCCGCGCTGCGAAAGCTGCTGGCGGGCGTTGTCCATCGCGGCATCCAGCTCGCTCTGCAGAATGATGCTGTCGTTGACCACAACGACGATGCGGTCGACGGGTGTGGCGGCGTGGGCGGACAGCACCGTGGCGAGCGCAACGGCGGCGGCTACAAGGCGTGAAACCATGGCGGAAGAAGCGGTAGGGGAAGGCTCAGACAGTAGCATGAGCAGCGGTGTTCCGACCTTTTGTCCCTAGTTTCCGGTTACGCAGATGTTCTCGCATTGCACGCGGCATCTCGCCACGTCTGGCGGTGTTGCGAAAGTGTCCCGCAGTCCTTGCTACGGCGCAGGACACTAGTAGGTGTAGTCGTCGATCTGTTGCGCGCTGCTGCCGCCGAGGCCACCCAGGCCGCGCAGCTCGATCTGCAGAAGCACCCCGGACTCGTACTCACCGTCGGTGGATGCAATGTAGCGACGATAGGTCAGTCGGCCGGTCCAGCAGCAGCTCTCATAGGCGACACCGGCCAGGGTCTCCAGGCTCTGGTGCTCGCGGATGGCACGGCGCCAGCGCCCGACGACCGAGAAGTTGCCGCCGATCGGCCAGCCAGCGGAAATATCGCTCTGCTCGAGTTGATCGCGCCGGTAGCGGTAACCGATACTCGCGCGGCGCCGGCCGTCGCGATAGCTTAGGCGGCTGAGCGTGCGATTGAAGCGCTCCTCATCCGGTGACCACAGCGTCGAGACGCTGGCGCTGACGCGTCGCGAAAGCCGGTACTCGAAGCCGGCGATGAAGTCGGTGACGCCGCTGCTGGCTTCCTCGCTGCCATCCAGCGTGACCTCGGAGCGATCCAGCCGCAGCAGCTGGCCGACCGTGGCGCTCCAGCGCACCATGCCCGTATCGCGGTCAAGCAGGCGGCTGGTGAGCGCTCCCGCCAAGTGGTTGGCATCGGCGATGCGATCGATGCCGGTGAAGCGGTTGCGCGAGAAGAGCTGCACGATATCGAAATCGGGTTCGCCGCTGTCGAAGATCGGGATATCGCTCTGGTCGCGGAAGGGCGTGTACAGATAGAAGGCGCGTGGCTCCAGAGTCTGCAGGTTGCCGCCATCGGTGAGCCGCTCGAAGCGCAAGCCGCCCTCGGCGCTGAAGCTGGGCAGGTCGCGTGTGGGCGAGGCCGGCGCTCCGGCCGGCTGGCCACTGAGGTCGTATGCCGTGTAGCGCCAATCCAGGCGCGCGCCGGCGAACCAGCCGTTGCGGTCGACGAAGCTGCGCAGGAAAGGATTGACGTGGAAGCGTCGTCCCTCAACGACATTGTCGGCGTCGAATGCTACGAACTCGCTGGATAGCCCTGCACGCGTGAAGAGCAGGCTGTCCGGCGTCAGTGCCTCGAAGCTGATCTGCGGCAGGCGCCGGTAGGGGCGCTCGGTATTGAGCAGACTCGGATCCAGGACCTGGAAGCTGGAGACGCGCATCGAGGCCGAGTAGGCCGAGGGCGCGGTGTAGGCCATCCGCATCTGCTGCGGGAGGAAGGTGAGCGCGCTGCGGTCTAGATCGGTGCCGAGATCGTCGAAATAGGCTGTGTCACTGACTTCTGCGTAGTCGATCGCCAGCGAGAGCCGATCGTTGATCATGCCGCGCTGTGATAACTCGCCGAAGGCGCGGTCCTCGCCGAGGCGCTGGTCGCTCGCCAGGTACTCGTAGCGCAGCTCGGCTTCCTGCTGTCTGCCGAGATAGCGCGCGGTGCTTCCGAGTTGAAGGCCGCGGCGGGACAGCCAGCGCGGTTCGATCTGCAGATCGTAGTTGGGCGCGAGGTTGACGTAGATCGGCCAGGTCACATCAAAGCCGTTGCGCGAGGAGGAACCGACGCGTGGGTAAAGCAGGCCGGTGCGGCGCTGGTCATCCAGCGGAAACTGGAACCAGGGCACGTAGAGCAGCGGCAAGCCGAAGAGGTGCAGACGCGCGTGCCGAGCCGTTCCCAGGCCCGCCTCGCGGTCGAGCTTGATGTCCGAGGCGTGCAGCGCCCAGGCGTTGTCGCCGGGGCCGCAGGTCGTGTAATAGACCCGGCTCAGTTCGGCAGCGCCGGAGCGGCGCAGGCGCATCTTGTCCGCGCCTGCGCGCGCCTGCGCGTCCTGCAGGATAATCTCGCTATCGTCGAAGTCGCCGGTTTCGGCGTCGATATCGAAGCGCATGCCGCCGCTGCGCACGAAGAGCCCTTCCTCGCGATAGCGGCTCTCGGTGGTGATCTCGACCAAGCGCCGGCTGGTATCGAAGCGCAGCGATTCGGCGGCAAAGGCGCGTGAGCCGTCGGTGACGCGGACGTTTCCCGACAGCGAGGACAACCCCTCGCGCAGCAGATCGGCCTCGTCGGCGTTGAGCTCGATGCCTTCCGTGCTGCTGTCCAGCTCCGGCGCATCCGGTGGCAGCGGCTGGGCACACTGCCCGGGCGCGGCGAGCGATGGCGTGGCGCAGCTGATGAGGCACAGGGCCGCGAGGACCGCCCGTCGCAACCCGAGCATGAAATCCCTTCGTGGCAATAGTGGAGGAATTCTCAAGTATGGCTGTCACCCCCATCTGGTGCAATTGCGCTTGGCCGCGACCGTCCCTAGGCTTGCCGCCATGACAGCTGATACTCCCGAAGCCTCCGTGTCCGACGACCCCTTCGCCCAGCTTCCGGACGCGCGTTCGGTTGCGGCCGTGCGCTGGGCTGCCGCGCAGGGTCGCGGTGTGCTTGAGGCGGCAGCGCCCGCATCCGCCGATGCCAGCTTCAGGCGCTACTTCCGCATCTACCTAGACGGTTGCAGCTATATCCTCATGGACGCGCCGCCCGAGCAGGAGGACAGCCGCCCCTTCGTCAAGGTCGCCCTGCTCATGCGCGAGGCCGGCCTGCGCGTGCCGGAGGTTCACGCTGCCGATCTGGGCCAGGGTTTCCTGCTGCTCAGCGATCTCGGCACTCGCACCTATCTCGAGGTCATGGACGCCGACAATGCCGTCGCGTATTTCGGCCGCGCGCGTACCGCGCTGCTGCGCTGGCAAGCCGCCACGCGGCCCGGCGTGCTCCCCGACTACAGCGAGGTTCTGCTGCTGCGCGAGACGGGGCTCTTCGCTGAGTGGTATCTGGGTCGCCACCTCGGCGTGACGCTGGATGCCGATGAGGCCGCGGCACTGGCCGAGGTCGAGCGCCGACTCGCGGCGCGCGCACTGGCACAGCCGCAGGTCTTTGTGCACCGTGATTACATGCCGCGCAACCTCATGGACGGAGACGAGCAGGCGGGCGTGCTGGATTTCCAGGACGCAGTGCTCGGCCCGGTGAGCTACGACGTCATCTCGCTCTACCGTGATGCCTTCGCGAGCTGGCCCGCCGATCTGGTGCGCGAGGAACTGGAGCGATACCACGATGCGGCGCGCGCCGCCGGCATCCCTGTGCCGGAGCAGCGCGAGGATTTCCTCTCCGATTGTGACTGGATGGGGCTGCAGCGGCACCTGAAGGTGCTGGGCATCTTCGCGCGGCTGAGCCTGCGCGACGGCAAGTCCAAGTATCTGGCCGATACACAGCGCTTCGTCGATTACGTCATGCAGGTAGCGCCGCACTATCCCGAGCTGCAGCCGCTGGCGGCGCTGCTGGAGCGCCACGTGCTCCCGCGCGCATGAAGGCAATGATTCTCGCGGCAGGGCGGGGTACCCGCCTGCGCCCGCTCACCGACACGACGCCCAAGCCGCTGCTGGAAGTCGGCGGCGAGCCACTGATCGCGCACCACCTGCGCAAGCTGGCGGTCGCCGGCATTACCGAGGTCGTCGTCAATACCGGCTGGCTCGGCGAGCAGTTGCCGGCAGTGCTGGGTGACGGCAGTCTTTGGGGCGTATCCATCGCCTGGTCGCACGAAGGCTGGCCGGCGCTGGATACCGGCGGCGGCATCCGCAACGCGTTGCCCCTGCTCGGTGATGCGCCATTCCTGCTGATCAACAGCGATGTCTGGAGCGACATCGATTACGCCGGGCTGGCCGAGGCGCCCGCTCCGGAGGATCTCGGGCGGCTGGTGCTCGTGCCGAATCCGCCGCAGCATCCCGAAGGCGATTTCGGTCTGGTCGACGGGCGTGTCGATTGCGAGCCGGGCCCGCGCTGGACCTATTCAGGGTTGGCCGTGCTGCGCCCCGCGATCCTGGGCGCTGGCCGCGGGGCCTTTCCGTTGGCACCGTTGTTGCGAGATGCGGCGCAGGAGAGGCGGTTGGCCGGGCAGCTTTCGCGGGCCGAGTGGCACGATGTCGGGACACCGGAGCGTCTCGATGCCCTGCGGCACCGCCTCGACCCGGCCGGCAACTGATCGCGTCGCGGCGTGTCGCGACCCCCACGGAGAAGAAGGATGGCGTCATCGGAGTCCAGCAGTGCAGCAACGCGGATCGTCTGGGATCTGCCGGCGTGGCTGGTCGAGGTGACCGAGCCCGAGCCGGTGGCGATGCGGGATGTGGATGCGCGCATGCGCTTCGTACTGGAGTTGGTGACGGCCAACATCGATCGCGCAACGGGAGGGCCATTCGCGGCAGCCGTTTTCGACCGCGACAGCCACGAGCTGCTCGCCAGCGGCGTCAATCTCGTGATGCCCAGCTGCTGCTCCTCCGCGCACGCCGAGATCGTCGCGCTGAGTCGAGCGCAGCAGAGACTGGGCTGCTTCGACCTTGCCGGCGGCGCCCGGCGCTACGAACTCGTCAGCAGCACCGAGCCGTGTGCCATGTGCCTGGGCGCCATCCCCTGGTCGGGCGTAACGGCGCTGGTGTGCGGCGCGGCCGACGCCGATGCGCGCGCCGCCGGCTTCGACGAGGGCCACAAACCGGCCGATTGGGAGAACGCTCTGCGTAGCCGTGGCATCGCCGTGGACACCGCCGTGGAGCGTGAGGCTGCCGCGGCGCTGCTCGCTCGCTATGCGGCGGAGGGTGGCGCGATCTACAACGCCGGGACCGGCGCGCCGGAGTAGCGCCGGACGGCGAAAGGCGCGCTGACACCGCAGCGCCTCGCCCCGCACCAAATGTATGCAACGTTGCATGTCAAAAGTGCGCGCGCCTTGCGCGCGACTGTGGATCGCATATAAGTAATTGAAAATAAATAATAACGCCTGTTGGCATGGCTGTTGCGTCTCTGAAGGGCAGATCCACCAGGGAGCCGACGCAAGCACGCGTCGCGGCAGGCATGCAGACAGCGCGGGGGAATTTCCGGTCACATCGTTTCGCCGGTGGTATTGCCGCCCCGGGAGCGACGCGCTTTGTCGACGACGCACGTGGCGCAGTCGGGGGATCGCGCCATGGCGCCTGAGCTGGGCCGGCAGACTCCGGTCGAGGGCGATGCGCGCAGCGCGCGCCTGATCGCCGACAGCGAAGCGCCGCGCGCCTGGGCGCCACTGCGGCCGGGCATCGAGATCCGCGTGCTTCAGGAAAGCGCCGACGGCAGCGAGCGCATTGCGCTGCTGCGTTACCGGCCGGGTGCCACCGTGCCGCGGCACCGGCATCTGGGCGACGAGCATGTCTATGTGCTCGAAGGCGCGCAGCAGGACGAGGCCGGCCGCTATCCGGCCGGCAGCTATGTCCGGAATGCGGCTGGCAGCGCGCATTCCGTCTCCAGCCCCGAGGGCTGCCTGGTGCTCATCCACTGGACGGGCAGGCTCGATTTCGCGGCGGAGGCCGCGGCGCAGGATTCCGATGATCAACAGGAGGTTTCGACATGAGTGAGAGCACGAGCGGTTTCAGCGTCGCCGCCGATCCCTACAGTTGGCCCTTCGACGGCTCCGTGCCGCCCGAGCGCATGGCCTTCGTGGTCATCGACATGCAGACCGATTTCTGCGGCAAGGGTGGCTACGTCGACTGCATGGGCTACGACCTCGATCTGACGCGCTGCGCAGTCGCCCCCATCGCCAAGACGCTGTCGCTGGTGCGGCAGATCCCCGGCATGACCGTCATTCACACGCGCGAGGGCCACCGCCCGGAACTGGTGGATCTGCCGGAGAACAAGGTCTGGCGCAGCAAGCAGGTCTCGCCGGGCATCGGCGAGCCGGGCCCCTGTGGGCGGATTCTCGTGCGCGGCGAGCCGGGCTGGGAGATCGTGCCGGAACTGCAGCCGGCCCCCGGCGAGATTGTCATCGACAAGCCCGGCAAGGGCTCCTTCTATGCCACCGATCTCGAGCACATCCTGCGCACCTGCGGCATCACGCATCTCATCCTCACCGGCATCACGACCGATGTCTGCGTGCACACCACCATGCGCGAGGCCAACGACCGCGGTTTCGAATGCCTGTTGCTGACCGATTGCACGGGCGCCACCGAGAAGCGCCACCGCGACGCCGCCATCACGATGATCAGTATGCAGGGCGGCATCTTCGGCGCGACCACGGAGTCGATCAAGGTCAACGAAGTGCTCGAAACGCTGCTGGCCGGCGCCACGGCCAGCGCCTGATGCCCGTGCGGCTGGCAAGCGCGATCTTTCTGGCACTGCTTGCCGCGACCGGCGCTTCCGCTGTTGCAAGCGCGGAAGCGCCGGCGGGCGCCGAGGCCTACATCGCGCATCTGCAGCTGCAGTCGCATCCGGAGGGCGGCTACTACCGCCGCACCTACACGGCGCCGGAGGAGCTGGCCCGGGAGGCGCTTCCGGAGCGCTTTGCGGGCGCGCGACCCGTGTCCACGGCCATTCACTTTCTTCTGCCCGAGGGCGAGGTCTCGGCGCTGCACCGCCTGCGCTCGGACGAGCTCTGGCACTTCTACGCCGGTGACCCGCTCCGCGTGCACATGCTGCACCCCGACGGCCGGCACGAGAGCTTTGTGCTCGGACCCGAGCCCGACAAAGGCATGGTCTTCCAGGCCGCCGTCCCGCACGGGGTCTGGTTTGGCGCGGAGCTTGCTGACTCCCCGGAGCACGGATTCGCCCTCGTCGGCAACACCGTCGCACCCGGTTTCGATTTCGCCGACTTCGAGCTCGCCGAGCGCGACGAGCTGGTCGCCCGCTACCCCGAGCATCGCGCCCTCATACGGAGATTGACGCAGTGAAGAGATTGCAAGCGACAACAGCAGCGGACTCGCAGGAGGCAGCGTTCGGCCGCGCCTGGACGGCCCCGGTCGTTCTGGGCGCGCTGGTCATTGCGTCGATGCTCGGCGTCGCCGGCTGCGGTGGCTCCGGCGGCTCCGGCGGCGACACCGAGAGTGAAGCCACGGATGCGGTGACGCTGCATGGCGCGCCCGAGGCCTTCGAGTTCGATGCGGAAACAAAGGCCCGTCAGAAGCTGGTGCTGGTGGCGCTGGCCAAGGCGCCGGCCGATCTCGTCATCGAGAACGCGCGTGTGCTGAACGTCCACACCCTGAGCTGGATGGACGCGCAGGACATCGTCATCGCCGAAGGGCGCATTGCCTGGGTCGGCCCCGCCGGCGAGTGGGGCGGCAAGGCCGAGGAGACCGTCGATGCCGAAGGCCTGTCGGCGGTGCCCGGCTTCGGCGAATCGCACAAGCACATCGAGAGCAGCCATCTCACGCCGGAGTACGAGGCGGCGATGGTGCTGCCCCAGGGCACGACCTGGGTGGCCGAGGGCTCGCACGAGTTCTCCAACGTCGCCGGTGAGCACAACGCTGAGTACTGGCTGATGGCGCGCGACGCCGGCTCGCCGCTGAAGATCTATCCGGCACTGGGCTCGGCGACCCCGCCCACCGCCTACGAGGTCGGCGGCGGCTACTACGGCTACGACGAGGTCGAGCGCATGCTCGCCAGCGACCGCCGCGTCGCCGGTCTCGGCGAGGTCATGGACTGGCCGGCGATCTGGAACAAGGAGAGCCCCGGCTACCAGCGCCTTTGGGAAACCATGCAGGCAACCCGCGACGCCCGCGCCGTCATCGAAGGCCACGGTGGCGGGCTCACCGAGCTGCCCGAGATCAACGGCATGGCCGCCGCCGGTCTGTCCAGCGACCACGAGACGCAGGTCGGCAAGGAGGCCTGGGACAAGATGGAGCGCGGCATCTTCCTGGAGCTGCGCCCGGACACGATCCGCGTCGCCATTCCCTACTTCCTGGAGCAGGGGCTGGAGGACTGGACCAATGTCTCGGTGACGACGGACGACCGCGACGCGTCGGCCTCGCTGAAGCTGGGCACGATGGATTACAACCTGCGCGTGGCCATCGAGTCCGGCGCACCGCTGGAGGCCGCCTACGCGATGGCCAGCTATTACCCGGCGCGGCACTGGCACCTCGAGGACCAGGTCGGCTCCATCGCGCCGGGGCGCTACGCGGACATCGTGCTGCTCAGCGATCCCGAGACCGTGGCCATCGAGAAGGTCTACGCCGACGGCGCCCTGGTGGGCGACGAGGGCGAGTACGTCGGCCCCATCCCCGAGATCGACTATCCCGACTGGGCCACCGACACCATGAATGTCGGCCGCGAACTGGTGCCCGAGGATTTCGCGATCCGGGTGCCCGCCGGTACCGAGACGGCCGAGGTCGCGTTGCTGGAGCCCTTCTACTTCGAGGAGGACTACATGACCGCGCGGCTGCCCGTCGACGCCGAGGGCGTCGTGCAGCTCGATCCGGAGCAGCCCATCAGCAAGATCGGTCTCACCGATCGCTACCAGGGCAAGGGGGCCGTTTCGGCCATGTACTGGCGCGAGATCGGCCCGACGACGCCCGATTCGGCGGCGAGCTGCTCGGTGGCGCACGACCTGCACAACATCTGGTCGGTGGGCAACAGCGATCGCGCCATGGCCATGGCCACCAACAAGGTGGCGAGCATGGACGGCGGCTGCGCGCTGGTGCGCGGGCACGAGGTCGTCGCCTCGGTGCGCTACGAGATCGGCGGGCTCATGACCCAGAGGCCGGCCGAGGAGGTTGCCGCCGAGATCGACGCGCTGCACGCCGCCGCCGACGACATGGAATGGCTGGGCGATTCGCCGGGCTGGCCCAAGCGGATGATCTTCGCCTTCCTCACGGCATCGCCGTGGAAATGGGCGCTGGTGGCGCCCTACGAGGGCAATCCCGAAGGGCTGGTCAATGTCGCCACCGGCGAGACGCACCCGGTGGCCTGGCCGGCCGAGTAGATGCGGCACACCAATCGAAGCACCACGGGCATGCGCAGCCGCGCGTGCCGGCAAGCACGCTAGGAGTAACGACGATGCGAACGACGAACCGAAAGACCCCGGCCGCGCTGATGGCGGCCATGCTGGCGGGGGCGGCAGCCACGGGCGCTGCCACCGCCCAGGACGCCGGCACTGTGACGCTGTACGACAAGCCCGAGCCCTTCACCTTCGACGCCGAGACGCAGGCCCGGCAGAAGCTGGTGCTGGTGGCGCTGGAGAAGGAACCGGCGGACCTCGTGATCAAGGGCGCCAAGGTCCTCAATGTCTACACGCTGCAGTGGATGGAGAACCACGACATCGTCATCGCCGAAGGGCGCATCGCGTGGGTCGGTCCGAGCGGCGAATGGGGCGGCAAGGCGGCGAAGACGGTCGATGCCGAGGGCGAGTGGGCCGTGCCGGGTTTCGGCGAGTCGCACAAGCACATCGAGAGCAGTCATCTCACGCCGGAGTACGAAGCAGCGATGGTGCTGCCGCAGGGCACCACCTGGATCGCCGAGGGCTCGCACGAGTTCTCCAATGTCTCGGGCGAGCACAACGTCGACTTCTGGCTGATGGCAGCCGACGCCGGATCGCCGCTGAAGATCTACCCGGCGCTGGGCTCGGCGACGCCGCCCACCGCCTATGAAGTCGGCGGCGGCTACTACGGCTACGACGAGGTGGCGGCGCTCATCGCGAGCGACCGGCGCGTCGCCGGCCTCGGCGAGGTCATGGACTGGCCGGCGATCTGGAACGTCGACAACCCCGGCTACCAGCGCCAGTGGGAGACCATGCAGGCCACGCGCGATGCGCGCGCCGTCATCGAGGGCCACGGCGGCGGCCTCGTCGAGCTGGGCGACATCAACGCCATGGCCGCGGCGGGGCTGTCCAGCGACCACGAGGTGCGCCTGCCCCAGGAGGCCTGGGACAAGATGCAGCGCGGCATCTTCCTGCAGCTCAAGTACGACGGCATCCAGGCGGGCGTCACCTACTTCCTGGAGAAGGGGCTGAAGGACTGGTCGAACATCTCGGTGACCACCGATGACCGCGACGCGCTGGCCTCGCTCAAGCTCGGAACGATGGACTACAACGTCAAGCTGGCGCTGCGCGCGGGCGCACCGCTGGAGGCAGCCTATGCCATGGCGAGCTACTACCCGGCGCGCCACTGGCATCTCGAGGATCAGGTGGGGTCGCTCGCCCCGGGACGCCATGCCGATGTGGTGCTGCTCAGCGACCCCGAGACCGTCGCCATCACCGATGTCTACGCCAACGGGAAGCTCGTCGGCGACGACGGCGAGTACGTCGGCCCGATCCCCGAGATCGAGTACCCCGAGTGGGCCACCGACACCATGAACGTCGGCCGCGAGGTCGTCGCCGACGACTTCGCCATCCGCGTGCCGGCCGGTACCGAGCGCGCCACCGTTGCGCTGCGTCAGCCCTACACCTTCGAGGACCCCTTCCTCACCGCCGAAGTGGCGGTGGATGCCGACGGCAGCGTGCTGCGCGACGACGTGCAGTCCATCAGCAAGGTCGGTCTCACCGATCGCTATCAGGGAACCGGCGCGGTATCGGCGATGTTCTGGCGGAACATCGGGCCGAAGACGCCGGATTCGGCGGCGAGCTGCTCCGTCTCGCACGACCTGCACAACATCTGGTCGGTCGGCAGCAGCGATCACGCGATGGCGATGGCCACCAACAAGGTGGTGGCGATGGACGGCGGCTGCGCACTGGTGCGCGACCACGAGCTCGTCGCCTCGGTGCGCTACGAGATCGGCGGGCTGATGACGCAGCGCCCGGCGGCGGAGGTCGCTGCCGACATCGAGGCCATGTTCAACGAGGCCGACCGCATGGAATGGCACGGCGAGACCCCCGGCTGGCCGCGGCGGATGATCGCGGCCTTCCTGACCGCCTCGCCGCGGAAGTGGGTGCTGGTCTCCCCCTATGCGGGCAACCCGGACGGCTTCGTCAATCTGGTCACGGGCGAAGTGCATCCGGTGGCCTGGCCCGCCGAATAGCGGGCAGCCGGCCAACCATCCGATCAACGACTCACCCGCGCAGCGCGCGGGCCACAACGCTGCCAGGAGCACGAACGATGCGATCGATGAGAACGGTGACGCCAACCGCAGCCCGAGCGGCCCTGCTCTGCGCGGTCATGCTGGCGCCGCCCGCCGGCGCCGCCGAGCCGGGGACCGTCACCCTGTACGACAAGCCCGAGCCCTTCACCTTCGACGCCGAGACGCAGGCCCGGCAGAAGCTGGTGCTGGTGGCGCTGGAGAAGGAGCCGGCGGATCTGGTCATCAGCGGTGCCACCGTGCTGAACGTGCACACGCTGCAGTGGATGGAGAACCACGACATCGTCATCGCCGAGGGGCGCATCGCCTGGGTCGGGCCCAGCGGGGAGTGGAACGGCAAGGCGGCGAAGACGGTGGATGCCGAGGGCCAGTGGGCGGTGCCGGGCTTCGGCGAGTCGCACAAGCACATCGAGAGCAGTCATCTCACGCCGGAGTACGAAGCAGCGATGGTGCTGCCGCAGGGCACCACCTGGGTCGCCGAGGGCTCGCACGAGTTCTCCAATGTCTCGGGCGAGCACAACGCGACCTTCTGGCTCATGGCGCGCGACGCCGGCTCGCCGCTGAAGATCTATCCGGCGCTGGGCTCGGCGACCCCGCCCACCGCCTACGAGGTCGGCGGCGGCTACTACGGCTATGACGAGGTCGCGCGCATGCTGGCGAGCGACCGGCGCGTGGCGGGTCTCGGCGAGGTGATGGACTGGCCCGCCATCTGGAACAAGGAAAGCCCCGGCTACCAGCGGCTCTGGGAAACCATGCAGGCCACGCGTGATGCGCGTGCGGTGATCGAGGGTCACGGCGGCGGTCTTACCGAGCTGCCCGAGATCAACGGCATGGCCGCGGCCGGCCTGTCGAGCGACCACGAGACCCAGGTCGGCAAGGAGGCCTGGGACAAGATGGCACGCGGCATCTTCCTGGAGCTGCGTCCGGACACCATCCGGGTCGCGATCCCCTACTTCCTGGAGCAGGGACTGGCGGACTGGTCGAACGTCTCGGTGACCACCGACGACCGCGATGCCTCGGCGTCGCTGGAGCTCGGGACCATGGACTACAACCTCAGGGTGGCGCTCGATTCGGGCGCGCCGCTGGAGGCGGCCTACGCCATGGCGAGCTACTACCCGGCGCGCCACTGGCACCTCGAGGATCAGGTCGGCTCCATCGCCCCGGGGCGCTATGCCGACATCGTGCTGCTCAGCGACCCCGAGAAGGTCGTCATCACCGATGTCTACGCCGACGGCATGCTGGTCGGCGACGACGGCGAGTACGTCGGCCCGATCCCCGACATCGAGTATCCGGAGTGGGCCACCGACACCATGAACGTCGGCCGCGAGGTGACCGCCGACGATTTCGCCATTCGCGTGCCGGCCGGCACCGAGACCGCGACCGTGGCGGTGCTCGAGCCCTTCTACTTCGGCGAGGACTTCATGACCGCGCAGCTGCCGGTCGACGCATCCGGCCTGGTGCAGCTCGACCCGGATCAGCCGCTCAGCAAGATCGGCCTGACCGATCGCTACCAGGGCAGGGGGGCGGTCTCGTCGATGTACTGGCAGAACATCGGTCCGACGACGCCGGGCTCGGCGGCCAGCTGCTCGGTGGCGCACGACCTGCACAACATCTGGTCGGTGGGCAACAGCGATCGCGCCATGGCCATGGCGACGAACCGGGTGGCCGCGATGGGGGGCGGCTGCGCGCTGGTGCGCGGGCACGAAGTCGCCGCATCCGTGCGCTACGAGATCGGCGGCCTGATGACCCAGCGGCCGGCGCGTGAAGTCGCCGACGAGATCGACGCCATGTATGCCGCCGCCGAGGAAATGGAATGGCTCGGCGAAGCGCCCGGCTGGCCCAAGCGGATGATCTTCGCCTTCCTCACGGCATCGCCGTGGAAATGGGCGCTGGTGGCGCCCTACGAGGGCAATCCCGAAGGGCTGGTCAATGTCGCCACCGGCGAGACGCACCCGGTGGCCTGGCCGGCCGAGTAGATGCGGCACACCAATCGAAGCACCACGGGCATGCGCAGCCGCGCGTGCCGGCAAGCACGCTAGGAGTAACGACGATGCGAACGACGAACCGAAAGACCCCGGCCGCGCTGATGGCGGCCATGCTGGCGGGGGCGGCAGCCACGGGCGCTGCCACCGCCCAGGACGCCGGCACTGTGACGCTGTACGACAAGCCCGAGCCCTTCACCTTCGACGCCGAGACGCAGGCCCGGCAGAAGCTGGTGCTGGTGGCGCTGGAGAAGGAACCGGCGGACCTCGTGATCAAGGGCGCCAAGGTCCTCAATGTCTACACGCTGCAGTGGATGGAGAACCACGACATCGTCATCGCCGAAGGGCGCATCGCGTGGGTCGGTCCGAGCGGCGAATGGGGCGGCAAGGCGGCGAAGACGGTCGATGCCGAGGGCGAGTGGGCCGTGCCGGGTTTCGGCGAGTCGCACAAGCACATCGAGAGCAGCCACGTCACGCCCGAGTACGAAGCGGCGATGGTGCTGCCGCAGGGCACCACCTGGATCGCCGAGGGCTCGCACGAGTTCTCCAACGTGGCCGGTCCGCAGAACGCGGACTTCTGGCAGATGGCGCGCGATGCCGGCTCGCCGCTCAAGGTCTACACCGCCATCGGCTCGGCGACGCCGCCCACCGCCTACGAGGTCGGCGGCGGCTACTACGGCTACGACGAGGTCGAGGACATGCTGGCCAAGGATCGGCGCGTCGCCGGTCTCGGCGAGGTCATGGACTGGCCCGCGGTGTGGGACCCCGAGAACCCCGGGTACCAGCGCTTGTGGGAGACCATGCAGGCCACGCGCGATGCGCGCGCGGTCATCGAGGGTCACGGCAGCGGGCTCGTCGATCTCCCGGAGATCAACGGCTTCGCAGCTGCGGGGTTGTCCAGCGATCACTCCATCCGGCTCGCCGAGGAAGCCTGGGACAAGATGGGCCGCGGCGTCTTCCTCGAGCTCAAGCCGGATGCCCTGCAGGTGTCCATTCCCTATTTCCTCGAGAAGGGCCTGCAGGACTGGTCGAACATCTCCGTGACCACCGACGACCGGGATGCGCTCGCCTCGCTCAAGCTCGGGACGATGGACTACAACATCAAGGTGGCGCTGCGCGCGGGTGCGCCGCTGGAGGCGACCTATGCCATGGCGAGCTACTACCCGGCGCGCCACTGGCACATCGAGGACCAGGTGGGCTCGATCGCGCCGGGGCGTTCCGCCGACATCGTGCTGCTCAGCGACCCCGAGAAGGTCGCCATCACCGACGTCTACGCGGACGGCGAGCTGGTCGGTGACGACGGCAAGTATGTCGGCCCGATTCCGGAGATCGAGTATCCGGATTGGGCGCACAACACCATGAACGTGGGCCGCGAGATCGTCGCCGAGGACTTCGCGGTACGCGTGCCGGCCGGCACGGACGAGGCTACCGTGGCGCTGCTGGAACCGTTCTACTTCGAGGACGATTTCATGACCGCGACGCTGGCCGTGGATGCCGACGGCAACGTGCTGCGCGACGAGGCGCAGTCGATCAGCAAGGTCGGTCTCACCGACCGCTATCAGGGCAAGGGTGCGGTATCGGCGATGTTCTGGCAGAACATCGGGCCGACGACCCCGGGCTCGGCGGCGAGCTGCTCGGTGGCGCACGACCTGCACAACATCTGGTCGGTGGGCAGCAGCGACCGCGCGATGGCGATGGCCACCAACAAGGTCGCCGAGATGGACGGTGGCTGTGCGCTGGTGCGCGAGCACGAGGTCGTTGCCTCGGTGCGCTACGAGATCGGCGGCCTGATGTCGCAGCGGCCCGCCCAGGAGGTCGCCGCCGATATCGAGGCCATGTACGACCAGGCCGACCGCATGGAGTGGCACGGCGAGAACCCGGGCTGGCCGCATCGCATGATCGCCGCCTTCCTCACCGCCTCGCCCTGGAAGTGGGTGCTGGTGGCGCCCTACGAGGGTAATCCCGACGGCTTCATCAACCTCATCACCGGCGAGACGCATTCCGTGGCCTGGCCCGCGGACGAATCCTGAGTCGCAGTCCTTCAAGGAGCGAGAAACCTCATGCATTTCCGCAAGTCTTCCGGTGGCTTCCTCGCCACCGCTTCCGCCGCTTTTGCCGCCCTCTGGCTGAGCGGTGCCGCGCAGGCCGCCGACTTCGGCGAGCACTTCGAAACGATCAAGGAACAGGCCAGCGACGAGCAGCTCTACCGTCTGCTCTACGACCTGCCCAAGGGCGGCGACATCCACAACCATCTGGGCGGATCGAGCCGCGCCGAGTGGTGGTTCGAGCTCGCGACCGACACCGAGCGCAACGGCGGCTATGTCTACTACACCAAGACCGCCATCGAGGACTGTCCCGGGCCGCGCTCGGAGCCGGTCGATCCGCGCAACCCCTACCTCATCTACTTCCACACCATCCAGGAATCGACCTACGAGGACCTCAGCGACTGTCAGAAGGCCGAGTACGAGCCGATGGCCGGGCTCGACGACGAGGAAAGGGCGATGTGGCTGTCCAGCCTGCGTCTGGACAAGGAAGGCGAGGGTCGCTACGAGTTCTTCGAGAAGACTTGGCGGCGCATCGGCGAGCTCTTCCGCAACCCCCACATCACCACCGAGCTGCTGGTGGAGAACATGAAGCGCTTCGGCGACGAGGGCGTGCGCTATCTGGAGCTGCAGACCGGCGCCGAAGGCTTCGTCACGCCCGAGGGCGAGCCGATTCCGGTGGAGCGGGGCGTGCAGTACTACGAGGACCGGCTGGCCGAGAAGGACGCCCGCGATACCGGCGTGACGGTGCGCTTCCTCTACACGGTGCTGCGCTTCGCGCCGGACGCCGAGCAGGATCTGCGCGATGCCTATGCCTTCGTCGACGCCCACGATCGCTGGGTGGGCATCAACATGGCCGGGCGCGAGGACAACGACAAGGGCCACCCGCTGCGCTTCCTCGACACCTATCGCGAGATGCGGCGCAAGTACAGCGACGTGCGCCTGTCCATCCATGCCGGCGAGGTTGACGAGCCTTCCAAGCACGTGCGTCAGACGCTGCTGCTCGGCGCCGAGCGCATCGGTCACGGCGTCGACCTGATCACCGATCCGGACACCATGCTGCTGATGCAGGAAGGTCCCTATCTGGTCGAGATCCAGCTCATCAGCAATCAGCTTCTGGAGTACACCGAGGATCTCTCCAGGCACCCCTTCCCGGAATATCTGCGCACGGGCATCCCGGTGAATCTCAATACCGACGATCGCGGCATGTGGGACACCAACATGACCGACGAATACTTCACGGCCATCAAGCATTTCGATCTGAGCTGGGAGGAGGTCGTCGAGATCACGCGCAACGGCATCGCCTACTCCTTCGCGCCGGAGCCCGAGAAGCAACGCATGCTGCGCGAGCTGGACGCGGCGCTGGCGGCCTTCGAGCAGCGCTACGGCGGCAGCGACTGGCAGGCGCCGCTGCAGCGGGTCGAGCCCGAAACCTATACCTACGGCGAGCGGGTCTTCGGCCTGAGCTTTCCCTGACATGCGGCCCACGTCGCGCCATCCGGAGCCATCCATGCCCCATTCGATTTCGTCGTATCCGCTGCGGCGCTGTATCGGCCTCGTCGTTCTCGGCGCCGCGCTGGCGGCTTGCTCATCGGGCGGCGATGCCGAGAAGGCGGCACAGCAGCCACCCGCCGCCAGTGCCAGCGACGAAGCAAGCGCGACCGACGCCGCTGCCGCCAGTGGCAGTGGCTTCACGCCAAGCCCGGACTTCGCCGAACGCTTCGAGGTCATCAAGGATTCGGCCAGCGCCGAGCAGCTCTATCGCTTCCTCTACGACCTGCCCAAGGGCGGTGACCTGCATAACCATCTCGGCGGATCGAACCGGGCCGAGTGGTGGCATGAGGTGGCCGTCGACACCGAGCGCAATGGCGGCTATGTCTACTACACCAAGACATCGATCGCCGACTGCCGCGAAGCCATGCGCCAGCCGGTCGATCCCGGCGAGCCCTACCTGATCTACTACCACACCATCCAGGCCTCGCATTTTGAGTCGCTGAGCGACTGTCGGAAGAGCGAGTACGAGCGGCTGGCCGAGCTCGACGAGGACGAGAAGCGGGAATGGTTGTCGAGCCTGCGCCTGGACCGGGAGGGCGAGGGTCGCTGGGAATTCTTCGAGCGTACCGGCGAGCGCATCGCCGACCTGCGGCGCAACCCCTATATCGTCACCGAGATGCTGGTCGAGAACATGAAGCGCTTCGGCCACGAGGGCGTGCGCTATCTTGAGCTGCAGGCGAGCGCGCGCGGCTTCGTCACCCCCGAGGGCGAGCCCATTCCGCCCGCCGAGGTCGTGCAGATGTACCGCGACCGCATGGCCGAGCCCGACGCGCGGGACACCGGAGTGACGGTGCGCTTTCTCTACACCATCGGCCGCTATCGTCCCGACGCCGAGCAGGATCTGCGCGATACCTACGCCTTCGTCGACAAGTACGACGATCTCTGGGTGGGCATCAACATGGCCGGGCGCGAGGACAACGACAAGGGGCACCCGCTGCGCTTCCTCGAGACCTATCGCGAGATGCGCCGCAAGTACAGTGGCGTGGATCTGGCGATCCACGCCGGCGAGGTCGACGAGCCCTCGGAGCATGTGCGCCAGACGCTGCTGCTCGGTGCCAAGCGCATCGGCCACGGTGTCGATCTCATCACCGACGACGACACCATGCTGCTGATGCGGCACGGCCCCTACATGGTCGAGATCCAGCTGATCAGCAATCAGCTGCTGGAATACACGCCGGATCTGTCGGTCCATCCCTTCCCGGAATATCTGCGTACCGGCATCCCGGTGAACCTCAACACCGACGACCGTGGCATGTGGGACACCAACATGACCGACGAGTACTACACGGCGGTCACCTACTTCGACCTCAGCTGGAAGGAGGTCGTGCAGCTCGGCCACAACAGCCTGCAGCATTCCTTCGCTCCGGAGCCCGTGAAGCAGCGCATGCTGGAGGACTACGCCCGCGAAGTCGCGGCCTTCGAGCAGCGCTACGGCGGCAGCGACTGGCAGAGCCCGCTGGCGTCGGTGCAGGCGGAGACCTACACCTACGGCGAGAGCGAATTCGGCATCTCCTTCTGAGCGGAGCGTCATGCTGACGACGGATACCCCCGGCAAGCGGCAGCGGCTGGCGCGATTGTGGCGCCGGGCGGCCGCGGTGCTGTTGCTGATGGCACCGGCGGTCGTGGCGGCCCACCCGCTCGACTACAGCCATCTGGAGGTCACGCTCGGGCCGGGTCAGACCTGGACCGCCGTCTTCCGCAGCGACCTCACCTCGGTGGTGGGCTCGGCCGAGGCCTACCATGCCCTCGCCGAGGCGGAGGCGGGCGATCCGGCGCGCGCGGCGCTGCGCGCGGAGCTCTTCGAGGGCATCGCCTTCCGCTTCGACGGCCAGCAGGTGGCGCCGGTGGTGCAGGCGGTGCGATTTCCCGAGCTCGACCTGGAAGGCTTCCGCGATTACTGGGAGCGCAAGCGCACGCGCTTCGAGCTGCAGGGGATCATTCCGCGCGGCGCCGAGCACTTCAATCTGTCGGTGGATCCGGAGCTGACGCTGCGCTATCCGCTGGTGCTGGTCACGCGCAATCCCGCCGCCGGCCATCAGCGAACGCGCTGGCTGACCTACGGCGAGGACAGCGATCCGGTGCCGATCGGGGTGGCCGGCGCGGCGGCCGAAGGCGCCGGTGAAGCGGGGGCGGCGCTGCCCAGCAGCGACCCGGTCACCACGGTCATCGGCCGTTTCCTGCACCAGGGCTTCATCCACATCCTGCCGCTGGGTCTCGACCACATCGCCTTCGTGCTCGGCCTCTTCCTCTACAGCGCGCGCTGGAAGCCGCTGCTGGGACAGGTCACCGGCTTCACGCTGGCGCATTCGCTGACCCTGGGCCTGGCGCTCTACGGCCTGGTTTCGCTGCCCGCGCGCTGGGTGGAGATCCTCATCGCGGCCTCCATCGTCTACGTCGCCTTCGAGAATCTGCTCGGGCGCGAGAGCGGCCGATGGCGCTTCGCCGTCGTCTTCGGCTTCGGGCTGCTGCACGGTCTCGGCTTCGCCGGTGCGCTCATGGATCTGGAGCTGACGCGCGGCGAGTTCCTGCCGGCCCTCTTCGGCTTCAATGTCGGCGTCGAGGTGGGGCAGCTCGCCGTGCTCGCGCTGGCCTGGCTGGCCGTGGGCTGGATGCGTCATCGCTCCGGCTACCGGCGCTACGTCGTCGTGCCCGGCTCGCTGCTCATCGGCCTGACCGGTGTCTACTGGGTCGTCGAGCGCGTCTTCTTCTGGTGATCGGCATGCGACGTTTCGGCAAGCGGCAATTGGCCACTCCCCTGCTCCTGCTGCTCTGCGAAGGCGCGGCGGCATGGGGGCAGCTCGGGCACGAGACCGTGGTGTGGATTGCCGTCGAGGCGATGGCTCCGGAGACACTGGAGGCCGCGAAGGCGCTCCTCGATACCGACGAGGCCGGTCTCGTGGCGGCTGCAACCTGGGCCGACAAGGTGCGCGACGACGAAGAAGACGACCGCTGGGCGCACAGCTTCAGCTGGCATTTCGCGAATATCGACATCGATGCGCCCGACATCGAAGCCGCCTGCCATGGGCATCCACCCGTGCCCGCAGGCAAGTGGGCCTCCGAGGCGCCCGCCGAATCCTGCGTCATCGACAAGATTGCGCAGTTCCGCGCCGAGCTGGCCGATCCCGAAGTGCCGGAGCGCGAGCGACGGCTCGCCCTCAAGTTCCTGCTGCACTTCGTCGGCGATCTGCATCAGCCGCTGCATTCGGCCGATGACGGCGACCGCGGCGGCAACGACAAGATCGCCCGGCTGCCCGGCGGCGAGCCGGCGCCGCTGCACTACTACTGGGACACGGTCTTCGTGCCCGCCATCGAGGGTGGCCCGAGCGCGCTCGCCAATGTGCTGGCTGCCGAGGACGCGGTCGTCGACGGCGAGGATGTGCTCGGCACGGACCCGCGCGCCTGGGCGGAGCAGACCTACGCCTTGGGCCGCGGTGCGGCCTACGGCAGCCTCCCGGCGCCCGGCGCCGACGGCATCTATGTGCTGGAGGAAGGCTATCGCCGGCAGGCCGAGTCGATCGCAGTGGTGCAGCTTCAGCGCGCCGGCCGCCGTCTGGCCGCGCTGCTGGATGAGGCGCTGACCGGGTCGTGAGGGTTCGGGATGGGCATCGCCGGGGCGCGCTGCTGCTGGTCGCGCTGCTGATCGCCGGATGCGCCGCGCGCGAGACACTCCCTTCGACTGATGCGGAGCCGGTGACGGTTCAGCTGCTGGCCTTCAACGACTTCCACGGCTACCTGGAGCCGCCCGGCGCGCTGACGCTGCCCGATCCCGGCAACGCGGGTGCGACCGTATCGCTGCCAGCCGGCGGCGCGGCCTGGCTGGCCGGCACGATCGAGAGCCTGCGTGCCGAGCATGTGCGCAGCCTCCTGGTCACCGCCGGTGACATGGTCGGCGCCTCGCCGATGATCTCGGCGCTGTTCGCCGACGAACCCACGATCGAGGCGCTGAATCTGATGGGGCTGGCCTACGCCGCCGTGGGCAATCACGAGTTCGACGAGGGGCCGGCGGAGCTGCGCCGCCTGCAGTCGGGCGGCTGCGCCGATCTGCCGGACAAGCGCAGCTGCGTGGACGGTGATTTCGCGGGCGCGCGCTTCCAGTACCTCGCGGCCAATGTCTTCGAGAAGGGGGCCGAGGACAGCTTCTTCCCGCCCTATGCCATCGAGACGGTGCCGCTGGGGGGCGGCGAGCGTCTGCGCATCGCCTTCATCGGCCTCGTCCTCGAAGGTACCCCCGAGATCGTGAACCCGGAGGCCGTGGCTGGCTTGCGATTCGCCGACGAGGCTGCCACTGCGAATGCCCTCGTGCCGGAGCTGAAAGCCAAGGGTGCCGATCTGATCGTGGCGCTGCTGCACGAAGGTGGTGAAGCCGAGGCGGAAGGCGGGGGCGCCTGCCCGGGATTGCGCGGCGCCGTCGTGCCCATTCTCGACGCGCTGAACCCGGCCGTGGAGATCGTCATCTCCGGGCACACACACGAGCGCTACGTCTGCGAGCGCAACGGCCGGCTGCTCACCAGTGCCGGTTCCTACGGACGCCTGCTGACCCGTATCCGGCTGCAGGTCGATCCTTTGAGCGGAGGCGTGCTGTCCCGCCAGGCCGAGAATCTTCCGGTCATCAACGACACGGCACCGGTGCCGGCCCCTTTCTTGGCCGCTGCGGCCGATCCGCAAGTCGGCGCGCTGGTTGCGCGCTATCGGGATCTGGCTGCGCCCATCGTCGAGCGCGAGGTCGGACGCGTCGCGGGCGATCTGACGCGCGCGACCGACGACGCTGGCCAGTCGTCGCTTGGCGCCTTGATTGCGGATGCGCTGCTGGCCGCGATGTCCGGCCATGACCCGGACTTCGCAGTGCTCGGCTCCGGCGGCATCCGTGATGATCTGCTGGTGGGGGCGTCCGGCGTTGTCCGCTTCGGTGCGCTGAAGCAGGTTCTGCCCTTCGGTGATCAGGTCGTGCTCCTGGAACTGACGGCTGCGCAACTGCGCGCGCTGCTCGCCCGGCAATGGCGGGCCGACGGCAGCCGGCACCTGCTGCAGGTCTCGCGCGGTCTGGAATATGCCTGGCGCGGAAACGCCGATGCGGCGGATGCGCTGATCCCTGGCTCGATCCGGGTGGGCGGCGAGCCGCTGCGCGAGGATGCGCGCTACCGGGTTGTCACGAGCAGCTTCCTCGCCGGCGGTGGTGACGGCTTCGAGGTCTTGGAGGCCGCACCCCGTCTCGCTCGCGGCCCCGGCGATATTGAGGCCGTTACCGCCTACCTGCGGGCCGAAGCTCCACGCGCAGTGCCGGATCGCGATCGCGTGCAGAGGATGCCCTAGCGCGCCGTCGCGGCATGCGGGCTCGCCGCTCATGCCGCGCCGCAGGGCCGCCGATCCCCTGGCCGCTGTCCGATCGCTTCGGACGGCGACAGACTGAGGTCTCGGAGCCGTCGCTCCTGGTCGCAGCACCACCGGCGCTCTGCGTAAGACCGATGTTGACGCCAGCGTCAATCTTTTCGGCTGTCCCGGCTCCAATCCGAAGCAGCGCTGCACATTCCTTGTGCAATTGCACACAACGTTGAACACAACGGTGCTTCTTTCGTGCTGCAACGCAGTAATAATCCGAAAAAATACTTTTAAAACAGATGGATGAGCATCTGGCACGGCCGTTGCTTTCTAGTACCCCGGACACCGTCACTCACCGTCTCTGACACGGGCGCTCGATGGTGCAGCTCGACTATCAGCTAACAGGGGTACGAAATGGGGATTTCACGGATACACGGCCATCGAGGCCGCAAAGGGGCGGTGCAGCGATTCCTTCTGACGGCGCTCTTGGCGCTGCCCTTCGCCGCCGGAGCCCAGGAAGCCGAGGCAGAAGCAGAAGGTGAAGAGGATGTCAGCGAGATGCAGGAATACGTCACCACCGAGCAGGTGCAGGACGATCTGAGCATCATTCCCAGCGAGCCGGTGGACTCGATCTTCGGAACGGGCAAGTCGCTACTGGAAACGCCGCGCTCGGCGACTTCCATCAGCGCCGAGCTGCTCGACCAGTACGGCGCCGAGGACATCAACGACCTGGTGAAGTTTTCGCCGGGCACCTACACCAGCTCCTTCTTCGGGGTCGCCGGCAGTCTCGACGTGCGCGGCTCGCCCGCGGACACCTACTTCCGCGGCATGAAGCGCATCGAGAATCCCGGCAACTACCCGACCCCCATCGCGGCCTCGGATCGCGTCGATGTCGTGCGCGGCCCGTCGTCACCGATCTTCGGGCCGGGCAAGGTCGGCGGTTATCTGAACTTCATCCCGAAATCCGCCCGCGCCGAAACCGGACGCTATCTGAACAATCCGGCGGGCAGCCTCTCCACGACGCTGGGCTCCTACGGCAAGTTCATCACCAGCGCCGAAGTCGGCGGCCCGGTCACGGTGGCCGGCAACACCGGCGGCTACTTCGTCTACGGCATGGTCGAGGATTCGGGAAGCTACTACCGCCACAGCTTCCAGGATCAGATCATCCTGCAGTCGACCTTCGATTTCGACATCTCCGAGCGCACCCGCATCACCTTCGGTCAGCAGTACCAGCGCTACGAAGGGACCGAGATCGCGGGCTGGAACCGCATCACCCAGGACCTGATCGACAACGGCACGTATCTCGCCGGTCAGCCGGAGGTGCAGATCGCCTCCGGGGACGCGATGACGCCGCAGGAGATTCTTGACGCCGGCAACCTCTTCGCCTTCAGCCCCTGCTGCGGCAATGGCGGCGATCTCGGACCCCAGTTCGCGCTGGACCCGGCGACCGTGCGCGAGGTGCAGCTGTCGCCGCATCAGGTGCTGGTCGATGTCGACGACGGCATCGAGTCGGATAGCGCGGCCTTCTTCTTCGACATCATCACGAATCTGTCGCCGAATCTGACGCTGAAGAACAAGACCTTCGTCGACTATCTCAACCGCAGCAAGACGGCCTCCTACGCCTTCTCGCAGGAGAACAACGCGCTGTCGGTGGAGAACAAGTTCATCCTGGAGCACACCGCCGACTTCGGCTGGATGAGCGCCAGCAGCGCCATCGCGCCGGCCGTGCGCTTCTATCGCGCCGAGGACAAGAGCGATACCGAGTGGGAGTACCTCGATCGGCGCGACCTGACCCTGCCGGAAGGCACGCCCAACGACCGCGTGGTTACTTCGCTGAATGATTCCTCGGTCAATCCCTGGAACAACTTCCACACCTCGACCTTCTGGAATCCGAGCGTCGCGCTGCTCACGGATCTGACCTTCTTCGACGATCTGCATGTGCTCCTCGGCTGGCGCTACGACTACATCGACCTGGAAGCGGTCGAGGACGAGCGTGTCGATGCCGATGGCGACGGCCTGCCCGACGGTAGCGGGCGCCTTCTTCAGGACGAGTACAAGGCGGGTTCCTACAACGTCAGCATCAGTTACGACCTGCCCTTCGGCCTGCGCCCCTACTTCACGGCCTCGGAGCAGAGCACGCTGATCACCAACCAGACCGGCGGTGTCTCGCCCGATGCCATCGAATCGGGCGCGCTGGACGACTCGACACTGCGCGAGTTCGGCATCAAGGGCAGCTTCTTCAATGGCCGGCTCTACATGAGCCTCGCCGACTACGAGCAGAAGCGCAGCAGCTTCAGCACCCAGACGCTCACGGTGCTGGCCACCAAGGGCACGGGTCAGGAGCTGGAAGTGCGCTGGGTGCCCACCGACAACCTCAGCTTCACCGGCGCGCTGACCAAGCAGGAGACGGTCTACGACCCGGCCAATCCGCGCTTTGTCTTCGCCAGCCCGGCGCTGAGCGGCTTCGATCCGGCTCAGCAGTACGGCGGCACGATCGGCACCACCCTGACCGGCGAGATCGCCCGCGAGCGCGTCGGCGTGCCCGAGTACGTCGCCAGCCTGTTCGGCAACTATCGCTGGAACAACTGGAACGGATCGCTGGGCGTCAGCTACTACGACGACACCTTCTCCGGTGCCGGCAAGACCGTGAAGCTCCCAGAGGCCTACCTGGTGACGGGTTCGGTCGGCTACACACGGGGCGCCTGGAGCGCCAAGGCCACCGTCAACAACGCCCTCGACGAGCGCTACTTCCGCTCGCTCTTCCCCGACATCTTCGGCGACGTCGTCGTGCTCCCCGAGCTTCCGCGGACCTTCGAGTTCCGGGTTCGCTACGACTTCGGCTGATCGTCACCCCACTACAGGAGGACCTCCATCGTGCGGTTTCCCAGAGGCATCCAATCAATCATCCGGCCGTTCACGGCAGTCGTTCTCGCGACGGCTGCCGTCGGGCCGGCCTTCCCCGACGACCTCGACAGCGCCAGGAACATGCAGGAGTCGATCGACGACGCGGGGCAGCAGACGCAGCGCCGCATCGACGAGCTGTCGGAGCAGGCGCAGGCCATGCTCTCCGAGTACCGCAACGCGCGGGAGGAAGCGCGCAGCCTGAAGACCTACAACGATCAGCTCGAGCGCCTCGTCGCATCCCAGAGCGAAGAGATCGAATCGATGCAGGAGCAGATCGGCACCATCGACGAGACGCAGCAGGAGTTCGTTCCGTTGATGCTGCGCGCACTGGATGCCCTCGAGACCTTCGTCGAGCGCGATATTCCCTTCCTGCCGGAGAAGCGCGAGAGCGATATCGCCGAGCTGCGTGAGGTGATGGACCGCGCGGATGTCTCCACCGCCGAGCGTTTCCGCCAGATCATGGCGACCTATCAGGACGAGATGGAGTACGGCCGCACCATCGAGACTTATCGCGGCAAGCTCGAACTCGACGGCAGCGAACGCTCCGTGCGCTTCCTGCGCGTCGGTCGGGTCGCTCTGATGTACCAGACCCTCGACGGCCAGCGCACCGGCCGCTGGAATCCGATGAGCGATTCCTGGGAGCCCCTGGAGAGCGACTATCGCGCGGCCATGGAGCAGGGGCTGAGCATCGCTTCCGAGCAGGCGCCACCGGATCTGCTGCGCGTGCCGCTTTCCGTGCCGGAGGCATCGCAATGAGCCGCCACCCAATCCTCCCCCGCAAGACTTCCGCCATGCGCATTTCCTCCTGTCTGCTCCTCGCAGGCGCCGTTCTCGCCAGCGCCGCCACCCCCTTCTCCTCAGCCCGGGCCCAGGAGGGCAGCATGGGGACGCTCCTGCAGGAGCTGCGTCAGGCTCGGGCGCAGGAAGCCGAGCGCGATCGCGAGCGCATCGAGGAATTCCTCGAGCGCACGGAAGAGCGACAGGCGATGCGCGACCAGGCGGTCGCCGAGCGCAACGCTGCGCGCGCCCGTCGGGACGAGCTTCAGGCAGCCTTTGACGCGAACGAGGAATCGCTGGCCGAGCTGGAGACCGAACTCGAGCAACGTACCGGCGAATTCGGCGAGGTCTTCGGCGTCATCCGCCAGGTTGCCGGCGATGCCCGCTCGACGATTCGCTCCTCGCTGATCTCGAGCCAGTATCCGGAGCGCCTGGAACGCCTGCAGACGCTGGCCAGCAGTGACCGGCTGCCCTCCATCGGGCAGATCGACTGGCTGTGGACGACCATGCTGGAAGAAATGGTCGCCACCAGCGAGGTTGCCAGCTACGAGGCCGAGATCATCCAGGCCGACGGTGAGGCCACCCAGGCCGACGTGACCCGCGTCGGGCCCTTCAACGCGATGGTCGGCGAGCGCTTCCTGCAGTTCACGCCCGAGACACAGGAGCTGTCGATGCTGCCGCGCCAGCCCGACGGTCGCTGGCAGTCGCTCGCAGGGAATGTCGCGGAAGCCGACCCTGGTACGCGCCTTGTCAGCGGCGTCGTCGACCCCTCGCGCGGCGCCGTGCTCGGCCTGCTGATCCAGAAGCCGAATCTGCTGGAGCGCATCCAGCAGGGCAAGCTGGTTGGCTATGTCGTGCTCTTCATCGGCCTCGTGGGCCTGCTCATTGCGCTGGAGCGCTTCGTGTCGCTGGGCCGCATCGAGCGGCGCATACGCCTGCAGCGCAAGGACATCGAGCATCCGAACACCGAGAACCCCCTCGGCCGCGTTCTGACGGCTTACTACGAGAACCAGGACGTCGATACCGAGACGCTGCAGCTCAAGCTCGACGAGGCGATCCTCGCCGATGCCCCGCCGCTGGAGCGCGGGCTGTCGACGGTCAAGATCCTCGCCGCGGTGGCGCCCCTGCTCGGCCTGCTCGGCACGGTGGTCGGCATGATCGCGACCTTCCAGGCGATCACGCTCTTCGGCACCGGCGATCCCAAGCTGATGGCCGGCGGCATCTCGCAGGCGCTGGTCACCACCGTGCTCGGCCTCGTCGTGGCCGTTCCGCTGATTCTCCTGCACAGCATCCTGGCCGGGCGCAGCCGCAAGCTCATCCAGACCCTGGAGTATCAGGCCAGCGGCATCGTCGCCCAGCATGCGGAGAAGGCGCACGGCCATGCATGAGCTGAACCTCCTCATCTCCCGGATGCAGGACTTCATGGCCGCCGGCGGTGATGTCCTGTGGGTGATCCTCTTTCTCACGGGCCTGCTCTGGGCGCTGATCTTCGAACGGATCTGGTATTTCCGCTTCCAGCATCCGCGACAGCTGGAGCAGGTGACGGCGGCCTGGCGGGAGCGCGCGGACAAGCGCTCCTGGTACGCCACCCGCATCCGCGAGGCCTGGATCTCCGAGATCGAGCTGGATCTCCAGCGCTTCATCCCGCTGCTCAAGACGGTGATCGCGGTGCTGCCGCTGGTCGGGCTACTGGGCACCGTCACGGGCATGGTCCAGGTCTTCGACGTGCTCGCGGTGATGGGTACCGGCAATCCCAGGGCCATGGCCAGCGGCGTCTCCGCGGCGACGATTCCCACCATGGCCGGCATGGTCGCGGCCCTTTCCGGGCTCTACTTCAGCGTGCGCCTGGAGCGCCAGGCCCACCTCCGGGCCCAGATCGTTGCCGACCGCATCTCATTCTTCGACGAGACTTCCAATGCGTAGCCGTTACAGCGCCACCTCTCAGCAGGAAGAAGCTGACGTCAACATGACGCCGATGCTGGACATCGTCTTCATCATGCTCATCTTCTTCATCGTCACCACCTCCTTCGTCAAGGAGACCGGTATCGAGGTGATTCGCCCCTCTGCCGACACGGCGGAGCAGCAGGAAAAGGCGAACATCCTCATCGGTATCCGCGAGAACGGCGAGATCTGGATCGACCGGCGGCAGGTGGAGGTCCAGGCCGTGCGCGCCAGTGTCGAGCGCATGCTCGCGGAGAACCCCGAGGCCGGGGTGGTCGTGGTCGCGGACCGGGCAGCGGATACCGGCACGCTCATCGAGGCCATGGATCAGGCGCGTCTTGCCGGCGCGAGCAACATCTCGATCGCCGCGGAAAATGAATAGAAAGAACTTCCTACGCGGGCTTCTGCCCGTCGCGGGCGGGATCTTCGTCGCCTGTGCGCTCTTCCTGATCATGATGACCATGATCAGCTCGCACGACGCAGGGCTGGAGGAGGCCGACGAACAGGCCTCGATCAACTTCATCCGCTTCGACCGCGATCAGCAGGAGACCCGTACACGCGATCGACGCGAGCCGCCCGACGAGCCCGACCCGCCCGACGACCCGCCGCCGCCACCCGATGACGCGGCCTCCGTTGTCGATCAACCTCAGGCCAACATGCCGCAGATGGATATGCCGAATGTGGATGTCCCCACCAACATCGACGGCGGCCCCTACCTCGGTGAATTCGCCGCCGGCGGCGGATCCGGCATGGGTGGCATCGACACCGAGGCGGTTGCCACGGTGCGGGTGCCTCCGAACTACCCGCGACGTGCCAGGCAGGCGAAGCTCGAGGGCTACGTGACCATGGAGTTCACGATCCGCGCGGACGGCTCGGTGACCGACATCGAGGTCGTCGATGCCGAGCCGGGGCGCATCTTCAATGATTCGGCGGTGCACGCCCTGTCGCGCTGGAAATTCGAGGCCAAGTCCGTGGGTGGCGAGAAGGTCGCGCGCCGGGCGCGTCAGACCATCCGCTTCAATCTGGAGTAGATCCGATGAAGAGATCTTGTCGGCGGAAAACCTTCCTGCGGCACGCCCTGCTGCTTGTCCTGCTGCTGCCGGGCACGCACCTCCACGCGCAGTCCGATGACGAAGCCCCCAAGCTGGCGCAGTCCACCTACAACACGCTCACGGATGCCCGCGAGCAGATGGGCGAGGACCGCTACGACGACGCGCTGCAGGCCATGCGCGAGCTGCTCTCCGGGCTTGAGGACCGCGACTACGATCGCGCGGTGACGCTGCAGACCATGGCCTATGCCCACCTGGGCAAGAATGACTACGGCGCGGCCATCGAGAGCTTTCGCGAAGCGCTGGCGCTGGAGATCCTGCCGGAAGAACCCCAGCAACAGGTGCTTCGCACGCTGGCCAGTCTCTATGCGGGCGAGGAAAGGCTGCGCGAGGCGCGCGACACGCTGCGACGCTGGTTCGAGGGGGCCGATTCGCCGGGTGCCGATGATTACGCGCTGCTCGGCAACATCCACGCCCAGCTCGAGGAATACGGCGCCGGTATCGAGGCGCTGCGCAAGGCCATCGAGCTGGAGGACCAAGCCAACGAGTCCTACTACCAGCTGTTGCTCGCGCTCTACTTCGAAGCCGGGCGCTATTCGGAAGCCGCGAGCACCCTGGAGCGCATGGTGCGGCTCTGGCCGGACAAGGTGAACTACTGGCAGCAGCTCGCCAGCATTTACATCAATCTCGATCGGCACGAGGAGGCGCACGCGATCCTCCGGGTGGCGCACCGCCGCGGTCTGCTCGAGGAGGAAGACGAGCTGATGAATCTGGTGCGTCTCGCCTTCAGCATCGAGCTTCCCGACCACGCCGCGCGCGTGCTGGAAGACGAGATGGCGGCCGGACGCATTCCCGAGACGGCGCGCAACCTGGAGATGCTGGCCGAGGCCTGGGCCAGTGCCCGCGAGCGCGACAAGGCGATCGCCACCTACCAGCGTCTCGCCGAGATGACCGGCAGCGGCAAGTACGAGCTGCGCCAGGCGCGTCTCTACATGGAGGACAACGCCTGGGCCGAGGTCGCGCGCAGCGCCGAGGCGGCGCTGAACCGCGGCGGGCTCGATTCGCCCGGTCGCGCCTGGATGCTGCTCGGCATGGCGCATGTCGAGCGCGAGAATTTTGATCAGGGCCTGGAGGCGATGCGGCGTGCCGCCGATTACGGCGATACGGCGCAGCGCGCCCGGCAATGGATCGCTCACGTCGAACGCCGGCAGGAGGACGCCGGATCATGAAGCGCGGGGTGGGGGCATCGGCAGCCCCCGGTCAGACACGGCGTCCCTCTCCACGCCCATTCTGTGCCCCCTCCCCGTGCTCGATGATCCCGCGCCCTCTGCCGGCAGGAGGTTGTGGCGACTCCCTCACATCATGCGGAGAAGAGCTGTGCGCTACGAGGATTACCTGAGACGCGTTCCCAAGGCCGAGCTGCACTGTCATTTCGAAGGCACGGTGCGGCCGGCGACCTTCGCCGAGTTGGCCCGCAAGCACGGCGTGGCGCTGCCCACGCAGGAGGTCGACGCACTCTACGCGTACGACACCATTGAGGAGTTCCTGAAGATATTCGGGCTCGTCTCGACCACCATCATCGATCGCGACGACTTCGCGCGCGTGGCCTACGAGTCCCTGGCCGACGGCCAGAGCCTGGGCAACCTCGTCTACCGCGAGATGTTCTTCAACCCGACGCTGCACACGCGCCGCGGCATCGCCTACGAGACGGTGGTCGACGGCATCGTCGACGGTATCCGCCAGGCGCGACACGATCTCGGCGTCGACTGCCGGCTCATTGCGGATGTCTATCGCCAGGACGATCCGGCCGAGGCCCTGGCGATGGTCGAGCAGGTGCTGGCGCATCGGCCCGACGAGCTCATCGGCTTGGGCATGGACGGTGCGGAGGCGCCCGATCCCCCCGAGCGCTTCGTCGCAGCCTATCGCGCCGCCCGCGCCGGCGGGCTGCGCCTGACCAGTCATGCCTGCGAGGACGCACCGCCGCAGAACATCCGTACCTGCCTGGACCTGCTCGGCTGCGAGCGCATCGATCACGGTTATCACATCCTCGATGATCCGGCGCTGGTGGCGCGCGCCCGCGATGAAGGGCTGGTCTTCACCTGCTGTCCCACGGCCACCGCCACCGTCTACGGCTGGCGTGATCTGGGTACGCACCCGATCCGCGGCATGGTCGCGAGCGACCTGCGGGTGACGCTGAATTCCGACGATCCGACCATGTTCCATACCGACATCGGCAAGGAGTTCGTCGATCTGTGCACGGCCCTCGACTATGGCCCGGCACAGGTTCGCCGCTTCTGCCTGGAATCGGTCGACGGCAGCTGGCTCGACGACGGCGAGAAACGCGCCCTGCGCGTGCGTTTCAATGCCCAGCTCGACGCCCTCGACGCCGAGCTCGGGGAGGTGGCCTGATGCGCGCCTGCCCAACGTCTTGTCGTCGCCTGGCATGGGCGGCTGCGCTGTCCCTCGCGCTGGCGGGCTGCGGCACGCCGGAAGCGCCTGCCGGGGGTGGCGACGCCACCGACGGGAAGGCCGAGCCGCTGGAGGTCCGCGCCGTGGTCGTGACGATGTTCGAGATCGGGGATCTCGGCGGCGACGAACCCGGCGAATTCCAGCTCTGGAAGGAGCGGGAAGGGCTCGACACGGTCTACCCCATGCCCGCCGCCTACAGCGATGTGCATGCGGACCCGGAGCGGGGCCTCATCGCCGTGATCACCGGCATCGGCACGGCGAACGCCGTCTCCACCATCACCACCCTCGGTCTGGATCCGCGCTTCGACCTGTCCAATGCCTACTGGCTCGTCGCCGGCATCTCGGGTGGCGACCCGGCGGACACCTCGCTCGGCTCGGCGGTCTGGGCCGATCATCTGGTCGATGGCGATCTCGCCTACGAGCTCGATGCGCGCGAGATCCCGGAGAGCTGGCCCACCGGCTACGTACCGCTGCGCGCGAGCGAGCCCTACGAGACGCCGAAGCCCGAGGAGAATATGGCCGAGAACCAGCACTTCCGGCTCGACGCCGGGCTGGTCGACTGGGCCTATGCGCTGACCAAGGATGTCGCCATCCCCGACGATGAGGCGATGGCCGCCTTTCGCGAGCGCTTCGATCAGGAGGCCGCGCGCCGGCCACCGCGCGTCATGCGCGGAGATCATCTTGCCGCCATGACCTTCTGGCACGGCCCGCTGCTCAACGATTGGGCCAATGACTGGGTTGCCTACTGGAGTGGCGGCGAAGGCGAATTCGTGACCTCGGCAATGGAGGATACCGGCACGGCGCTGGCGCTCAGCCGGCTCGGCGAGGCCGGGCTGGTGGACCCGCAGCGCCTGCTCGTGCTGCGCACGGTCAGCAACTTCACGCTCGGACCGCCGGGGGTCGATGCGGCCGAGAGCCTGGCCGGCGAGCAGGCCGGTTATTCGGGCATGCGCTCTGCGCTGGAAGCCGCCCACGGTGTCGGCAGCCGGGTGGTCGAAGTCCTCGTCGATGACTGGGATCGCTATCGCGACGCATTGCCGGGAGATAGGGGATCAACCGATGACTAGGGCGCGCGTGGGACTGCTTCTGGCTTGCCTGTCGATCCCGGTGCCGTCTGCCTGGTCCGCGGGCGCCACCGAGCCGATGCCGGTCAAGCTCGTGATCGTCAGCATGTTCGAGGTCGGCGCCGACAGCGGCGACACGCCGGGCGAGTTGCAGCTGTGGAAGCAGCGCCTCGGTCTCGACACGGTCTATCCGCTGCCGGCGGCACATCATGATGTCGTTGCCGATCCCGATGCGGGCGTGATCGCCACCGTCACCGGACAGGGCACGGCGCGTGCGGCGGCCTCCATCATGGCGCTTGGCAGTGACCCGCGCTTCGATCTGTCGCAGGCCTACTGGCTGATCGCCGGCATTTCCGGCGTCGATCCCGCCGTCACCACAGTGGGCAGTGCGGTCTGGACGGACTGGGTGGTAGACGGCGATCTGGCCTATCGCATCGACGCCCGCGAGATTCCCTCCGACTGGTCGACCGGCACGATCCCCTACGGTCGCGATGTGCCGTTCGAGCCGCCCCGGCCGGACGATCAGGCCCGAGTCTGGCAGCTCAATCCGCAGCTTCTCGAATGGGCCTACGCGCTGACCCGCGACACCGAATTGCAGGATACCGAGGCGATGCAGGCGCTGCGCAGCCGCTACCGCCACGAGGGTCACGAGGCGGCGCGCGGCGCCCCTTCGGTGACGGTCGGAGCCAATCTCTCGGCGACTTCCTACTGGCACGGCGCGCTGCTCAACCGCTGGGCGCGCGAGTGGATCGCCTACTGGAGCGACGGACAGGCGCGCTTCGCGACCTCGGCGATGGAGGACTCCGGAACGATGCAGTCACTGGACTATCTCGACCGCGCCGGACGCGTGGATGCGGATCGCGTGCTGATCCTGCGCACCGGCAGCAACTTCACCGTGCAGCCGAGCGATCTCAGCGCCGCGCAGAACCTCGCGCGTGACGAGGAGGGCTATTCCGCCTACCTCCCCAGTCTCGAAGCCGCCTTCGCGGTGGGCAACCAGGTCGTGTCGGCCCTGCTGGCCGATTGGTCGCGCTACCGCGACAGCCTGCCTTCTGCAGAGGAGTAAGGGCGTGAAGCCTGCCGCCGGTTGTTGCCGGACGGTGATGCTGATGGCTGTCGTCGGCATGCTCGCCGCCTGCAGCGCTATGCCGGGTCACGAGCTTCCGGCCTGCTCACCCGGCGCGGCCATGCAGAAGCACGAGTTGTACTTCGGCCTCACGCAGCGCGGTGGCGAGCGTATCGACGATGCGCAATGGCGCGACTTCCTCGCCAGCGAGGTCACGCCGCGCTTTCCCGAAGGCCTGACCGTGCTCGACGCACGCGGGCAGTGGCGTGATCGCGACGGCGGCGCCATCATCCGCCAGCCCTCGCGCGTGCTTGTCGTGTTACGGGCCGACACGCGGGAGGCGGCCGCGGCGCTGGCCGATGTCCGCACCGCCTATCGCGAGCGCTTCGCGCAGCAATCCGTGCTGCTGGTATCGGCGCCTGTCTGCGCCGACTTCTGATCGCTTTCCGGGGTCGGCGGCTTGAACGCCCGATGGGGTGTCGCCCGGTGCGGCGATGCAGCGCGCCTTGCCGGCACTACATGTATGCATCGTTGCATTCATAGGAGGCGATGCACCGCCGGAAGGCAGCCGAGTTTTTTAACAAAACCATAAAAATCAACAGCTTGAAATATGGCATGGCTGTTGCTTCCCGAACGTGTAGCGATAAAACATTCCCAACAACTCGGGCACGGAAAGGGGTAATCCAATGGGGCAGATCGGCAGAAGTAGCGGAAGCGGCAGATCCACCGGTAGCGAGGACGGCAGTTTCGGCTGCGAACTTGCCGTGTCCGAAATCGGACGGGCATCGCGCTTGGCCGCTCGTGGAGCACGGCGCTTCCTCACTCATGGTGCGCTCCTGGCATTGCTTGCAGGCATGTCGATGCCGCTGCATGTGGCGATGGCGCAGGAAGACGGTGCCAGTGCGCCGGAAGCCGAGGAACAGCCGGCTCGCTCGCAGCTGGAGGAAATGACGGTAACCGCCTCGCGCAACGAGGAAAGCGTCAAGGAAGTCCCGATCTCGGTGACGACGGTTCCGCAGCAGCAGATCGAGGCACTGAGCTCGGATGGCAGCGATATCCGGAATCTTTCCGGCAGCACGCCCAGCCTGGTGGTCGAATCCTCCAACGGCCGAAGCCTGCCGCGCTTCTACATCCGCGGCTTCGGCAATACGGATTTCTCGACCTTCGCTTCGCAGCCGGTCGGACTGGTCTACGACGACATCCAGCTGTCGAATCCGGCGCTGAAGAGCTTTCCGGCCTTCGATCTGGCCAGCATCGAGGTGCTGCGTGGTCCGCAGGGCTCGCTCTTCGGGCGCAACACGCCGGCGGGTGTCGTCAAGCTCGAATCGGCCAAGCCGGTGCTGGGCACTCAGGAAGGCTACTTCAGCATGTCCACCGGCACCTACAACAGCAACAATTACGAGATGGTCTACAACGCCCCCATCGGCAACGACATGGCGGTGCGCTTCTCGGCCATCTCGCAGAACCGCGACGACTGGGTCGACGACACCTTCAAGGATGTGAAGGACGAGTACGGCGGCTACGCCGATCGCGCCTTTCGCACGCAGCTGCTCTACGATCCGGCCGACTCCGGCTTCCGCGCGCTGCTCAATGTTCACGGTCGGGACCTCGACGGCACCGCGCGTCTGTTCCGCGCCTTCACGGTCCTGCCGGGCAGCAACGATCTGGCGCCGGGCTTCGATATCGAGAAGGTCGCCATGGATGCCCGCAACGAGCAGGCGCTCAAGAGCCTCGGCGCCAACGCGCGTATGAGCTGGGACTTCGACAATGTCACCCTGTACTCGATCACCGGCTACGAGGGCATCAACCACTACTTCAGCCGCGGCGATATCGACGGCGGCTTCTCGAACGGCGAGGAGGGGGCGACGGCCTTCCCGGTGGAAACCTCCGGCCAGGTGGACGATCTGCGCCAGATCACGCAGGAGCTTCGCCTCGCCTCGAATGACGGCGGCTTCCTCGACTGGCAGGCCGGCATCTATTACTTCGACGAATCGGTGACCGGTACGGGCCGGACCTACGGCTCGCCATCGGGGCCGGTCAGCAACTTCACGCGCAACACGCAGGAGACGCAGTCGCTCGCCGGCTTCGCGGCCGTGGACATCGCGCTGACCGAGCGCCTCAAGACCAAGCTCGGCGCGCGCTACACCTGGAACGACAAGAGTTTCCAGGTGGACGAGACCTTCAACACCGATTTCGTCGGGCCGCGCTCGGACAGCGACGACAGCAGCAAGTTGAGCTGGGATGCCAGCCTGAGCTATGCGCTGACGCCGCAGGTCACGACCTACGGGCGCATCGCCACCGGTTTCCGCGCGCAGAGCTATGCCGCGCCCGACCAGAACCTGCCCATCACCATCGCCGAGCCCGAGGAGATGATCTCCTACGAGGCCGGCTTCAAGTCCGAGCTGCTGGACAATCGCCTGCGCCTGAACGCCAGCGCCTACTACTACGAGGTCGACGGCCAGCAGCTCACCGCTGCCGGTACCGAGGACAACATCCTGCGGCTGCTCAATGCGGACACGACCATCGGTCAGGGCCTGGAACTGGATCTCTGGGCGCATGTCACCGAGCAGCTGCTGGTCACCTTCGGTGCCAGCTACAACGACACCGAGCTCGACGACCCCGACCTGGCCGTGAACGGCTGCGGCAGTGCCGGTTGCACGAACCTCGATCCGGAGACGGACGACGGGCTCTTCCTGATCGACGGCAACCCGCTGCCGAGAGCGGCCAAGTACATCGCCAACACCACCGCCCGCTACGACATCCCGATGGGCGACGGTGACGGCTTCTACATCTTCGGCGATCTGTCCTACACCGGTGAATACAACTACGGGCTCACCGAGTCCATCGAGCTGAAGTCGAACCCGCTGCTGCTGGCCGGTCTGCGTGTCGCCTACACCTGGGACTACGGCAAGTACGAGGTGGCCGGCTTCTGCCGCAACTGCACCGACGAGGTCGAGGCCCTGGGTGCGGTCGCCATCAACAACATGGCCGCGCTCGTCAACGAGCCGCGCATCATCGGCGCGAATTTCAAGATGCAGTTCTAGAGGTCGTGTGAGGAAGCGGCGGGTGCCCGGCGACAGGCCGGGCGCCTGTTCGCCTCTTGATCCCCCCTTAGCCCCGTTTGCGTCGCTTGCATCCGACGCCCCGCCGTCGCCGGCAGGCCGCGCACTTTCCAAGGAAATCCATGTTGAAGATGTCTTCTTTGTCTGCCGGACCGATGCGCACGCTCGTGCTGGCTGCGAGCCTGACGCTGTCGGTACCGGCGAGCGCCGGAGAGAGCCGCAAGGTCATTCTCGACGACGACTTCACCGGCTTCAGCAATGTCAGCCCCTTTCTCCTGTTGCAGGAGGCCGATGTCGATGTGCTCGGCTTCACCGTCGTCAGCGGCGTCACCTGGCACGACCAGAACGTCGCGCACGCGCTGCGCAAGCTCGAGATCGCCGGCCGTACCGACATCCCGGTGGTGCCGGGCGCGGTACATCCGATGCTCAACTCGAAGGCGGCCACCGAGCGCTGGGAGTCGCTCTACGGCGATCTGGTCTTCAAGGGCGCGATGGGCGACGGCCCGCCCGTCATGGCCGCCGAAGGCTACGACGAGCCGAGCGATCCGGACGTCGTGCCGCCGCTCACCGAGGGTCTTCCCGAAACCGAGCCCGCCGATGCTGTCGCCGCGCAGTTCCTCGTCGAGCAGGTCAACGCACACCCCGGCGAGATCACCATCATTGCCAACGGCCCGCTGACCAACCTCGCCATCGCGCAGCTGATCGATCCGCAATTCGCCGCCAAGGCGAAGGAATTCGTCTACATGGGAGGCAGCCTGAACCCGCAGCAACGGCGCGACAGCGAGGCGGCAGCCCGTTCGGCGCGTGAGTACGCCAACACGCCGCGCCTGGAGTTCAACTTCCGCTGGGATCCCGAGGCCGCGAGCATCGTCTTCCGCGCCCCGTGGAAGAAGATCACCATGCTGCCCATCGATCCCACCACCGAGACCGAGTTCCGCGCCGAGCTCATCGCGGAGATGACCAACACCGATACCGCACTGGGCCGGGCCATCGCCGACTACGTCGAGCCGGGTCTGCCCATGTGGGACGAGCTGAGCATCGCCGTCTGGCTGGACCCCTCGCTGATCCAGGAATCGGAACAGCTCTACGTCGACGTCGACACCAATTTCACGGCCGGTTACGGCAACACGCTGTCCTGGCCGGAGGGGCATCAGCCCGGCCTGGGTGAGCAGCCGCAGACCGTCGTGCGTGACATTCATCTGGCGCCCTTCGAGCGACTGCTCGTCGATCTGCTCACCCGGCCCACCCCCGAAGCCTCCGGCCGTTGATCGTGACGACCCCCGGCTACAAGGAAAGCTCGTGAAAGTCGTATTCCTGCTTGCCGCCGCGCTCTGCGGCGCCGTTCTGTCCACGGCCCGGGCCGACGCGCCCGAGCCGGCGGATCTGATCATCACCAACGCCCGCATCCTGACGATGGATGCAGAGCGCCGTGTTCTCGATCGCGGCACGCTGGTCATCACCGGCCGCGAGATCACCGCCGTGGGGGAGCCCGCGCTGGCCGAGCGCTACGCGGCCGATACGGTCATCGACGCGGACGGCGACATCGTCATGCCCGGCATGATCAACACGCACAACCACATGGCGATGATCGCCTTCCGCGGCCTGGGCGAATACGCTGTCGAGGACCGGCTCTTCGAGTTCTTCTTTCCGCTGGAGAAGGAGCTGCTGAGCCGCGAGCTGATCCGTGTGGCCTCGCGCCAGGCGGCCATCGAGCTGGCGCTGGCAGGCGTCACCACGGTGACCGACATGTACTACCACGAGGACGAGGTCGCGCACGCGGTCAAGGATGTCGGTATCCGCGGCGTGCTCGGGCAGAGCATCATCGGCTTCCCGGTGGTGGATGCCGAGGAGCCCTGGGGCGGCCTCGACTACGCGGTGGGTTACCTCGAGGCATTCGCCGACGATGAGCTGATCACGCCGGCGCTGGCGCCGCACGCGCCCTACACGGTCTCGCCGGATAAGCTGATGGAGACCAAGGCGCTGGCCGAGGCGCACGGTGCGCCCATGCTGATGCATCTCGCCGAGTTCTACGAGGAGAAGGCGATGATCCGCGAGCGCTTTCCGGACGTGCCGGCCGACAAGAGCATCGTCGGCTACCTCGACGAGCTCGGCTTCCTTGGTCCGAATCTGCTCGCCGCCCACGTCATCATGGTCGACGAGGCCGACATGGCGATCCTGAAGAAGCGGAATGTCGGCGTCGCGCACAATCCCAAGGCCAATACCAAGGGCCTGACCGGCCTGTCGCCGGCCTGGGACATGAAACAGATGGGTATCGACGTCGGCCTCGGTACCGATGGGCCGATGAGCTCCAATCAGATCGACATCGTTTCGGTCATGGGCTACGCCGCGCGCGTGGCGCGCGTGTTGCACAGGGACGGCACCCTCTTCACGCCGGTGGATCTGGTCGAGATGGCCACCATCGGTGGCGCCCGGGCGCTCAAGATGGATGACCGCATCGGCTCGCTGGAGGCCGGCAAGCTTGCCGATGTCATCATCGTCGACACCGGCTCGGCGAATATGCAGCCGCTCTACGACCCCTATGCCGCCATCGCCTTCCAGGCCTATCCCGGCGACATCCACACCACCATCGTCAACGGCCGCATCGTCGCGCGCGACGGCGTCGTCACGACCGTCGATCGCGCCGCGCACGCCGTCGAGTGGCGCAAGATCACTGACGAAGTCGCCGCTTTCGCGAAGACGCTGAATTAGCTCAGGGCCGGGCGGGCGCCTCGGTCTGTGCCGTCAGGCGCTTGTCCGTCTGGTGCCGTTCGCGCGCCAGCTGCAGCAGCTGGGCCGTGACGCTGATGGCAATCTCCTCGGGGGTGTCGCTTTTCATGGGCAGGCCGATGGGGGCGTGAATGTGCGCCCGCTCGGCCGGCGCGACGCCGGCCTCGGCCAGCGCGCTGTCGATGGCGCGGATCTTCGCTGTGCTGCCCATGACGCCGAGAAAGCGGAAACCGTGGCCAACGCAACCGAGCAGCCCACGGATATCGGACTGGAAATCCGTGGTCATGACCACGACGTCGGTCAGCGACGGCCAGGTCAGGGTAGCGCCGGCTTCGCGGTAGTCGGCGACGACCACGCGGCGGTCGGCGTCGGCGTTGTCGCGGAAGGTGGCGACTTCGGCGCGTTTGTCGAAGACCGTGACGTGATAGCCCACCGAGGCCATGGTCCGGCTGAGGGCCCGCCCGCAGTGCCCGCCGCCGATGATCGCCACGCGTTGGCGCCGCAGCAGCTGCTCGCGGTAGCACCAGTTGGCACCGGTGTGCAGCGTCGCGGCGGGGGCCGCGAGGTCGGGCGCCGTGTTCTCGACATGCAGGCCGCCGGCGTCGATGCGCAGGCGCCCGTCGCCGCCTTCCGCCTCCAGCTCGGCCAGTCGCTCCGGCGCGGCGCGGTCGCGCTCCGGGTGCAGCAGCAGCGTGATGTTGTGCTGCTGGCCGGCGCAGATCAGTCCGGACTCGCCTGGGCCGATGGTTGCGGGGTCGCGGCGCTGGTGTCGCAGGGCCTGCAGCTGCGGCGCCTGCTCCCCCGCGTCGAAGGCCGCCATCGCCTCGGCGATCAGGCGTTGCTCCATGATGCCGCCGCCGATGGTACCGAGCTGGCTGCCGTCCGGCCGCAGCAGCATGCGCGCGCCGGTGGTGCCCGGCGAGCCGCGCGTGTGCGCGGCCACCAGCGTCACGAAGGCCGGCGTCCCGGCATTCAGCTGGGCGGCGACGGTGCGCCAGAAGTCCCGCGTCATGCCGGGTCCGTGCGCACTGCCTCGACCGCGTCCAGCACCGCCTCGGGGGTGGCCGGCGCGCGCAGCGGCGGCAGGCAGCCGGCCGGCCCGCAGGCCGCCGCTGCGTCGCGGATGGCGTGGAAGACCGCGATCGCCAGCATGAAGGGCGGCTCGCCCACGGCCTTGGAGCGGTAGATGGTCTCCTCGCGGTTGGCGGCGTCGGCCAGCAGGCGGATGCGCGTGTCGGCGGGCCAGTCGCGGGCGGTGGGGATCTTGTAGGTGGAGGGTGCGTGCGTGCGCAGGCGGCCGGCCTCGTCCCAGCACAGCTCCTCGGAGGTGAGCCAGCCGACACCCTGCAGGAAGCCGCCTTCGATCTGCCCGACATCGAGATGCGGATTCAGCGAACTGCCGACGTCGTGCAGGATGTCCGCGCGCAAGAGCCGCGTCTCGCCGCTGAGCGTGTCGATCGCCACTTCGGCCACTGCCGTGCCGTAGGCGAAGTAGTAGAAGGGCCGGCCGGTGAAGCTGTTCTTGTCCCAGTCGATCTTCGGCGTGCGGTAGAAGCCGGTGGCCGACAGCGACACGCGGGCTGTATAGGCGGACTCGCAGAGCTCGGCGAAGCTGACGCTGCGCCCGCCGATATGCACGCGGCCGTCCGCGAAGCGCACCTCGTGCGCGCAGGCGTCGTAGTGCTCGCAGGCATGCTCGCGCAGACGCTCGCGCAGCTCGCGCGCGGCGATGGCGGCGGCCATGCCGTTCAGATCGCTGCCCGAGGAGGCGGCCGTGGCCGAGGTGTTGGGGATCTTGCTGGTATCGGTGGTCGAGGCGCGGATCGCCGACAGCGGCAGCCCCAGCTCGCGCGCGACGATCTGCGCGACCTTGGTGTAGAGCCCCTGGCCCATCTCCGTGCCGCCGTGATTGAGCAGCACGCTGCCGTCGCGATAGATGTTGATGAGCGCGCCGGCCTGGTTGTAGTGCGTGGCGGTGAAGGAGATGCCGAACTTCACCGGCGTCATCGCCAGCCCGCGCTTGATGACCGGGTTCGCAGCGTTCCAGTCCGCGGCGGCGCGCCGGCGTGCGCGGTATTCGCTGGTGGCCTCGAGCTCGTCGAAGAGCCGGGGCAGCACATTGTCCTCGACGGTCTGGCCGTAGGGTGTGGTGTCGCGCGTGCCGTCGCTGCCGTAGAGATTGGCGCGGCGCACGTCGCGGGGGTCGTGCCCCAGGTGGCGGGCGATGTCGTCGAGGATGCGCTCGATGACCATCATGCCCTGCGGGCCGCCGAAGCCCCGGAAGGCTGTGTTCGACACCGTGTGTGTGCGGCAGCGGTGCGAGACGATGGCGACGTGCTCGAGGAAATAGGCGTTGTCCAGATGGCAGACGGCGCGATCGTTCACCGGCAGCGACAGGTCGGCCGAGTAGCCGCAGCGCGACGCCAGCATGATGGCCAGTCCGCTCATGCGGCCGTCGTCGTCGAAGCCGACCTCGTAGTCGGCCAGGAAGTCGTGGCGCTTGCCGGTCATGATCATGTCTGCGTCGCGGTCCAGGCGCAGCTTCACCGGGCGGCCCGTGCGGCGCGCCAGCACGGCGGCCACGGCGGCGAGCAGCGCCGGCTGGCTCTCCTTGCCGCCGAAGCCGCCGCCCATGCGGCGGCACTGCACGACCACATCGTGGGAGGCCACGCCCAGGGCGTGCGCGACGATGTGCTGCACCTCGCTGGGGTGCTGCGTCGAGCTGTAGACGAGCATGCCGCCGTCCTCCTGCGGTAGCGCGGCGGCGATCTGGCCCTCCAGATAGAAGTGGTCCTGGCCGCCGATGCTGACGCTGCCCGCCAGGCGATTCGGTGCGGCGGCCATGGCGGCTTCCGGCTGCCCGCGCGTCAGCCGGCGCGTGGGGGCGACGAAGCTCTCCGCGGCGATGGCCTCGCGGATGCCGAGAATGGCGGGCAGGGGCGTTACCGACGGGCGGGCGAGGGCGGCGGCACGGCGCGCCTGCCGGTAGCTGGTGGCGGCCACCGCAAAGAGCGGCTGGCCCGCGTAGCCGATCTCGGCCTCGACGAGCAGCGGGTCGTCCTTGACGACGCCGCCGTAGTTGTTGTCGCCGGGGATGTCGCCGGCGGTGATGACCGCCGCCACGCCGGGTGCGGCGCGCACGGCCTCCAGATCGAGTGCGTCGAGGCGGCCGTGCGCGCAGTCGCTGACCCCGAAGACCGCGTGCAGCGTGTCGGCCGGCAGCGGAATGTCGTCGCAGTAGCGCGCGCCGCCGCTGACGTGCAGATGCGCGCTCTCGTGGCGCGCGGCCGTCGCGGTGACGGTGGCGGGTGCGGTGGTGTCCGCCGCCATCAGGCCTCGACCTCCGTCACGCGCAGACAGTCTGCTGCCTGCGTCCGCTCCAGATGGTAGCGACGCAGCAGATTGCCGGCCGCGCGCAGGCGGTAGTCGCTGCTGGCGCGCATATCCGACAGCGGCGTGAAGTCCTGCGCCAGCGCCGCCGCGGCGGCGTCGATGCTCGTCGCGCTCAGGGCGCGGCCCTCCAGCGCGGCTTCGGTGTTTCGCGCCCGGGCCGGCGTCGCTGCCATGCCGCCGAAGGCGATGCGCGCCTCGGTGACGCAGCCATCGGCCTCGGTCAGGCGGATGGCCGCGCACAGGCCCGAGATGTCCTGGTCGAAGCGCTTGGCGAGCTTGTAGCAGGCCAGATGCTGATCCTCGGTGGGGGGGGGGAGATGCACGGCTTCGATGAATTCGCCCGGCGCCAGATCCTTCTGCTGGTAGCCGAGATAGAGCGCCTCCAGCGCCAGGCGTCGGCGCTGCGCACCATGGCGCAGCGTCAGCTCGGCGCCGCAGGCGATGAGGGCCGGCATGGAATCGCCGATGGGCGAGCCGTTGGCGATATTGCCGATCAGCGTCCCGGAGTTGCAGACCGGTGGCGAGGCGAAGCGCTGCGCTAGCTCGGCCAGCGCCGGATGCTGCGCGACGATGGCGGGCCAGGCGCGGGAAAGCGGCACGGCCGCGCCGATGCGCAAGCCGTCTGGCCCGTTGTCGATGCGCTGCAGCTCGGCGACCTCGCCGAGATAGATCATCGGCGGCAGCTCGCGCAGTTCCTTGGTGACCCACAGCCCGATGTCGGTGGCGCCGGCCAGCAGCAGCGAGTCGGGGGCTGCGGCATAGGCCTCGGCGAGCTCGTCGAGCGTGCGCGGTGCGTGGAGGTCGGGCAGGCGCAGGCCCTCGTCGCGTGCCAGCGTCGCGAGATCGGCGACCCGCTCGGTTGCCGCCGCCTCGGCGCGCGACCAGTGCGTCGGTGTCGGGTAGGCATCCATGCTGCGGGCCGCCTCGATGATCGGCCGGTAGCCGGTGCAGCGGCAGAGATTGCCGGCGAGGCTCTGCAGCACCGTCTCGCGCGTCGGCGCCGGGTCGTTCAGATAGAGGGCGAGCATCGACATCACGAAGCCGGGCGTGCAGAAGCCGCACTGCGAGCCGTGGTGATCGACCATGGCCTGCTGTACGGGATGCAGGCTGCCATCGGGGGCCTGCAGGCTTTCCACGGTCACCAGCTCCTTGCCGTCGATGGTGGGCAGAAAGCGGATGCAGCTGTTGACGGCCTCGTAGCGAACGCCCTCGCCGTCGCGGCTGCCGAGCACCACCGTGCAGGCGCCACAGTCGCCCTCGGCGCAGCCTTCCTTCGTGCCACAGCGACCGGCGTGCTCGCGCAGCCATTCCAGCACCGTCGTGGTGGCGGGCAGGTCCTGTACCGCGACGGTCTCGCCGTCGAGGCGGAAGCGGATGGTGGCTGTCGGGTCTGCGGTCATCGTGCGGGGTATTGCCTGGGCGGAGATTGTGCGCGCGGTCTTCCTCCATTCGCCGCAAGTTCCGTGCCGCGGCAACGGCGACCCGGCCTATTGTATGCAACGAAGTATGCACAATCTCCGGGCAGAATGTGCCGCGCTGGTGCGACAACGCACCATGCGGCGCCGGCCGGTTACTTTCCGCCCGGCGTCGGGCGCGTCAGCAGTTCCGCCATCAGATCCTCCAGACCGGTGACGTCGATCTTGAGCACGGCCTGCTGGCGCTGCTCGTCGAGGCCCGGCTCGTAACCCGGCGCCCAGGAGATCATGTCGCCGTAGGAGGGGCCGAATTGCGTGTTGATGTCGACGAAGGCGTCCTCGGACCCGGTGATCAGCGCCGGATCCAGCCAGACGCCGGTGGCGATGATGTCCCAGAGCGGGAAGCCGGTCTCGGTTCCGGCCAGGGCCTCGCCGACGGGCGTGTCGGCTGCCGAGATGCGGTCGCGCAGGGCGGGCGTGAGCTCAGTGGCCGTGGAAGGGTCCACCGGCACCATGACGATCTTTCTCCAGGGGGCGCGCAGGGCCACGGCCGCGGCTTCCGGGTCGAAGCGGATGTTGAACTCGCGGCGCGGCGAGTGCACGAACTCGCGCGCGAACTGCTCGGCGGCGACGCTGTCCAGTTCCTGCTGCGGGTTGAGGCTGCCGCCCATGTAGATCAGCTCCTTCGCCAGTCCGGCGAACTCGGGATCGAGCCGCTGCGCGAGCGCCAGATTGGTGAGCGGCCCCATGGCGATGATCGTGACTTCGCCCGGGTGCTCGCGCACCTTGCGGATCATGAAATTGGCGGCGATCTCGTCGGCGGCTTCGGTCTCCGGCTTGCCCCAGGGCAGCGTCTCGGGCATTTCGTCGGGGCCGTGGTATTCGGGCAGGCTCTGTTCGGTGGGCTCGACCCATTCCTTGTGCCAGGCGCCCTTCCAGACCAGACGGCCGTAGAGCTGCTCCCACAGCTCGGTGCGCTTCTCGGTGTTGAGCAGCGGGTAGGTCGCGCCGGGGATCACGGGGATGTCGGTGCGCCCGGCGCGCTCCAGGGCGCGCAGCGAGTTGGCGACCCCCACCTTCACCCAGTCGTTGCCGGTGGCCTGGGTCACGCCCAGCACCTCGACATCCGGCGCCAGCACGACCATCCATTCGGCGATGCCGAAGCCGTCGTCGTCGAGGATGACCTTGCGCTTGTCGGCGGCGGTCACGGTGGCGGCCGACAGGCCGAGAGCGAGCAAGAGGGTGGCGCGGGCGACTGTGCGAAAGGCAGGCATGCGGAAAGTCCTTGGGTCGGGATAGGGAGGAGGGGCGGTCTACTGCAGGAAGGCGAGATAGAGCAGGAAGGTCACCGCCAGCACGTACATGACGGGATGCACTTCGCGGCCGCGCCCGGCGGCCAGCATGCTGACCGCGTACATCATGAAACCGATGGCGATGCCGGTAGCCACGCTGAAGGTCAGCGGCATCATCAGCATGGTCAGGAAGGCGGGAAGGGCGATCTCGAAGCGGTCCCACTGGATGTCCTTCAGCGAGGCCACCATCAGGCCGCCGACGACGATCAGCGCCGGCGCGGTGACGGCCGCGGTCACCACGGCCAGCAGCGGCGAGAACCACAGCGCCGCCAGGAAGAGCAGGCCGACCACCACGGCCGTGAAGCCACTGCGTCCGCCGGCCGCGACGCCCGAGGCCGACTCGATGTAGGAGGTGGTCGAGGAGGTGCCGATGATGCCGCTGAACAGGGTGGCCGTGGCATCCATGGAAAGCGCGCGTCCGGCCCGCGGCAGGCGGTTGTCGCGCGTTAGGCCGGCCTGGTTGGCGACCGCCATGATGGTGCCGGTGGTATCGAAGAAATCGACGAAGAGCATGGTCAGAACGACCACGCCCATGTCCCAGCTCAGCAGTTCGTCGAAGCGCGTGAAGGCAACGCCGAAGGTTTCGCCGATGCCGGGTACCGCTCCCACGACGCGATCGGGCAGCCCGATCTGACCGCTCAGCAGGCCGACCACGGCGGTGGCCACCATGCCCAGGAAGATACCGCTGCGAATGCCCAGCGACAGCAGGACGACGGTGACCATGACGCCGAATATCGCGAGCAGCGTGGCGCCGTTCTCGAAGGGTCCGAGGCTGACCAGCAGTACCTCGTTGTCGACGATGATGCCGGCGTTCTTCAGGCCGATGAAGGCGATGAACAGTCCCACGCCGGCCGCCACCGCGTGCTTGAGCTCCAGCGGAATGGCGTTGACCACGCGCTCGCGGGCGCCGGTCACCGACAGGATGAGGAAGACGATGCCGCTGATCATCGTGCCGCACAGCGCCGTCTGCCAAGGGATGCCCATGCTGAGTACGACGGTGTAGGCGAAGAAGGCGTTGAGGCCCATGCCCGGCGCCAGCGCGATGGGGTAGCGCGCGACGATGCCCATCATCAAGCAGCCGAAGGCCGCGGCCAGGGCGGTGGTCGTAAAGACCGCGTCGCGCGGCATGCCGAGCGCGGCGGCATCGCCACCCACATCGCTAAGCGACAGCACCGCCGGATTGACGAAGAGGATGTAGGCCATCGCCAAGAAGGTCGTCAGCCCGGCGAGGCACTCGCGGCGGAAGTTGGTGCCGAGCGCTTCGAACTCGAAGTAGCGGGCGATGCGGTTCACGAAGGGGCTCCCGTTGGCACGATGGGGCGCAGGCGCCCCGATGGATCTCTACAACGTTGTATACATCGGCCATACTTACGCAAGGGGCGTGCCGGGAACCGGTACGAAACGGCTTGCCCGTTGGCGGGAGCACTGCGGACGCTCTTGCGCGGCCCTTATTCAGAGTGGTCGCGGCAGGGAGCGGGAAGCAAGAATGCGCGAGCGGGATGGTCTCCGCGGGGCGTTGCGCCATGCCCCGGAGTGGTATCGGCTGAGGCCGCGCCGCTGTTCGGCACGTGAGGGCGCGATCAGCTGCCCTGGTCGCGGCGCGCGATGATGGCCACCGGGCCACCTCCGGGCGGGCCGTGATGCTCTGCCCGGGTCGAGACGTAGACGGCCGTTTCGCCGGTGACGCCGGCGAGCAGCGACGCCACCACGCAGCGCGAATAGCGCATGTCGCTGATGTCGTCGTCAGTGATCATCGTGTGTCGCCTGCCCCGGATACGGTGGCGATAGTCGGCGTCGGACTTGGCGAAGATGCCCAGTACGCGCTCGGTCTGATCGGGCGTCAGCTGTCCTTCGCAGGGCAGGCCCAGCTCGGCGAGCACGCCATGGATGGCGGGCGTGTCGATGATGTCCTGCATGACGCCGTGGGCGATGTGCAGATCGCCTTCCCACCAGCGGGAATTGCCGAAGAGAACGATCTCGCTGCGCTGCAGGCCGGGCTTGGCGGAGGTGCTGGCTACGCCCGAATGCAGGGACCAGTCATGACAGATGGCTGCATCGGTCACCGCGCCGGCGTCGATTTCGCCCAGCGCCACGCCCACACCCAGCGCCGAGGCACCGCGCGAGTGCACCATGTCGCTCCTCAGCGGCGCGCCGGCGGCCGCAGCGGCATCGGCCTCCTCCGGTGTGAAGGCCGGAATCGCGCCCTTGACCTGGACAAGATGCACATCCTCGGGCGCCTCAATGCGCGCCTCGCGCATCAGCTCACCGACGACGCGCGCGGTCTCGCTAACCATGGCGGTGCGCCCGGTCTCGGTTGCCGAGAAGGCGCGGGTGTAGCCCACCGCCATGGCCAGGCGTTTCTCCGGTCGTGGCGAGGCCAGCGACTCACCGCTGCGCCAGAGCACCAGCATGTGCGGCGCGGTCACGCCCTCGGTTCCGCCCGAAAAGGAGAGCACCAGGCGATCCTCGATCTCGGCGCGCGTCTCGCCGGTGTGGCGGGCGAAGACCTGCGCCAGCGCCACGGTCGCCAGCTCGCGCGTGAAGTCATTGGTGCCGCCATTGCCTTCGGTCTTGCCGATGATCGCGACGATGTCCCGGGGTGGGATCGTGCCGGCGACGATGGCCGCCTCAAGTCCGGCGACATCCGCGGGGCTCTGGGTATAGAAGCGCTGCGCGTGCACCTGCATTGCTAGAAGGACACCTTCGGCACCGTGCCGGTGCGCGCGCGGACGTCGATCTTGTAGACGTCGCCGTCGTCAAGCTCCATCGGCTCCGGTGTCGCCGCCAGCGTCTCGACCACCTCCGAGGAGTTCATGGTCAGCACCATGACCGACTCGTCGATGGCCATCGGGAAGTCATGCCAGGTGCCGGCGTGGATCATGACGCCGTGCCCCGGCGGCATGCGGAAGGCGACCACGTTGTCGAGATCGGGCTTGTCGGCGCCGCTGTCATGGTTGGGCTTGCCCAGCACCATGGCGTAAGGGGCGGCGCCGAGGCCGACGAAGAGCTGGGTCATGTGCATATGGCGTTCCAGCCAGATGATCTCGGGGGCGCGGTGGTGGATGCGCGCCATGCGCACCACCGCCCGTCCGCGGTACTGAAAGTCCAGATTGGCGCCTTCCTCGACGCTGCCCTTGTAGAAGGGAATGGGCAAGCCGGCCTTGTGGGCGCGCTCGCCGAACATGACGCCGTAGTCGGCGATGTTCTCGGGTGTGGCCTCGACCGTGGGTATGTCGCGATAGTTGCAGGGGGTGCCTTCGCTTTCTGTCATGTCGGATCTCCTGATGGAGAGTGAATGAAGGGTGCGCGGATCAGCCGACGAGCATGCGCAGGCCCACGAGGGTGAGAAAGACGGCGAAGCAGCGTTTGAGCGTGGCCGCCGGCATACCGTGTGCAAGACGTGCGCCAAGCGGGGCAGTGAGCACGCTGACCAAGCCGATGCCGAGCAGTGCCGGCAGGTAGACATAGCCGGCGGTCCATTCCGGCAGCGCCGGCTCGCCCCAGCCGGCGGCGACGTAGCCCGCCGTGGCGAAGGCGGCGATGGGTACGCCGAAGGCCGACGAGGTGCCCACGGCTTTCGCCGGCGGTGTGTTGCACCAGACCAGGTAGGGCACGGTCAGGCTGCCACCGCCGATGCCGATCAATGCCGAGATGGTACCGATGGCCGTCGATATGCCGAACAGCCCCGGCGTGCCGGGAAGGCTGCGCGCCGGCGGCGGCTGGCGGTTGAGAAACATCTGGAAGGCGACCAGCAGACTGGCGACGCCGAAGAGTCGCGCCAGCACGGTGGTGGACGCCATATCGGCGAGCAGCGAGCCGGCGATGGCGCCGATGATCAGTCCTGGCACCATGCGCCGGACGATCGGCCAGAGCACGGCGCCGCGGGCATGATGCGAGCGCGCCGAGGAGGCGGCCGTGAAGATGATGACCGACAGCGAGGTCGCGACCGCCAGATGCATGGTGTGGGCCGGCGCCAAGCCTTGCAGCGCGAAGAGCGCAGCAAGCACGGGCACCGTGAGGATGCCGCCACCGACGCCGAGCAGGCCGGCGACGAGGCCGGTGGCGACACCGATGAGGGGGTAGAGAAGCTCGACGGGCATGTGTGGTGCGTCCTTCAGGCGGGGGCGGCGGTGCCGCAGCCGCGTGGGTCGTGAGCGGCGCGCGGGCCGGCGCCGGTAATCTGCAGCAGGCCCGCTTCGCCCATCATGCGATGACGGGGGGCGACGGTCTCGACGGGATGGCCACGGCGCGCGAGCTCGCCGATAAGCGCTTCACCGAAGTCCGCCTCGAGCTTGAGCGTGGCACGCGTGTCCTCGAAGCCCGGGCCGAGCAGGAAACGCGGGCGGCTCAGCGCGTAGGCCGGTGGCTGATCCAGATCGAGCACGCGCCAGAGTAGCTGCGCCACGGTCTGTGCCTGGCCGTTGCCCCCCTGCGTTCCTGCCAGCAGCGCCAGTCGACCCTTACGGCGAAAGGCTGCCGGCGCCAGCGTGTGCAGCGGCCGGCGACCGGGCGCGAGCGCATTCGGGGAGGCCGCTTCCGCCGAGAAGGCGGCGCCGCGGTTGTGCCAGAGCACGCCCGTGTCGCCGGCCACGACACCGCTGCCGAAATCGAAGTACAGGCTCTGACTCAGGCAGGCCGCGTGGCCATGATGATCGGCAGCGGCCAGCCATACCGTGTCGGCCTGCGGCATCGCGCTGGGGGAAGCGTCGGCGGCGTGACCGCCGATGGTGGCGGCCAGCGTATCGAGCCAGGGGCCGTCGAGCATCGAAGCGGCCATCGCTTCGGGCGTGTCCCATGTCGTCGGGTCGCCGAGGCGCGTATCGCGCTCGGCCAGGGCCTGTGCGACGCAGGCCGCCAGCAGATGGAAATTGGCTGCCCGCTCCGGTGGCGCCGGGCCGTCGGTGACGCGCTCGAAGAGGCCCATGATCTGGAGCAGAGCGGCACCCTGGCTCGGTGGCGGCGGCGCCAGTAGCTCACCTTCGCGATAGCGCAGGACGAGGGGCTGCTCGACGCGCGCCCGGCAGGCGGCCAGATCGGTGGCACGCAAGGGCGAGCCGGCCTGCGCGAGGCCATCGGCGAGCCGCCGCGCCAGTTCGCCTTCGCGGAAGCTGCTCGCGCCCTGTTGCGCGAGGATCTCCAGCGTCCGCGCCAGCTGTGGCTGGGCCAGGCGCGTGCCGGCCTCCGGGACGCGCCCGCCGGGTTCGAAGACGGCCGCGAATCCGGGCTGATCGCGCAGGATCTCGCGCCGCTGCCCGTGCCAGTAGTGCTGCGAGGCGCTCACCGGCGTGCCTTCCCGGGCATGCGCGATTGCCGGCGCCAGCAGCGCGGCCCAGTCCATGCTTCCACCCCAGCGCTCGAGGCTGTGCGTGAAGGCCTGCTCCCAGGCGTCGACGCTAGCCGCGGCGGTCAGCGTCGAACCGGGGCCGCGCAGCGGTACCGGCCCCTGCGGAATATCCGCAGCCGACTGGCCGATGCCGGATATCACGGTCGTTTCGCCGTCGGCGTCGACCAGCATCCAGACCGCATCGCCGCCCAGGCCACCCATGTGCGGATAAACAACCGCCAGCACCGAGCCGGCCGCAACCAGCGCTTCGGCGGCTGTGCCGCCGTCGGCAAGGACGCGGCAGGCGGCCTCGGTAGCCATGGGATGCGGAGTCGTGGCGGCGCCGGCCGCTGGGCGATTCATTGTGGGGCGCTCAATGCATACAACGTAGTGCACATTTTGTCGTGCCCGGCGCCTCGGCACAAGTCTGGGCGTCGGAGATGCGGGTGTCCCGGAAATACGTGTATTGCGTGCCGAGTCGCGGGTGCTACTCTCTGCATACAGTCATGGATACAAACATCCGGTAACAAGACGCGGTGTGGCCCGCGGGGAAACATAGGGAGACGCAGTGGCCAGAAGCAAGCAGTCGACCAACGGTGAGGTCTTCGAGAAGCTCCGGGAGATGATTCTCAACTTCGAGCTCTACCCGGGTAGCCGCATCACCGAAACAGAGCTCGCCGAGCGCTTCTCCGTCAGCCGCACGCCGATTCGGGAAGCGTTGCAGCGCCTCGCCTACGAGGGGCACATCGTGATCATGCCCAAGCAGGGCTGTTTCGTGCGCAACATCGATATCGACGAGCTCACCCAGCACTATCGCGTGCGCATCGCGCTGGAGATGCTGTCCCTGGAGGTTGCCTGCGCCGAGATGGGCGATGCGGAGTTGGAAGCGCTGGCTGAGGATTGGGATCCTGTCGAGCAGAAAGGTCGTACCGACAACTCGGAGAAGATGGAGGCGCGCGACGAGTGCTTTCATATCGCGCTCGCCGAGGGCGGCGGCAACAAGGCACTCGCGCACTATCTGCAGCAGGTCAACAGCCAGATCCGCGTCATCCGCCGTCTCGATTTCACCAACAGCGACCGTATCGACCGGACCTATGCCGAGCACCACGAGATCGTGCAGCAGCTGCTGCGTCGCGATCTCGAAGGCGCCAAGGCCCTGATGACCACGCACATCACCCGCAGCGAGGAGTTTGCGAAGTCGCTCACGCTGCGCCAGCTTGCGCGCCCGCAGGCCTCGATGTAGCGAGCCGGCAGCCGATCCACCGATTCTCTCCCCGGCGCAAGCGCGGCCTCGGGGCATTCTGCGCCGATCGCGTACAAGGATGTATACAATTGGCACCGCTCTTGCTTGCTTTGGGATAGCCGCTCCGGCAGACGGCAATCGTCCATGCAGCCCGGCCCGTAGAGGGGCTCCGGCCTAGCGATCACGCTGCCTCCGGGCGGGTGAGCAATCCACTCGAAGCGCGTCACCCGGCGGATCCGGCGCGCAAGGCAGGGAGAAACAGGCTTGGCGGACAACGACGAAGGGCAATGCCCACGGCTGATGGGCGAGCTGCAGATTGGCTATGCCAGCGGCGCGCTCAGCGTCGAAGGCGTGATGGGCGAGATCCTCGTGGCAGCGGAACGGGCCGCGGGCTGCAATGCATGGATCCATCGGGTGCCGGAGGCGCAGCTGCTGGCGCGTGCCAGGGAGCTGGATGCCTGGCTGGGTGCGCGCGGCGATGCGCCCTTGCCACCCCTCTTCGGTGTGCCCTTCGTCGTCAAGGACAATATCGACGTGGCCGGTCTGCCGACCACGGCGGGTTGCCCCGATTTCGCTTATACCCCTGAGCATAGTGCGCGCGCTGTGGAAAAGGCCATGGAGGCGGGCGCGCTATTGGTCGGCAAGACCAATCTCGACCAGTTCGCGACCGGCCTTGTGGGCACGCGCTCGCCCTATGGGGCCTGCAGCAATCCGCGCAATCCGGATTACATCGCCGGTGGCTCCAGTGCCGGCTCCGCCGTCGCCGTCGCCTGCGGCGCAGCGACTTTCGCACTGGGCACGGACACGGCCGGCTCCGGCCGTGTGCCGGCGGCCTTGAACAACCTTGTCGGCCTTAAGCCTTCGCGCGGCGCGGTCAGCAACCGCGGCGTCTTCCCGGCCTGTCGCTCGCTGGACTGCGTCTCGATCTTCGCGCTGAGTGGCGAGGACGCCGCAACGGTATTCCGCATCGTGGCCGAATACGATGAGGCGGACCCCTTCGCACGGCGTCTGTCGCCGCCGCAGGCTCCGCGCTGGCCGGAGCAGTTGCGCAGCTTTCGCTTTGCGGTGCCACGCCAGGCCGATCTGGAGTTCTTCGGAGACGCTGGCGCGAAGGCTTGCTTCCGCGACGCCGTCGCCCGTCTGGAAACGCTCGGTGGCGAGGCACGCGAGATCGATTTCGGCGCCTTCCGAGAGGCGTCGTGTCTGCTCTACGAGGGCCCGTGGATCGCGGAGCGTTATCTGTCGGTGCGCGACTTCCTGGCAGCGCATCCGGATTCGGTGATGTCACCCACGGCCGAGATCATCGCGCGCGGGCAGGGCATTTCGGCGGCCGATGCTTTCGCGTCCTACTACCGCCTGAAGCGGTTGCAGCGAGACATTGCGGCGCTCTGGAGCGACGTCGACTGCCTGCTGACGCCGACGGTGCCGACGACCTATCGCCGCGACGAGATCGCCGCCGAACCCGTCGCCTACAACAGTCGCCTGGGCTATTACACGAACTTCATGAATCTGCTCGATCTCTGCGCCTACGCGGTGCCGGTGGGCTTTCTGGAATGCGGCCAGCCCTTCGGCGTGACACTCAGCGCGCCGGCTTTCCACGAGCAGGTTTTGTACCCTATCGCCACCGCCTTGCATCGGGCCGGCGGCACGCCGCTGGGTGCTTCGGACCGGATGATGCCGCCTTCGGTGGGATCGTCTGCCGGGGAAGGCGCCCTTGGCGTGCGCCCGCCGGACAGCGTGTTGCTGGCAGTCTGCGGTGCGCACATGGAGGGGCTGCCCCTCAATCATCAGCTGACGGGCATTGGGGCCAATCTGCAGCGGCGGATGCGCACCGCACCCCGCTATCGGCTCTATCATCTCCACGGCTTCGAGCCGGCGCGCCCTGGCATGGTGCGCGATGCCGCGGGGACGGGCATCGAAGTCGAAGTGTGGGCGGTTCCCAGCGCGGCTTTCGGCGGCTTTGTCGACCGCATCCCGGCACCGCTCACCATCGGCAGCGTCGAACTCGAGTCGGGCGACGTCGTCAACGGCTTTCTCTGCGAGTCGCACGTCCTCGACGCAGCCACCGAAATCAGCGATATCGGTGGCTGGCGCCAGTATCTGCAAACGACGCAGGGTGCCTCCGTCCTTTAGCGGCCAGGCTGAACATCGAAGGAAGCTGCCTCGGCGATCCGCTTGCCTGTGTGGCACAGCCCTGTGACAGCCGGAAGACCGCGCTCAGACGCTGTGCAGCAAGCCCTCGGCTTGTTCGTCGGCGTGATAGGAGCTGCGCACCATCGGCCCGCTGGCGACGTGCGCGAAGCCCATGGCCTCGCCCTTGCGCTTCAGCTCGGCGAACTCGTCGGGGTGCACGTAGCGCGCCACCGGGTGGTGATGCTTTGAGGGCTGCAGATACTGGCCCAGCGTCAGCATGTCGCAGCCGTGGTCGCGCAGATCCTGCATGACCTGCTCGACCTCGGCGATCTCCTCGCCCAGGCCCAGCATCAGGCCGGATTTGGTCGGCACTTCCGGGTGCACGCCCTTGAAGCGCTCCAGCAGGTCCAGCGACCATTCGTAGTCCGAGCCCGGTCGCGCCTGGCGGTAGAGCCGCGGCACGGTCTCCAGGTTGTGGTTGAAGACATCCGGCGGGTGGTCGTTGAAGATCGCCATGGCCGGATCCATGCGGCCGCGGAAGTCGGGCACCAGCACCTCGATGCGGGTGTCGGGGGTGCGCGCGCGGATGGCGTCGATGCAGGCGGCGAAGTGGCCGGCACCGCCGTCGCGCAGGTCGTCGCGGTCGACGCTGGTGATGACGACATAGTTCAGCTTCAGCCGCGCGATGGTATCGGCCAGATGCGGCGGCTCTTCCGGATCCAGCGGCTCGGGGCGGCCGTGCGAGACATCGCAGAAGGGGCAGCGCCGCGTGCAGATGTCACCCATGATCATGAAGGTGGCGGTGCCCTTGGAGAAGCACTCGCCCAGATTGGGGCAGGAGGCCTCCTCGCAGACCGAATGCAGCTTCTGCTCGCGCAGCAGCGACTTGATGCGCGCGACTTCGGCGGCGTTGCCCATGCGCGCCCGGATCCAGCTCGGCTTGCGCTCGGCCTGGGTGGTGGCCTCGATCTTGACCGGGATGCGCGCCATCTTGTCGGCGGCATTCATCTTGGTGCCGGGCGCCATGGGGGCGCTGCGCCGGCGCGGTGTTTCGACGGCTGAGCTCACAACGGGCCTCGCCTGGCAAATGAGCCGAGTAGTTTAACGCGCTCCGCGCGGCGGCGGCATGCCCTGTCCTGCAATGGTGACAACCTCGCGGCCATACGCGACGGCGGGGGCGAACGGCTCCGAAGGCGTTTCTGCGAGCGCGTCGGCCACGGCCGCGCGCGCTCTTCGGGCGAGAGCGCCGCGCTCCTCCTTCGCGATGAAAGCGGGTGCCAGCATGACCTGGACCTCCAGGCCGGGAAGCCCGAGCAGCTGCAATAGATGCGGCAGGAAGGCATCGTCACCGACGAAGGGGGCGACATTGCGTCCGTCCGGGGCCCGCCCATAGCGCAGTGCCAGGGGCTGGATCACCGCGGAAACGTTGGCCGCAGCCGCGAACAGCCGCGGGTGGAATCGGCGCACGCTGTCGCCGGCGGTCGTTGTGCCTTCCGGGAACAGCACGATGCGGCCCCCGGCGCGCAGGCGTGGCTCCATGCGGTCCGTCAGGGCCTGGGTGGCATTGCTGCCCCGCCGGATGAAATAGCTGCCGGCCGCGGCGGCAAGCGCGCCGATCAGCGGCCAGTCGCGCACTTCGCTCTTGGCCACGAAGCGCCCCGGCAGCAGGCCGGCGATGACGGCGATGTCGAGCCAGGAGACGTGATTGGCCACGACGAGCCCGTCGGGCGCGGCGGGTGAGCCGGAGCAGCGCACCCGCACCCGCAGCACGCCCAGCAGCTGGCGCATCCACCAGGCGGTCAGGGGCTCGGGAGGCAGTGGCCGCGGGCTGACGGCCACTGCCAGCGCCATGAAGCCCGCCACACCGAGCAGCACCACGATGCAGAGCGCCCGCCATACGCCGCGGGCAAGCGCGGCCGGGTGCCGCACCTCAGGCGGCCAGGCGCCGGCTGCCGGGCTTGTCCGTCTTCAGGAAGTGGCGCGCGTAGCGCGGGTTCAGCTCGCGTACGTCGAGCAGCATGAAGACATCCGCGCACTGGAAGTCCGGATCCCAGTAGGGCTCGCCGCAGGCGCGCGCGCCCAGGCTGAGATAGGCCTTGAGCAGGGGTGGCATGCGCACGGATGTAGCGGCCAGGGACTCCGCGTCGACATCGGCGCGCGGCAGCGGGCGGTAGGGCCGCACGCGCTGATGCGGTGACGCCATGTGGCGCTCGCGGATGGTGGTCAGCATGGCGTGCGCGCGAGCGCCGCCGTCGTCCAGCCCGATGCTGGCGCAGCCGAAGAGGTAGTCATAGCCCTCGCCGGTGATCAGCGCGGCCACGCCCTGCCACAGCGCAGCGATGGTGGCGCCGTTGCGGTAATCGGCGTCTACGCAGGTACGGCCAAGCTCGAGCACGCGTCCCGGCAGTGCGTGGATCATGCCCAGCTCGAACTCGCCCGAGGAATAGAAGCCGCCGGCATCCGCGGCCTGGTGATCGTCGAGCAGCCGCGTGCTGGCGACGACGGCATCGGTCGTCGTGTCGCGCACGAGCAGATGCCGGCAGTGGTCGTCGTAGCGGTCGCGGTCCAAGCCGCTGCCGCCGTCGTCGATCTGCGCGCCCATTTCCTCGGCGAAGACGCGATAACGCAGCCGCTGCGATTCGGCCACGGCGGCGGCGTTGGCGGCGAGGGAGACCGAGAAGCGTTCCCGGCGGGCATCGACTGGTGCGATCTGTGCGGACATGCGGGCAACCGGATGCAGGATTGCGCGCACCATATGAAGCCGCCGTTGACCACTCGTGACAGCTGCATGAAGCTTTTGTGGCGGCTGCCGCGTCCTAGACGCTCAAATGCTTGCTGACCAGCTCGTCGGACAGCGCGTCGATGGCGCCCTCCGCGACCAGGCGCCCCTTTTCGAGAATGCGGAAGGCATCCGCGACCCGGCGGGCGAAGGGCAGCTTCTGCTCGACCAGCAGCACGGTCAGACCCTCGTCGCGGTTCAGCTTGAGCAGCGTGTCGCCGATCTCGGCGACGATGTTCGGCTGAATGCCCTCGCAGGGCTCGTCGAGGATGAGCAGGCGCGGCTCGAAGACCAGCGTGCGACCGATGGCGAGCTGCTGCTGCTGACCGCCGGAAAGATCACCGCCGCGCCGGCCGCGCATCTGCTTGAGTACCGGGAAGAGCTCGTAGACGCGCTCCAGCGCCTGCGTGGATCGGTCGCGGCGCACATAGACGCCCAGCTGCAGGTTCTCGGCCACCGTGAGCTGCGGGAAGATTTCCCGGCCCTGCGGCACATAGCCGATGCCGATGCCGGCACGCCGGTCGGCGGCGAGCTTCGTCAGCTCGGTATCGCCGAAGCGAATCTCGCCGCGTGCGGCGAGCAGGCCCATGACGCATTTCAGCAGCGTCGTCTTGCCCATGCCGTTGCGACCCATCAGACAGGTGATGGCGCCCTCGGGCACGGTCATGTCGACGTCCCACAGCGTGTGGCTGCCGCCGTAGAACTGGTTCAAGCCTCGGATGCTCAGGCTGTCCTTGCTATTCACCGAGATACACCTCGATCACGCGTGGGTCGTTCTGGACCTCCGCCATCGGGCCTTCGGCGAGCACGCTGCCCTCGTGCAGCACGGTTACGGTGCTCGCGATGGAGCGCACGAAGGCCATGTCGTGCTCGACGACGACCACCGAGCGCTTGCCCGCCAGCTGCAGCAGCAGCTCGGCCGTGCGTTCGACCTCCTGCGGGGTCATGCCGGCTACGGGCTCGTCCACCAGCAGCAGCTCCGGCTCCTGCATCAGCAGCATGCCGATCTCCAGCCACTGCTTCTGGCCGTGCGAGAGGGCGCCGGCGACGGTGGCGCCTTCGGCAGTCAGCCCGATCAGCGCCAGCGTTTCGTCGATGTGATCGCGCTGCTCGCCGCTGAGCTGTGCGAAGAGCACGCGCCAGACGCCGCGCGGCCCGGCCATGGCCAGCTCCAGGTTTTCGAAGACGCTGTGGCTCTCGAAGACGGTGGGCTTCTGGAATTTGCGGCCGATACCGGCCTGCGCGATCTGCGGCTCGTCCATGGCCAGCAGATTCATGTTCTGCCCGAACCAGGCGCTGCCGGCGTCAGGCCGGGTCTTGCCGGTGATGACATCCATCATCGTGGTCTTGCCGGCGCCGTTGGGGCCGATGATGCAGCGCAGCTCGCCGGCGTTCACGTAGAGCGTCAGCGCATTGAGAGCCTTGAAGCCGTCGAAGCTCACGGTGACGTCCTCGACGTAGAGCACCGTGCCGTGACGCAGGTCGGCGCGCGCCGCCGCCGGCCGTTGCACGAAGTCGAAGACGCGCGAGCGATCCGCAAAGGCGTCGAGGGGAGCGGGCAGCTTCATGGGCGCCTCCGGCGCAGATAGCCGAGCAGGCCGATGACGCCTTTCGGCAGGAAGAGGGTGACGACGACGAAGAGGGTGCCCAGCGCGTAGAGCCAGACTTCCGGGAAGCTCGCCGTGAACCAGGTCTTGGCGAAATTGACCAGACCGGCGCCGAGCGCGGCGCCGTAGAGTGTGCCGCGGCCGCCCACCGCCACCCAGACGACCGCCTCGATGGAGGCGATGGGCGAGAACTCGCCCGGATTGATGATGCCCACCTGCGGCACGTAGAGGGCGCCCGCGACACCGGCCATCATCGCCGAGACGGTGAAGATCCAGACCTTGTACAGCTCCACGCGATAGCCGGTGAAGCGCGTGCGGTTCTCGGCGTCGCGGATTGCCTCCAGCACGCGGCCGGCGCGCGAAGTGACGATGAAGCGGCCGATGACGAAGCCGATGCCCAGCGCCACGGCGGAGGCCACGAAGAGGCCGGCGCGCGTGCCGCGCGCCTGCAGGTCGAAGCCGAGCAGTTCCTTGAAGTCGGTCAGGCCGTTGTTGCCGCCGAAGCCCATCTCGTTGCGGAAGAAGGCCAGCATCAGCGCGTAGGTCAGCGCCTGCGTGATGATCGCGAAGTAGACGCCCGTAACGCGGGAGCGGAAGGCCAGCCAGCCGAAGACCAGCGCCAGCGCGCCCGGCGCCAGCAGCACCATCAGGGCGGCGAACCAGAACTGGTCGAAGCCGTACCAGTACCAGGGCAGCTTCTCCCAGTCGAGGAAGACCATGAAGTCGGGCAGCGTGGGGTGGCCGTAGACGCCACGGTCGCCGATCTGGCGCATCAGGTACATGCCCATGGCGTAGCCGCCGAGCGCGAAGAAGGCCGTGTGCCCGAGGCTGAGAATGCCGCAGTAGCCCCAGATCAGATCGATGGCCACGGCCAGCAGCGCGTAGGTCAGATACTTGCCCAGCAGCGCCACCAGATAGCCCGATACGTACAGCGGATGCTCCGGCGACAGCGCCAGATTGCACACGGGCACGATCAGGGTCAGTGCGGCGAGCAGCGCCAGGAAGATCCAGGTGCCGCGGTCGCCGAGCAGGCGGCCGAGAAGGGGGCCCTTGCCGGCACGCATCACTGGCCCTCCGCCGAGCGGCCCTTCTGCGGGAAGAGACCGCGCGGGCGCCGCTGGATGAAGAGGATGAGGAAGACCAGCACCAGGATCTTGGCCAGCACGGCGCCGCTCCATGGCTCGAGGAATTTGTTGAGCACGCCCAGCGTCATCCCGCCCACGAGCGTGCCCCAGAGATTGCCGACCCCGCCGAAGACCACGACCATGAAGGAGTCGATGATGTAGCTCTGCCCCAGGTTGGGACCGACATTGGTCAGCTGCGACAGCGCCACGCCGGCGATGCCGGCGATGCCGGCGCCCAGCCCGAAGGTCAGCGCGTCGACGCGCTGGGTACGGATGCCCATGGCGCGCGCCATCTGCCGGTTCTGCGCCACCGCCCGCACCTTCAGACCGAGCGAGGTGCGCTGCATGACCAGCATCAGCAGCGCAAAGACGACGAGGGTGAAGCCGACGATGTAGAGCCGGTTGGCCGTCAGCGAGAAGAAATCGTTGAAGTGGATCAGCCCGCTCATCCACTCCGGTGCCGTGACGGAGCGGTTCAACGGCGAGAAGATCGAGCGCACCGTTTGCTGCAGCACCAGGCTCAGGCCGAAGGTGGCCAGCAGCGTTTCCAGCGGCCGCCCGTAGAGAAACTGCACGATGCCGCGCTCGATGGCGATGCCCACCAGGCCCGAGACGACGAAGGCGGCCGGGATGGCGAGCACCAGCGCCAGGCCGATGTGGTTGGGCAGCAGCAGCTGCACGACATAGGTGGTGTAGGCGCCGAGCATGATCAGCTCGCCGTGCGCCATGTTGATCACGCCCATGACGCCGAAGGTGATGGCCAGTCCGATTGCCGCCAGCACCAGCACCGATCCCAGGCTCAGGCCGAAGAAAATGGTCTCCAGCCCGTCGTAGAAGGCGCGCAGCGAATCGATGCGCGCGACATAGCTCGCCGCGGCCTCGCGGATGCGCGGGTCCGGTTCCACCGGGTTGCCGTCGAGGTCGTCGCGCAACAGCAGCTTGATGCGGTTGTAGGCGACGCGGCTCTGCTCGCCACTGATCGTCTGCAGGGCTTCCATCCGTCGCGCGGGGTCCTCGGAGGCGAGGTCGGCCAGTGCCACGGCCACCTCCACGCGCTTCAGGATCTCCGGATCCTCCTCAAGTGCGCGCCGCTTGCGCAGTGCTGCAACGTTGGCGTCGTCGAGTTCGCCGCTGAGCTCGGCGACGGCTGCCATGCGTGTGGCCGGGTCCGCGGCGTTCAGATCCAGGCGCGCCAGCGCGCCGCGGATCTGCTTGCGCAGCGCCGTGTTGGTGCGCACATCATCGAAGCCGTCGTCGGCGACTTCGCCGATCTCCTCGTGGGTGATCGCGTCCTGCAGCCGCAGGCTGCCGTCACCCTCCTCAAGAGCAATGAAGACGCGGCCGTCGGCCTCGCGGTAGAAGAGTCGCTTGTCGCCGAAGGCGGTGAGCAGCGCCCGCGCTCGGGGATGCGCCTCCGCCGCCAGCGCGTCGACGATCTCGCGCTTCTCCCGGAAGTTGGCGTCGGCCAACGCCTCGACCCGCTCGGCAAAGCGCGCCTCGGCCTCGCCGAAGGTCGCGTCGGACATCTCCGGCATGGTCTCGCCTTCGGCGGCCAGCGCGGTCGCCGTCGCCATCAGCAGGGACAGCAGCACGAGCAGACGGGCCAGGGGGCCAGTAGCGGTCATGAATCGGGCCTCGGTCATTGGTGGGCTCCCGCAGGCGGGAAAACCCGGAGCCGGTATCGCGCCGGCTCCGGGCTCGCTTCAGGCCGGCATCAGTACTCGGTGCCCGAGCACTCGCCGGTCTCGGTGTCGTAGTTGCCGCACTTGAGCTCGACCCAGTCGGCCTTGATCTTCGCGCTCTCCGGGAGATAGTCGGACCAGGCGTCGCCGGGGACTTCTTCCTCGGTTTCCCACACCACCGCGTACTGGCCGTCGTCCTCGATCTCGCCGATGTAGACGGGCTTGGTGATGTGGTGGTTTGGCAGCAGCTCGGCCGTGCCACCGGTGAGATTGGGCACGCTCTGGCCGGGCAGGGCTTCGAGCACGGCGTCGACCTCGGTGGTCTCAGCCGCCTCGACCGCCTTCGCCCACAGGTTGAAGCCGATGTAGTGCGCTTCCATCGGGTCGTTGGTTACCCGCTTCGGGTCGCCGGTGAATGCGCGCCAGTTCTCGATGAAGGCTTCATTGGCGTCGGTGTCGACGCTCTGGAAGTAGTTCCAGGCCGAGAGATGGCCGATCAGCGGGCCGGTGTCGATGCCGGACAGCTCCTCTTCACCGACCGAGAAGGCGACCACGGGGATGTCCTCGGCAGCGATCTGCTGGTTGCCCAGTTCCTTGTAGAAGGGCACGTTGGCATCGCCGTTGATGGTGGACACCACCGCCGTCATCTTGCCGGTGGAGCCGAAGGCCTTGATCTCGGAGACGATGCTCTGCCAGTCGGAGTGACCGAAGGGCGTGTAGTTGATCATGATGTCGGCGTCGGCCACGCCCTTGTCCTTGAGGTATTGCTCGAGGATCTTGTTGGTCGTGCGCGGGTAGACGTAGTCCGTGCCGGCCAGCACCCAGCGCTCGACGCCGACGTCGTTCATCAGGTAGTTCACCGCCGGGATGGCCTGCTGGTTGGGCGCCGCACCGGTGTAGATGACGTTGCGCGAGGACTCCTCGCCCTCGTACTGCACCGGATAGAAGAGCAGCCCGTTGAGCTCCTCGACCACCGGCAGCACCGATTTGCGTGACACCGAAGTCCAGCAGCCGAAGATGACGTCCACCTTCTCCTGCTCCAGCAGCTCGCGCGCCTTCTCGGCGAAGAGCGGCCAGTCGGAGGCCGGGTCGACCACTACCGGCTCCAGTTTCTTGCCGAGCAGGCCGCCCTTGGCGTTCTGCTGCTCGATGAGCATGAGGACGGTGTCCTTCAGCGTGGTCTCGCTGATGGCCATGGTGCCGGACAGCGAATGCAGCACGCCGACCTTGATGGTGTCGTCGTCGGCGTGGGCGCTGCCCATGGTCAGGCCGAGAGCGGTAAGGGCTGCGCCGAGCAGGCGCAGGGGTTTGATGTGGGTCATGAAAGTCTCTCCAAGAAGTGATTGACGGAACGGCGCGGAGCGCGGTTTACATCTGGATCTGCAGGCCGAGTCCGATCTGCGTGAAGTCCGGGCCTGCCGGCTCGTCGAAGCCGGTATCGATTTAGAACAGCGCGACACGCGCGTCGAAGGCCTCGATGACGTAGCCAAGATTCAGTTCGGGCGTGGTCTGGTCTGGTCGACCTCCCCTTGCGATGATTCCCATATTGATTTCCCCCTGAAAGCATTCATCCAGCGACCGGAAACTCCGGCCGCGCCTTCTCCTCCGTCGCGCGGGGTGGACGACCTCTTGCGGGCCGCTCAGCCGGTGGCCGGCAGGCGGTATCCACCCTCGACAACGAGACTAGGCGGCGGGGTGGTAGCGAGGTATGGGGTATTTGACGTAGCGCGTTGGCGCTGCCGGCTCAGGAAAGCGCCCGCACGGCGCGCGCGGCGGCCGAGGCGCGGTTATCCACGCCCAGCTTCTCGAAGATCTGCTCCAGGTGCTTGTTCACCGTGCGCGGGCTGATGTCGAGGATGGCGCTGATATCGCGGTTGGCCTTGCCGCGGCTGATCCACAGCAGAACATCGGCCTCGCGCCGGGTCAGACCCAGCTGTTCCTGCAGCAGTGCCTCCTCACGGCCCGGGCTGCGGTCGTCGAGGCGGAACAGAAACTCGTCGGGGCCGGTGGCGCTGATGAAGGTCAGCTCCAGGCGCCGCTCGCCGACGTTGAAGAAGAAGGCGCTCTGCATGGCCGGCTCGTCGGTACATATGCGACGCAGCCGATCGCTGACCTCGGGGGGCAGCAGCGACGCTTCGGGGGCCTCGCCGCCGAAGACTTCGGCGAGCAGCTGCTCGGCGCGCGGCGTGCACCAAAGCGGCATTCCTTTTCCGTCGATGGCGAGCAGGAAGCGGCCGGTTGCGTCCAGCGCCATCTGACTGCCGCTGGTCACCCGCGCGTTGGCCAGGTGGACGCGGATGCGTGCGAGCAGTTCCTCGACGACGATGGGCTTGGCGACGTAGTCCACGCCGCCGGCCTGCAGGCCCTCCAGAACATGTTCGGTGTCGCTGAGGCCGGTCATGAAGATCACCGGCACGTGCTGCAGCCCCTTCTCCTGCTTGAGTCGTCGGCAGGTTTGAAAGCCGTCGAGGCCCGGCATCATCGCGTCCATCAGGATCAGGTGGGGCGTCACTTCGTCGACCAGCGCCAGGCAGCTCTCGCCGTCGGTGGCGATCAGTACCGTCACGCCGGCACCCTCCAGCGTGTCGGTAAGAAAACGCAAGGTGTCCGGGGCGTCGTCCACCACCAGCACGATGTCGCGACGGCGCGCCCGCTCAGTCACGGCGTTTCGCCTCCGCCACGACCCGGAGGAAACCCTTCAGGTCGTAGTTGCCGATGAGGCCGCGCAGCCGGGCGGCCAGCCGGACGCTGCCCGGCTCGGCCTCTTCCATCTCGCGCAGCTTGGTTTCGATGCCGCGTACATAGCCGATGCGGCCGAGTTGCTCCAGCGCGTCGAGATAGGGGCGCGGCGCGCATTCGGTCTCGGGGGCGGGCGCGGCGGTCGGCTGCGGCAGCGCCTGCGCCTCATAGCGCCACTCCAGGCCCAGAAGCTCGGCGATGCGCTCGAGCAGGAAGTCGATATCCACCGGCTTCATGACGAAGCCGTCGTGCACGCTGCCTGATGCACCGCCGTTGCTGCCGTCGTTGGCGTTGGCCGAAACCATCAGGATGCGTGGCGGCGCCGGCTGCGCACGCAGCGCGCGGGCGACCTCCCAGCCGTTCATGCCGGGCATGGCGATGTCGAGCACGACGAGATCGGGTGGTTGCGCGGTGGCCAGCCGAAGCCCGCTGGCACCGTCGGCTGCCTCCTCGACAAGGAAATCGAGCGGTACCAGCATCTCGCGCAGCAGATCGCGGTGGGCAACGTTGTCGTCGACCAGCAGGATGCGTCGGCGCGGACCGGCGTAGCCGACGACGCGCCGGTGGGCGATGCGCTCCGGATTGGCTTCGGTGGCTGCTGGCAGCAACAGGCGCACGCTGAAGCTGCTGCCCTCCCCCGGCCGGCTCTTGACCCGGATCTCGCCGCCCATGATCTGCACCAGCACCTTGGTGATGGCCAGGCCCAGCCCGGCGCCGGGCAACCCGCCCGAAGCCGGCATGCTGCCGCGCTCGAAGGGCTCGAAGATGGTGTCGAGATCCGACTCGCGGATGCCGACGCCGGAGTCGCGAATGCGGAACTCGGCGATCTGGCTGCTCGGGTAGTGCAGGCGCAGGCCGACCTCACCGGACTCGGTGTACTTGATGGCGTTGGAGAGCAGATTGATGAGGATCTGCCGCAGCCGCTTCTGGTCGGTATGCACGTACTCGGGGAGTGTCTCGGGACGCTCGTAGTGAAAGACGAGGCCCTTGTCCTCGGCCTGCACGCGGAACATCGCGACGATCTGATCCAGCAGCTCGATCAGCGGCACCGTGTCGCGGCTCAGGCGCAGCAGGCCGCTCTCGATGCGCGAGATATCGAGCAGCCCCTCGACGAGGTTCGACAGATGCTCGGCGCTGCGCCGGATCACCTTCACGGCGTTGCCGCCGCCGACCGCCGCGTCGCGCTCCAGCAGCTGGGCATAGCCGAAGATGGCGTTCAGCGGCGAGCGAATCTCGTGGCTGATTCCGACGACATATCGGCTCTTGGCTTCGTTGGCGGCTTCGGCGGCTTCCTTGGCTTTCTGCAGCGCGGCATCGGTGCGCTCGTGAGCAGCGATCTCCTCCATGAGCATGCCAGTCTGCCGCTCGGTCTCGGTCTCTGCGGCGCGGCGGCTCTCGTGGGCGAGCACCATCAGCCAGGCGGCGATGCCGAAGGGCACGAGCAGGCTGAAGAAGACGATCCACAGCGTCGTGCCGATGGTCTGCTGCGCCGCCGGCACCACGGCCGCGTACTGCATGTAGATCATCGACAGCAGGCAGCCGGTGGCAAAGACGAAGAGCAGCAGAATGCCGAGGAAATGCCCGGTGCTGCTGTGCACCGAGCGCGCGGCGCGCTCCGGCAGCAGCCGCCGCAGCGCGGCCGTGACCTGCTCGTTGAAGCGGCTGTCGGTCTTGCAGAGGTCGTTGCAGCGCGTTTCCAGCGTGCAGCACAGCGAGCAGATCGGCCCGGCGTAGGCCGGGCAGAGCGCCACATCCGGCGTCTCGAAACGGTTCTCGCAGATGACGCAGCGGATCTCGCCGTCCCGGCTGTCCATGGCTTCCGGCTCGCGCGCGATGTAGTAGCGCCCTTTCGTGGCGATGGCGATCAGCGGCGCCGCGACGAAGGCCACGCCCAGGCCGATGAAGGGAGAAAGCGCCCTGGCCAGGGGCCCGAAGACGCCGGTCAGGGCCAGCGTCGAGAACACGATGGACAGCGCCAGCGCGCCCACGCCCACCGGATTGATGTCGTAGAGATGCGCGCGCTTGAACTCGATGCCCCTGGGGCTGTAGCCGAGCGGCTTGTTGATCACCAGATCGGCGGCCAGCGCGCCGATCCAGGCGACCGCCAGATTGGCGTAGAGCACCAGGATATTCTCGATGACGGTCAGCAGCCCGACCAGCATCAGCAGCAGCGCCAGCACTACGTTGAAGACCAGCCACACGACGCGGCCGGGGTGCGCGTGCGTCAGCCGCGAGAAGAAGTTCGACCAGGCGATGGAACCGGCGTAGCCGTTGGTGACATTGATCTTGAGCTGGCAGACCACGACGAAGACGCCGGTGAGCAGCAGCGCCAGGCCCGGGTGACCGAGCATGCGCTCGAAGGCCACCAGGAACATCTCGGTGGGCTCGTGCGCCTGCGCGACCGGCACACCGTGCGACACCGCGAGGTAGGCGAGGAAGGAGCCCGCCATCAGCTTCAGCCCGCCCGGAAGCACCCAGCCGGGGCCGGACAGCAGCAGCGCGCTCCACCAGCGCAGCCTGCCGCTGCGCTCGGGCGCCGGCAGGAAGCGCAGGTAGTCGGCCTGCTCGCCGATCTGCGGCAGCAGCGCCAGCAGGATCGAGGCGGCCGAGGCCAGTCCGAGCAGGTCGACACCGCCATCGCCGCGCTCGCCGGTGAACGCGCTCCAGGCGGCCAGTTCGGGACCGGCGTAGAAGGCGAGATAGAGCAGCGGCGCGATCTGCAGCAGCAGCCAGACCGGCTGCGTGGCGATCTGCATGCGGCTGATGAAGCGGATGCCGTAGATGGCGATGGGGATGACCAGCAGCGCGCTCACCAGATGCCCCAGCCACAGCGGGATGCCGAAGACCACCTGCAGCGCCACCGACATGATGCTGGCCTCCAGCGCCAGCAGCAGGAAGGTGAAGGAGGCGTAGATCAGCGAGGTGATCGTTGAGCCCATGTAGCCGAAGCCGGCGCCGCGCGTGAGCAGGTCGATATCCAGCCCGTAGCGCGCGGCGTAATAGGCGATGGGTAGCCCGATGAAGAACATCAGCGCGCAGACCAGCACGATGGCCAGTGCGGCGTTCGGAAAGCCGAAGACCAGCGTCAGCGTGCCGCCGATGGCCTCGCAGGCGAGAAAGGCGATGGAGCCCAGCGCCGTCTGCGCGATGCGTCCCGCCGACCAGCGCCGCGCCTTCTGCGCGGTGAAGCGCAGCGCGTAGTCCTCCAGCGTCTGGCTGTTGGCCCACTTGTTGTACTGCCGGCGCTCGCGGACGATGCGCTGTCGGGCGACGGTCATGATGCTGCGGCGCCTTGCGTCGGCACCGCACAGCGCGTCGCTTCGCGGCGCCGCGCGACCTCACAGGACGATCCGCGCGCATCCGTGCAATCTGTGGTTCTACGAAGGGTAGTCGGTGTCCTTCTGTGCAATCTGTGGCTCTCCCTTTCCACGCCGACGCCTTTACGTCGAATGCGCCACCGTCAACCCACCGGCGCGGATGATGAAGTCCGCGATCTCCTGCAGGCCCAGATCCTCCTTCAGATTACTGAAAACGAAGGGCCGATCGCCCCGCATGCGCAGCGCGTCGCGCTGCATGACATCCAGCGAGGCGCCGACCAGCGGCGCCAGATCGATCTTGTTGATGACCAGAAGATCCGAGCGCGTGATGCCGGGGCCACCCTTGCGCGGAATCTTGTCGCCGGCCGAGACGTCGATGACGTAGATGGTGATGTCGGCCAGCTCGGGGCTGAAGGTGGCCGCGAGGTTGTCGCCGCCGCTTTCGATGAAGATCAGCTCCAGGCCTTGAAATCGCGTCTGCAGATCGGCGACGGCGGCCATATTGATGCTGGCGTCCTCGCGGATGGCCGTGTGCGGGCAGCCGCCCGTCTCCACACCCATGATGCGCTCGGCCGGCAGCACGCCCGAGCGCGTCAGGAACTCGGCATCCTCGCGGGTGTAGATGTCGTTGGTGATGGCGGCGAGGTTCACGCGCGGAAACAGCAGGCGGCACAGCCGCTCGGTCAGCGCGGTCTTGCCGGAGCCGACAGGGCCACCAATGCCGACGCGCAGCGGCCCGTTGCCGGGGTCATTGGAGGGAAGCGGCAGGTTCATGATCGGAAGAGCCTCGTGTACTGGGTTTCGTGGTGCATGGCGCAAAGCTCCAGGCCGGGTGCAGCGGTGCCGAGCTCGTCGAGCCCGGTGGCGAGCGCGGCCTCGGCGATGGCGCCGATGTCTGCGCTAAGGGTGGCGGTGGCGATCTGGCCGTCGGTCTGGCCGAGCGGCACCAGGCGCACGCCGGCCGAGACGAGATTCGCCGCCAGCGCGTGCAGATAGGCGTTGAGCGCCGCCACCAGCGCCACGCCGTGGGCGGCGCAGGCCAGCGCCATGACCACGGCGTGCGCCACCGGATGGGTGCCCTGGCGCTCGGCAAAGGCTTCGAGCCAGGGATGGGGCCAGGCGCGCCGGGTGATCTGCAGGAAAGCGCGGCCCTGCTGGTGGGACTCCAGCGCGGTCTCGGCGCTGCCGCGGAAGGCCGCTCCCAGCTCGGCGATGGCGTCCAGCTGCGCCGGCTCGCCGGCGGCTTCCCAGGCGTGCGCGAAGAGCACCGCGTCCACCCATCCGCCGCCGCGGCGCATGACGGCGTCGACATAGGCCGTCAGCCCGCCGGCATCGCGCACCGCGCCGGACTCCACGGCCCACTCCAGGCCGTGGCTGTAGCTGAAGGCGCCCGTCGGATAGGCCGGCGAGGTCCAGGCCAGCAGCCGGTGGAGCTGTGCCTCAGGCATGGTCGTGATGATGGTGATGCGGGGCGGGCGTGCCGGCGTAGGCGCCGCGCTCCGGCGTGAAGGGCGCCATTGTCGAAGCCAGTCCGGCGCCAAGCCCGCGCAGCATGGCCGCGATGACCGCGTCGTCGCGGATCAGGATGTGATCGGCGGTGAGCACGGCCGGCAGATGCCGGTTGCCGATGTGCCAGGCCAGCCGCATCAGCGTCGCGGTGTCGGCGGCCGTGACGCGCAGCAGGCTTTCCGCCGCGGCGCGCACGAGGATGCGGCGGCCGTCCTCCAGCAGCAGGCCGTCGCCGTCGCCGATGACGACCGCCCGCGGCAGGTCGAGCAGGAAGGCGGTGCCGCTTTCGGCGCAGTAGCGGAAGCGCCGGCGGTGACGCTGCTCGTAGTCCAGCGTCAGCTGGTCGGCGGCGGTCCCGGCCGGCCATTCGCCGGCGGGCAGAACACGTGTGGCGCGGATGTCGGTGGCCATGCTCAGAACAGGAAGTAGCGCTGCGCCATGGGCAGCACCTCGGCCGGCTCGCAGATCAGCAGCTCGCCGTCGGCGCGCACTTCGTAGGTTTCGGGGTCCACGGCGATGTCGGGCATGGCGTCGTTGAGCCGCATGTCCTTCTTGCCGATGGAGCGGGTGTTTGCCACCGCCGCCAACGGGCGGCTCAGGCCGAGCTGCTCGCCGATGCCGTTCGCAACCGCTGCGGCGCTGACGAAATGCAGCGCGGACAGCGTGTTGGCGCGGCCGTGCGCGCCGAACATGGGCTGCTGGTGCACAGGCTGCGGCGTGGCGATGCTGGCGTTCGGGTCGCCCATCTGCGCGACCGCGATGCTGCCGCCCTTGATGACCAGTTCCGGCTTGACGCCGAAGAAGGCCGGCGACCACAGCACCAGATCCGCCAGTTTGCCGACTTCCACCGAGCCGACGTGCTCCGAAAGGCCGTGAGCGATGGCGGGATTGATGGTGTACTTGGCGATGTAGCGGCGTGCGCGCAGGTTGTCCGCCTCGCCGTCGTCTCCCGGAAGGCTGCCGCGCTGGCGCTTCATCTTGTCGGCGGTCTGCCAGCAGCGGATGATCGTCTCGCCGACGCGCCCCATGGCCTGGCTGTCGGAAGCCATCATCGAGAAGGCCCCGAGGTCATGCAGGATGTCCTCGGCGGCGATGGTCTCCTTGCGGATGCGGCTCTCGGCGAAGGCGACGTCCTCGGGAATGCGCGGGTCGAGGTGGTGGCAGACCATCAGCATGTCGAGATGCTCGTCCACCGTGTTGACGGTGTAGGGGCGCGTCGGGTTGGTGCTCGACGGCAGCACATTGGGCAGACCGCAGACGCGGATGATGTCGGGGGCGTGGCCGCCACCGGCGCCCTCGGTATGGAAGGCGTGGATGGTCCGGCCCTTGAAGGCGGCGATGGTGCTCTCGACGAAGCCGGCCTCGTTGAGCGTGTCCGAATGCAGGATGGCCTGGACGTCCATGGCATCCGCCACGCCCAGGCAGCAGTCGATGGCTGCCGGTGTCGAGCCCCAGTCTTCGTGCAGCTTCAGGCCGCAGGCGCCGGCGCGCACCTGCTCGGCCAGCGCCTCCGGCCGGCTGCTGTTGCCCTTGCCGAAGAAGCCGAGATTCATCGGCCAGGCCTCCGCGGCCTGCAGCATGCGGCTGATGTGCCAAGCCCCCGGCGTGCAGGTGGTGGCCAGCGTGCCGTGCGCCGGGCCCGTGCCGCCACCGAGCATGGTGGTCACACCCGCGCACAGCGCGTGCTCGATCTGCTGCGGACAGATGAAGTGGATGTGCGGGTCCACCGCGCCGGCGGTGAGGATCATGCCCTCGCCGGCGATGATCTCGGTGCCGGGTCCGATGACGATGTCGACGCTGGGCTGGGTGTCCGGGTTGCCGGCCTTGCCGATGGTCTTGATGCGGCCGTCGCGGATGCCGACGTCGGCCTTGATCACGCCCCAGTGGTCCAGGATCAGCGCATTGGTGATGACGGTGTCGGCGCTGCCCTCGGCGCGCGTCACCTGGCTCTGGCCCATGCCGTCGCGGATGACCTTGCCGCCCCCGAATTTGACCTCCTCGCCGTAGATCGTGCGGTCCTCCTCGACGCGGATGAAGAGGCCGGTATCGGCCAGCCGCACGCGGTCGCCGACGGTGGGGCCGTACATGTCCGCGTAGCTGCGGCGATCGATCGCGAAGGCCATGTCAGCGCGCCTCCGGCGCGTCCAGCGCGCCCATGACCGCGCCCCGGAAGCCAGTGACACGGCGCGCGCCCGCGTAGGCCACCAGCCCGACCTCGCGCGTCTGCCCGGGCTCGAAGCGCACTGCCGATCCGGCCGGGATGTCGAGGCGCATGCCTTGCGCCGCGGTGCGGTCGAAGTCCAGCGCCGGATTCGCCTCGGCGAAGTGGTAGTGACTGCCGACCTGGATCGGCCGGTCGCCGCTGTTGGCCACCGCCAGCGTGGCTGTGGGCCGCTCGGCGTTGAGCTTGATATCGCCGTCCTGCGTCAGGATCTCGCCGGGGATCATGTCGGTCACCGAATGGGGTTGTGGACGGTCACCAGCTTGGTACCGTCCGGGAACGTGGCCTCGACCTGGATGTCGTGGATCATTTCGGGCACGCCCTCCATGACCTGGTCACGGCCGATGATCTCGGCGCCGCGCTGCATCAGATCGGCCACGCTGCGGCCGTCGCGCGCACCCTCGACGACACTGTCCGTGATCAGCGCAACAGCCTCGGGATGGTTGAGCTTGCAGCCCCGCTCCAGTCGACGGCGCGCCACCATCGCGGCCATGGCCACCAGGAGCTTGTCCTTTTCGCGCGGTGTGAGATTCATGCGCGGCAACTCCGGCCCCGAAGTAGCACCAAAGCCCCACTCCCGCTCGCGGGAGAGGGCGGAGCCGGCGGCGGGGAAAGGGCGGGTGATTGTGGCGAGTTGGTCATTAAGGCGGGTTGCGGGTGGTAAGGAGTTCAGCAGTGCCAGACGCGGGGAAGGACGGGCGCCAGCCCGGCCGCGGCATGACGCAGGGCCGCGGCCGTGCTCACGATGCAGCGGCGCATGGCGGCCGGATCGGCGGCGAGCAGGCGGATGATCAGCACCTCGCCGAGGCAGGTCGCGGCGGCTTCCGGCGACGCCTCGTCGAGCAGGGCGCGCATCGGCGCCAGCAGCTCGGCGGCGTCGTCGCCGACATAGACCAGCGTCGCCATCGCCCGGGCCTCGCCCAGGCCGAATGCCGGTCGCTCCACCGCCAGATCGGTGTCGGTCAGACGCTGCGCGTCGGCCCAGATCAGGCGGCCCTCGCGGCGGATGCGCCAGTGGTCGAAGAGCAGGCCGTGGCGCATGCGCTCGCCCATGGCGCCGCGGCCGAAGACCGCACTCTCGACCGCCAGCAGCCGACCACCGGCGGCGAGATCGGCGTCGAAGCTACGGCGAAGTCGCGCGCCCTCGAAGAGAATCGTCTCCTGCGCGAGCCATTCGGCCCAGGCGTCGGCGCCCACCTTGAGTGCGACGCGGACCTCGGTGGCGGACTCGTCCGGCGCGGCGCGGTAGATTTTCTCCGCCGCCTGGGTGCTCAGCGTGGCGTGGGCGCCGGGGTCGACATCGAGCGCGATGTCGAGGCGGTCGCCGCCGGTCAGGCCGCCGGTGGTCGTGAGCAGCACGGCCTGCGGCGGCTCGTCGGGGGCACCGTGCGGGAAGAGCACCCGGCAGGGCGCGTGCTGGTAGCAGTGGCGCAGTCGGCTGATGCCCGCGCTGTCGCGCCCGAAGCCCAGACGCAGCCGGCCGTCCGCGCGCTGCGGCGGAGGCACGGTCCTGGTGGCGACTTCGATGGGCAGGGCGTTGTCCATGGCGGCGTTCGGGAGCTTCAGGCCCGCGCGGGGCGGGTGCTTCCGCCGGAACCAAGATCCGTGCCATGGCATCCGGCGATTACCGACCCAGTCTGCCGCCGGGGCGTCTTCGACGCCCTACGTCAAATACCCCATATCGCAGCCGTGACGGTGCGGGCAGGCTGGTCCGCGCGCGTCCAGACGCCGGGCTCGCGAGCCCGCCCAACCTCGGCGCATCGCCGGTGCTTTCCCGCTGCGCAGCGGGAAAAGCGCGAATCAGACAGGGGAGTCCTGCAATGAGTTTTAGTGGCTTGGTGGCCCGGATGATGGCCTGCAGCGCGATGCTCGCCGTGTCCGTCGCGTCGGCTCACGTCGTGCCGGAACAGGCTTTACGGCACGGGGTGGAGGGCGGGCGGATGGCCGTGCTCGTCGATACCGTGCTGCATGTGATCAGCGAGCACGCCGTGCTGTTGATCGTGACAACGGCGCTCGTCACGGTCGGCGCCAGCGTTGCCTGGGCGCTTCGCCGGCTCCGCGTCCGGAGGGAGGCGCTTGCCGAAACGCGGTGCGTCTAGTTCCCCATCGTGGTTTCGGCGAATGCGGAGCTGAAGCGGTTGACGATCTGGCAGAAGAGTTCGGCGGTGCGCTCGGCGTCGTAGAGCGCTGAATGCGCTTCTTCGGCGTCGTAATCGAGGCCGGCGGCCTCCAGCGCGCGTGCCAGCACGGTCTGTCCCAGCGCGGCACCCGCCAGGGTTACCGTGTCGAAGACCGAGAAGGGGTGGAAGGGGCTGCGCTTGTAGCCGGTGCGTGCGATGGCGGCGTTGATGAAGCCCAGATCGAAATGCGCGTTGTGCCCGACCAGGATGGCGCGTCGGCAGCCCAGCTCCGACACGGCGCGCCGGATCGGTCGGAAGATGCGGTCCAGGGCCTCACGCTCGGGAACGGCCATGCGCAGCGGATTGTCGACGCGGATGCCGTTGACGGCCAGCGCGGCGGCTTCGATATTGGCGCCTGCAAAGGGCTGCACGTGCACCGAGAGCGATTCGCGCTGGACGACGCGGCCGTCCGGCTCGACGGAAAGAATGACCGCGCCGATCTCCAGCAGGGCGTCCTTGCCGGAATCGAAGCCGCCCGTCTCGACATCGATCACGACGGGCAGGAAGCCGCGGAAGCGCTGGGCGATGACGCGGTTGTCGGGAGAAGGCATGGTGCTGCGGCCGGCGGTTGTCGGGCCGAGACTCTAGCACCGCCTCTATAATGCGGGGTTCCACCCCGTCCCCGAACAATTCCATGAGCGGCGTCCGCAAGGTAGTGCTGGCCTATTCCGGCGGCCTCGATACATCTGTCATTCTCAAGTGGCTGGCCGATACCTACGGCTGCGAGGTCGTTACCTTCACGGCCGATCTCGGCCAGAAGGAGGATCTCTCGCACGTGCGCGGCAAGGCCGAGGCGCTGGGCGTGCGCGAGATCTACGTCGACGATCTGCGCGAGGAATTCGTGCGCGACTACGTCTTCCCGATGTTCCGCGCCAACGCCGTCTACGAGGGCGAGTATCTGCTCGGCACCTCCATCGCGCGCCCGCTGATCGCCAAGCGTCTGGCCGATATCGCCCGCGAGACCGGCGCCGACGCCATCGCCCACGGCGCCACCGGCAAGGGCAACGATCAGGTGCGCTTCGAGCTGGGCGTGGCCGCGCTGGCGCCGGATCTGCGGATCATCGCGCCGTGGCGCGAATGGGATCTGAATTCGCGCGAACGCCTGCTGGCCTATGCCGCCGAGCACAATATCGTCGTCGAGAAGAAGGCCGGCGGTGGCTCTCCCTATTCGATGGATGCCAATGCGCTGCATATCTCCTACGAGGGCGAGGGTCTGGAGGATCCGGACTTCACGCCCGAGGCTGAGATGTGGCGCTGGACCGTATCGCCGGAGGAAGCGCCGGATGCGCCCGAGATCATCACCCTTGATTTCGAGAGCGGCGATCCGGTGGCGTTGAACGGCCAGACCATGGGGCCGCACGAGCTGCTGGACCATCTCAACGAGCTGGGCGGGCGCCACGGCATCGGCCGCCTCGACCTCGTCGAGAATCGCTACGTCGGCATCAAGTCGCGCGGCTGCTACGAGACCCCCGGCGGCACCATCCTGCTCAAGGCGCACCGTGCCATCGAGTCGCTGACGCTGGACCGCGACGCCGCGCATCTGAAGGACGAGCTGATGCCGCGCTACGCCGAGCTGATCTACAACGGCTACTGGTGGAGCCCGGAGCGGCGCATGCTGCAGGCTGCCATCGACGACTCGCAGCGCCACGTCGGCGGGCGCGTGCGGCTGAAGCTCTACAAGGGCAATGTCATCGTTGAAGGCCGTAGCTCCAGCGCCTCGCTCTTCGACGCCAAGCTATCCACCTTCGAGGATGACGAGGGAGCCTACGACCAGAAAGATGCAGAGGGCTTCATCCGCCTCAACGCGCTGCGCCTTCGGGCCAACGCGAAGCGGGAAGGCTAGGTTGTAGGGGCAGCGACTCGCGACGGCGTAGTCTCGCCGGTCGCATCCCCGCGGCGCGGGGCCCCTGCTCATCGGCTCGCTGCTCCAGGATCCCCGCGCTGCGGCGCGGCCCCTTCCACGCCGCTCGTGCCGCTACTCTCTGAACGGTGCGGAGGGATTCGTCCGACTGCGTCCTTGTATCTGCGAGCGGATGCGAGGCGGGAGGATTGAGCGGTGGGCTTCCGATTGTCCGCCTTCTGGTCGGATGAGTGCGCGTTGGTCGGCTGATGACGGACGTCTGTGCTGCTGGAACACCGCCGGAATACGATGCCTGTCACATTGGTTGCGGTTGTAGGCCGGCCTGTGACGGGACCCCTTTTGACCCGGCTGACCGCGGCACGGTGCTGAGGGCTGCAATGAAGATGACGAAACGCATCGTCCCCACGGGGATACGCGCACCATGATTGGACGCAGGGAGCAGGCGGAGCCCCTTGCGGGCGGTGCGGTCGAGGACCTGGGCCTCGATCCGCCGCCCGGCTTTGCTCTGAATCTCGGCGCGGCAGTGCGCAATGTGACGCTCATGGCAGTGCTGGCGCTGACCACGGCTGCCATCATCTACTCCCTCTTCGGCAGCGTCATGCTGATGACGGCGATGTCGATGTCGGTTGCCTACGCCGTCGTGGTGGGGGGCGCGCGTGTAGGCTTGGTCTGCGCGCTGGCGGTGTTCGGCATGCTGATTGTGATGCCGCGCGACCCGGCCTGGCTGGCCGGTCTGGGAGGCGGCGATGGTCAGGCGCTGATCATCGAAGTACTGGCCTGCGTTGTGGTCGTGCTGTTGGCGATCGCGGTCGAGCTTCGCCGGCAGGTGGGGATCGGTCTTCGTGCGTCGCTTGACCGTCAGCGCCGGCAGGCCGAACTCGTGCAGGCCGTGCTCGACGGTCTGGGGCCGCAGATGTTCGTGTCGCTGCTGCGGCCGGACGGGACGATTCTGGAAGTCAACCGATCGGTGGTCGAAGTCTTCGGCAAGGCCCGCGAGAGGCTGCTGGGGCAGCGCATCGAGGCGCCCGGCTGGCTGGATGGCGAAGACATGCGCGAGCGCGTCGCCGTGGCCACGCGCGCCGCGGCCGCTGGCGAGACGCGTCGTCTCGATCTGCGCGTGTGCACGGCCAAAGGCACGATGTGGGTGGACTGCAGCATCGGTCCCCTCTTCGATCAAGCCGGCCGGCTGCGTTATCTGGTGACCTCGGCGCTGGACATCACTCAGCGCCGGCAGGCCGAGCGCGCACAGCAAGCCACCTTCGACGCGGTGCCTACGGCGCTGCTGCTGGTCGGTCGCGACGGGCGTATCGCCAAGCTCAACAAGCAGGCGTCGCAACTGCTCGGCTATTCCGTCGAGACGCTTACCGGCGCATCGCTGGAGCGCCTGCTGCCGGAAAGCGCGCGCGACCATCATCAGGGCTTGCTCGAGGGCTATTTCGAGCAGCCGTCGAGCCGTATCATGGGGGGTGGCCGCGACCTGGTTGCGGTGCGCGCCGACCGCAGCACGGTGCCGGTGGAGATCGGCCTCAATCCGCTGCCCTTGGAGCACGGTGAGTACGTCATTGCCGCCATCGCCGATATCAGCGACCGTCGGGCAGCCCAGCGCACGCTCGAAGAGGCGGCGAGCCGGCTCGAAGCGGAGGTCGCCGAGCGTACGGAGCAGCTGCAGGTATCGAACGTGCGCTGGCGCCAGCGCAGCGCTCGGCTGCAGGCGCTTGGTCGCATGCTCGATCACCTTCCGGGCTGTCGCGACGAATCGCAGTTGGCGGAAGTGGTGGCGACCTATCTGCCCGAGATCTACGCCGATTCCAGTGGCCTCGTCTGCATCGAAGCTGAGGGGAAGCATGGAACGCACGCGCAGTGGGGAACGGCGATTCCTGCTCTGCAGGATCGTGCCCCCGATGGGCTGCCGTCCCGCAGCGCCGAGCCGCGGCGTTGGCGAATGGGCGGCGGGATGTCCGCGCCGATGGTGTTCTATGCCCCCATCAGCTCCGGTGAAGGGCATCTCGGCTGGCTGGAATGCCGCATGCCGATGACCGCGGAGGACGAAGCCGGCGGCGAGGGGGAGGAAGCCGAGTTCCTGCTCGGCCGCGTCAGTCATAACCTGGGCATGGCCATCACCAATATGCGGCTTCGCCGCACGCTGGAAGCGCAGGCCACCTCCGACGCGCTGACCCAGCTCTTCAATCGCCGCTATCTCGATACCGTGGGTGTACGCATGGTGGCCGAGGCGCAGCGGCACGCGCGCCCGCTCGCCGTGCTCACAGCCGACGTCGACTGTTTCAAGGACATCAACGACACCCACGGCCATGAAGCGGGTGATCGCGTGCTCTGCGAGCTCGCCGAGATCATGCGCGCGCAACTGCGTGCTTCCGACCTGCCCTGTCGCTACGGCGGCGAAGAGTTCGTCATCCTGTTGCCCGATACCGATCAAGACGCAGCGCTCGAATGCGCCGAGCGCATCCGCGCCGCGGTTGCTGAAGCGCGACTGGAGCCGTCGCAGGAGCCCATCACGGTCTCGCTGGGGGTGGCTATCCAGCCGAACGACGGCGAAGTACTGCGCGAATTGATCGCAGCCGCCGACGAGGCGATGTACCGCGCCAAGCGCGAGGGCCGCAATCGTGTGGAGCGTGCGAGTAGCCTTGGTGCTTAGCGTGTCGCGGAAGGAAGCGCCTTCTTGGTTGGTGATGATCGCAGCGGGCGGAAGCCTGGGGCGGATAGGTTGACCACTCTCCGCGCGGCCTCGCGCACTTCCTGTCGGCCATCATCCAGTGCATCAAGTTCTTGCCGAGCAGCGCGATATCGCTGTGCGGTGACACAGCCGGGCCACCGGCGTTCGCTCCGTGAGCGTCAATACTCTTGCGCTAGTCACGACTCGTTTGCGTCGTGTGTCTCGGCGTAAGGGGCGAGAAAACCGATCATCGCCGCGATTGCGGCATCCCGATAGGGCGGCGTGATCTCGCCGTGCTCGAAGAAGGAGCGGCGAAAGCAGGCGACGCCGATGTCCACGGACAGGGTCATGACGTCCGGCGGAGCCGCGGGAAGCACACGTTTGGACGTCCAGACTCGGCCGGCGAGGTCGCCCAGGCGCTTATTGGTGAGTTCCTGTGCGCGGTAGCTGTCGTCGGTGACCGCACCGCCGAGCAACAGCAGGCAGGCTGCAGGATTGGCGTTGTGGAAGCTCACCGCCTGGTCGACAACCATGGCGATGCCAGCTCGCCAACTGACGTGGCGCAACGCCTCGGCGTGGGAGAAGAACTCGGCCTCAAGCTCGCCCAGGTAGCGCCGAGTGAGCTCGTTGAGCACCGCGTAGGGCGTCGGGAAATAGGCGTAGACGCTGCCGCGGGTGTAGCCGAGGCGCTCGGCGATGGTCGGAATGGAGAAGCCGGATAGTCCCTTCTCGATGAGCACGGCCCCGGCTTCGTCAAGGATGTTGGCAAACCGCTCCCGGGCACGCTTCTGCGTTGGGCGTCGTGCTACGGCCAGCGGATTGAGCGCGTCTTCCATCCGCGAAGCATAGCGCGGGACTCAATGGTTCACGGTTGTAAGTATCGAAATTGATTGATGATCGCTCGATTGTCCAGGGCGTTCCCGGAGGAGGTGCGTGAGCGGTGACAGAGGCGCTTCAATGTGGCTGGTGTCATCGTCGGTGCTCGCGCTTGCTCAGTTCAGGAGAACGTCCTCGGCGCGATCAACCGCGGCTTCCATCACCGGACGCACGCGCCGGCCAAGGAGCGCCTGCTGTCGGCGGCCGGCAATGTGCCCGCCGTGCGGTTGGCGGTCGATCCCACGCGCGATTTCGTGCGCGAGCGCAGGGTCTTCGGCAAGCCGCTGAGCAAGATGCAGAACTCGGGCTTCAAGCTCGCTGCGCAGGCCTTCGTCGACCGCTGCGTGGGACTGCGCAACGATGGCCAGCTCTGCGCCGAGCATGCCGCCCGTGCCAAGCTCTTCGCCAGCGAAGTCTATGGTCGGGCGGTGGATGAAGGCGTGCAGCTGCATAGCGGCGCCGGTTTCATGGACGAGGCCCCCATCTGCCGCATGTACCAGGACGAGCGCATCAATCGCATCTTTGCGGGTGCCTCCGAGATCATGAAGGAGGTCATCGCCCGCTCCATCCTCGACTAAGGGAGCCCATACATGGCAATGCCGAAGCAGTGGGAAGGCCGCGTCCGCGGACCGATCATCGCCGCCCCGATGTTCCTCGTTTCCAATCCGGAGCTGACCACCGCCTGCTGTCGCGCCGGTGTCATCGGCAGCTTTCCGGCGCTGAACCAGCGCACTACCGAAGGCTTCGTGGAATGGCTGGAGACGATGCACGGAAACCTGACCGACAAGGACGCGCCCTACGCGGTCAACCTCATCGTGCACAAGTCGAATCCGCGCCTGCAGGCCGACCTGGAGCAGGTGGTGCGCTATCAGGTGCCGCTGGTGATCACCTCGCTGGGTGCGGCGGCTGACGTGGTCGAGGCCGTGCACAGTTACGGTGGCCTCGTCTTCCACGATGTCGTCAACGCCCGTCACGCGGAGAAAGCCGCCAAGGCCGGCGTCGACGGCATCATCCCGGTTGCGGCCGGTGCCGGTGGCCACGCCGGCACCGTCAACCCCTTCGCGTTGGTGCCCGAGATCCGGCGCGTCTTCGATGGCTACATCGTGCTGTCGGGCTGCATCAGCAGCGGCGACGGCGTCGCCGCTGCGATGGCGCTGGGTGCGGATTTCGCCTATATGGGTACGCGCTTCATTGCCACTCAGGAAGCCAATGCGCCCGATTCCTACAAGCAGATGCTGCTCGAGGCCAACGCCGCCGACATCGTCTACACACCCAACATCAGCGGCGTGCCGGCGAATTTCCTGCGCGCATCCATCGAGAAAGCCGGTATGGATCCGGACAACCTCGCGCCCAAGGAAGGGGGCGTGGACTTCGGCACCGAGCTTTCCGCGGGCAAGGCCTGGAAGGACATCTGGTCCGCCGGTCAGGGTGCGGGTCAGATCCGGGATATTCCGGCAGCCGGCGAGCTTTGCCAGCGGCTTCTTGCCGAATATCGCGCCACCTGCGAGCAGCTCGGCAGCGTCCGGTCCGCAGCGGCCTGACGCTTTCCCGCGGCGCGTGGCCGGCATGAGCGGTGGAGTGGAGCCGCTGCGCCGGCGCGCGCCAGGGGCGCAGCTCAGCGCGACAGCATGACGCCGATGCTCAGCCGCGTGATGCTGCGGTCGTAGTCGATCAGGCTTTCGCCGTAGCCGTGCCAGAGGCGCACGGCGTAGAAGAAATTGCCGGAGGCGTTCGGACGGCTCCAGCTCAGCGATACCGCCCCCTTGCCGGTGGCGGGGTTGCCTCGAAGCATAAGCGCGAGCTGCTGCTGTTTGCCGATCTGGCGGGCGTAGTGAAGTTCCCCGTAGCCCAGGAAATCCTGGATATCGGGGTTGTCGTCGCCACCGGCGTCGTCGGGGCCGCGCCTGTCGCGCTCGGGGATGCGCCACCAGCCCTTGATGTAATAGAGCGACTTGCCACGCGGCATGAAGACGCCGGCGTAGAGTCGGTTCCAGGAGCGCGAAGTGGGCAGCGGGCGGCCGTTGGATTCGTGCTCCAAGCCGAAATCCAAACCCAGCTCCGGCAGTCTTGCCCATTCCGGTTGCCAGCGGTAGAAGAGCTCGGGGTTGTAGTTGGTTGCGCGGAAGGGGCGCGAGTCCTCCCCGTTGTAGAGCTGCCAGAAGGACTTCTGCGTGTAGCCGAAGTACAGGCTGGTGCCCAGCAGCTGATGTTTGGCGCTGAACTGGAAGATGAACTCCGTTTCCTCGCCGCTGTAGTCCGGGCTGTAGGTGGCCGGGAAGATCATGATCGGCTTGTGCAGCGAGAGCCCGCGTGCATTGCCGATCAGCGTCCATTCCTCGCTGCGCACGCTGAAGCCGAGGACGCCATTTCCATCACTGCTCGCCGGCGTCTGCTGCTGTGTCGAGGCCGCCTCTTCCGCAGCCACCGGAAGTGCGAGTGCGAACAGGCAGGCGGCAAGGGGCCGCGGGAGGAGGAAGCGCATCGAGGCCGTGTTGGAGCGGAAGAGTCTTCAAGTCTAGCGCTCCGCAAATCGCTATAGTGCAAGCGATCGACACGAGGGATGACGATGGCGGACGGCAACGTGCTGCCCTTCCTGCTGGTGGCACTGGTCTGCGCCGGCATGGGGCTCAGCTTCTATGTCGCCGACCGGGCGACGCCCAGCAGCCGCGCGCTGGCGCTGGCCTTCGGTGCGATCGGTGCTTCGCTCTTTCTGCACGCGCTGGTGCCGCTGCATCTGCAGCTTCCCGCGACCTTCGAACGCGGCTTCGCGCTGGTCGATGCGCTGGGTATCGTCGCCCTGCTGCAATGGATCCTGCATGTCCGGCGCACTGTGCCCTCCGCCACGCTGGAAACCCGTAGCGGCGACACCCTGGTGCGATGGGGGCAGGCTGCCGGCATTGCCTACGGTGTCGCCGGCACGATCGCTCCGGAAGCGCGCCGCCACGAATTCTTGAATGCGTTGACGGAGGGCGTAGCCCTCGACGATCCGATGTTCTGGCTCTTCGCCGTGCCGGTGCTGGTCGCCGTGCTCACCGGTGTCTCCGGTCTCTGTCTGCTGCTCAACCGCCGACCGGACATCATCGAGCAGCGGCGCGTGGTGGCAATGCTGCTGGCGATTCCGCTGTTCGGTGCCAGCTTTGCTCTGCCCGAAGAGATGGCGGTCGTGAGTCTTCTGCTGGGCGCGCTCGTCTTCCTGATCGGGGCGGTGCAATACCATGTCGAGCAGGGGCGGCGCGGCGAGTTCATGGCGCAGTTCCTGTCTCCGCAGGTCGCCGAGATGGTCCGGCGTCAGGGGCTTGAGGGCGCCACGGCTCCGGCGCGCCTGGACGTCAGCGTGGTGGCAGTGGATCTGCGCGGCTTCACGGCCGTCACCGCCGACAGCGACTCGCAGGCCGTGCTCGTTGTGCTGCGCCGCTACTACGCCGAAGTAGGTCGCGTAGCGGCGCGCTTCGGCGGCACCGTCAAGGACCAGGCGGGAGACGGCGTGCTTATTCTCGTCGGCGCGCCGGTGCCCGATCCGCAGCATCGTCGCCACGCCCTGGATATGGCACGCGCCCTGCGCGAGACCGGCGCCCGTCTCAGCGCGGAATGGCGCGCGCAGGGCATGGCGCTGGGGGTCGGAGTCGGTGTGGCCAGCGGCCTTGTCACCGCCGGGTTAATCGGTGAAGGTGCCCGGCGCGAGTACACCGCGGTGGGCACGCCGGTGAATCTGGCGGCCCGACTTTGCGCGCAGGCGGCTGATGGCGAGGTGCTGCTGGCTCCGGAAAGCGTTGGTTCCCGGCCCAAGGGGCTGCGCCTGGAGCCGTTGAGCGCGCCGCTGATGCTGAAAGGGCTGCCTGAGCCGGTGACGCCCTTGCGGCTGCTCTGAGAGATCTCAGGGCTCTCCGAGGGCGCCGAGCACGATGTCGCGCGTCAGCAGCTGCGGCAGCACCTCCGGTTCACCGCCGTCGCGATAGACGATGTAGAGCGGCACGCCGTTGCGCCCGAACTCGCCGAGGGCCTTGGTGATGGTGGGGTCACTGCGTGTCCAGTCTGCCTTGAGATAGTGCACGTCCTCGCGCGCGAAGGCTTGCTGCACCACCTCGCGCGACAGCACCGAACGCTCATTGGCCAGGCAGGTGATGCACCAGTCCGCCGTGAAGTTGACGAAGACTGTTCTGCCTTCGGCGCGCAGCTCGGCAACGCGCTCGGGAGACCAGGCGTTCTCGGTAATCTCGGTGGCATCCGCACGCTCGGTCGGTGGTCGCATGACGGGCAGCGCCAGCAGTGCTGCGGCGCCCAGCAGCGCTGCGGTACGCAAGGCCAGCAGCGGTTTCTGTGGCCGGTGCCACAGCCAGGCGGCGAAGGCGATGAGCACCATGCCGGTGAGTACGGCAGCCAGCGCCTCGCTGCCCGCCTGCCGCGACAGCACCCACAGCAGCCAGACGACCGACAGATAGAGCGGGAAGGCCATGGCCTGCTTGAAGTGCTCCATCCAGGCGCCGGGCCGCGGCAGCCAGCGCGCGAGGGTCGGGAACAGCCCCATCAGCAGGAAGGGTGAGGCGAGCCCCAGCCCGAGCATGGCGAAAACCGCCAGCGCCACGCTCGTCGGCTGGGTGACGGCGAAGCCCAGCGCGGCGCCCATCAGCGGCGCCGTGCAGGGGCTGGCCACGACAACCGCCAGCACGCCGGTGGCGAAGGAGCCGCCCAAGCCCTGCTGCTGCGTCAGCCCCTGGCCCAGGCCCATGATGCGCGTGCCCAGCGTGAAGACGCCGGACAGCGACAGCCCGAAGGCGAAGAAGAGATAGGCCAGCGCGCCGACGAAGATCGGCGACTGCAACTGGAAGCCCCAGCCCAACGCCTCGCCGCCGGCGCGCAGTCCGAGCAGCAGGCCGGCTGCGGCGAGGCAGCTCAGCATCACGCCAGCCGTGTAGACGAGGCCATGCAGTCGCTGGTGCGCACGGCTTTCGCCCTGGGCGCTGACGATGCCGAGCGCCTTGATGGCGAGCACCGGAAAGACGCAGGGCATGAGATTCAGGATGAGGCCGCCGAGGAAGGCGGCGACGAGCATAGCGGGAAGGCCAGCCTTGTCGGTGTCGGGTGCCCGGGGGTCGGATGCCGGCGCCTCGGACCCTTCCGGCAATGCGCTCACCCCTGGGGCGTCGTACTCGCCGGATGCAACATTCTCGGCCCCTTCGGGAGGTGCCGGTACCTCCCCGGCGACCGCCTCCAGACGGAAGGCGCGCGTGCTGCCGTTGCCGTCGTGGGCGACCAACACCCAGCGCGAGGCCTCCGGCATCGTCTCGAAGTAGGGGCTCTGCGGCTGCGTCAGCCAGAGCGTGTCGCCGCGGCGCTGCAGCTGCTGCGGCGCCGAGTGATGGATGAAATCCTCGGTGATGGGGAAGGCCGTGAAGCCATCCGGGGGCTGTAGCCCGGCGGGCAGCTGTACCTGCAGGCGGATGGCCTCGTCGACGCGCACCATGGTCGCGGGCCAGTCGACGGCTTCGGGAAGACTCGCCTCGGCCGCCTCGAAATCGGGTGCCCACACCGGATCGGGCGCGGCGGGCTCGGCGGCGGTGGGCAGCTCCAGGCTGAGCGAAGCCGATTCCGGCACGCAGATGTCCGAGCAAATCAGCCACTCCGCGTCGGCGTCGAGGCGCAGCGCTTGGCCGGGCGGCCAGTCTGCGGGCAGTTGCATATCGACGATGTGCAGCGTCTGCTCGCCGTAGCCGTAGTTGACGACATCGGCCAGCCGGTAGGTGCCGGGCGGTTGCCACTGGATGTTGCTGGCAGTCACGCCCTCCGTCAACTGCCAGTCGATCTGCGTCGGCAGGCCGGAGTCACCGGGGTTGCGCCAGTACGTGTGCCAGCCGGGTTGCGGCCGCAGGCGCAACGCGACCCGGAAGGACTCACCGGGAACGGCGTGAGTGTTGCGCGCGTGCAGTTCGGCTTCGGCGTTGTCGGTGAACACCGGTGCCGCCACACTGGTGCCAGCCGCTAGCAGCCCGAGAAGTGCGGCGAGGAGACGAGTCCGATGTTGGGGTGCAGTCATGCGGCTTCAGGTCCGTCCATGAAGAGCTTGTCGCTGGCGCGCCTATTGAGCAGCGGCAGGCGACAAAAGTTCCGTACCGCCGGCATGCGCGGCCTGCTGCTGGCTGGCCTGCTGGTTGCGAACGAGGCTGAACCGTCGAGTATGCGGTGTGCGAATGGCATTGTGAATCGAGGCGACGACGCGGAGCGCGTGCGCAGTCGTTGCGGTGAGCCCGACTACATTGAGGCCTGGCCGGCCGCCCCGCCGCTGCCAGCGGGTGCCGTCTGGTTCTACAACGAGGGCGGCTCGCGTCTGCTGCGCCAACTGCGTTTGCGCGGTGGCCGCGTCATCACCGTCGACACCCAGGGCTACGGTTTCCGTGCGCCGGAGCGGCCCGATTGCGGCCCCGACGCGGCCCGCCTCGGCTGGTCCGCTTACCGGTTGATCGCCCTCTGCGGCGAGCCGAATGCGCGGCAGGTCGTGGGTCGGCTGCTCACCTCGCGGCGCGATCATCCCACCGGCAGACAGCTGCAACGTGGGCAGCGGGCTGTGTATCGGCAGCGATGGCGCTACGATTTCGGTCCGCGGCATCTGCCCAGGGAGTACACCCTTGATAACGCCATCGTCATCGACATCCGTACGCTGTCTCGTAGCGACTAGTCTCGCGCTGCTCGCATTTCTTCTTCAGGCCTGCGGGGCGGGGAGTGCGCGCCTGCAGCAGTCCGGCGGCGATCTCGCCGACTGCGACGGCCCGCCACGTTGCGTCTCCTCGCAGGCCGGCGATCCCGAGCGGCGCGTCGAGCCGCTGCGCTACTCGGGCAGCGCGCGTGCAGCGCGCGAGAAGGCCGTGGCGCACATCAAGGCGCAGCCGCGCACGGAGATCGTGACCAACTCCGATTGCTATGTGCACGCGACCTACACTTCCTCGATCATGCGCTACACCGATGATGTCGAGCTCTGGTTCTGCGACGAGCCCGGTATCGTTCAGCTGCGCTCGGCGAGCCGCATCGGCTACTACGATTTCGGTGCCAATCGCGAGCGCGTCGAGGATCTGCGCGAAGCGTTGAAGGTCGACATCTACAAGCCGCTGCAGCGCCGCCCGGAGTAGGCTGCGCGTTCCGACCCGCATTTCAACCCCGTAAAGGCGATTCATGTCCGAGGACGATCCCAAGAGCACTACCGCGCCGGCGCGTAAGCGCACCACCGCCAAGAAAGCGGCCGGCAAGCGCGCGGCGGCCAGCAAGACTGCTGCAAAGAAGACGGCGTCACGAAAAGCCGCCGCCAAGAAGTCGCCCGCCCGCAAGTCGGTGGCTAAGCAGGCGCCAGCGAAGAAGTCTGCCGCGAAGAAGGCAACAGCCCGCAAGTCTTCCGGAGTTCGGCGCCGCTATGACTTCGTGCTGCTGGGCGCCACCGGTTTCACCGGCGGGCTGACAGCGGAGTATCTTGCCGAACGCGCACCCGAAGGCGCGCGCTGGGCCATCGCCGGGCGCAACCGCGACAAGCTCGAAGCCGTGCGCCGGCATCTGGCGCGCGTCAATCCGACCGCCGAGGCGGTGGAAGTGGTTGAGGCCGACATCAGCGACGCAGGCAGCATGCGGGAGTTGGCGCGCAGCACACGCGTGCTCGCTACTACGGTCGGCCCCTACGTCGTGCACGGCGAGTCCGTGGTTGCGGCCTGTGCGCAGGCCGGCACGCATTATCTCGACATCACCGGCGAGCCGGAATTCGTTGACACCATGTGGCTGCGCTACCACCGCAGCGCGCTGGACTCCGGTGCCAAGCTGATTCACTGCTGCGGCTTCGACAGCATTCCGCACGACCTCGGCGCCCTCTACACCGTGCAGCAGTTGCCGGACGATGCACCCAAGCGCGTCGAGGGCTTCGTGCGCGCCGGTGGCACCTTCTCGGCGGGCACCTATCACTCGGCGCTGCTGGCCTTTTCGCGGCTGCGGCAGGCCGCGGCCGCGCATCGCGAGCGCCGTCGCCGCGAGACGATAACCAGCGCGCGCAGCGTCGGCAGCCGCCCCATGCGGCCGCGTTTCGACAAGCGTCTGGATACTTGGGTATTGCCCTTCCCCAGCGTCGATCCGCAGATCGTCATGCGCTCGGCACGGATGCTCGAGGCCTACGGACCGAGCTTCCAGTACGGGCACTATGTGCAGGTGCGCGAGCTGCGCAATGTCCTGAAGCTGGCCGGCGGTGCCGGCATGCTGATGGCAGCCGCACAGCTTCCGCCGGCGCGCAACTGGCTCATGAAGCGCAAGCAATCCGGCCAGGGGCCGAATGAGGCGCAGCGCCGCAAGGGCTGGTTCCGCGTGCGCTTCTTTGGCGAGGGCGGCGGTCGTTCTGTGATCGTCGACGTCACCGGCGGCGATCCCGGCTACGGCGAGACTTCGCGCATGCTCGGCGAGTCGATTCTGTGCACGGCCTTCGACAAGCTGCCCGCGCGTGCCGGCCAGCTGACGCCGGCCGCGGCCATGGGCGATGCCCTGCGCGAGCGCCTGGATGCGATCGGTATTCGCTTTTCCGTCGTCGAGGCGCGCTGAACATGGCTGCGCGCTGGCTGCTGGGCATCACGGCGGTGATGTTCGTGGCGCTCGGCCTTAACGGGCTGCTCAACCCGGTCGGCCATCTGGCGCCCTATGGGCTGGAGCTGGCCACACCGGGTTGGCTCGGCGAGGTGCGTGCCAACTACGGCGGCATGCATCTGGGCATCGGGCTGCTCTTCGCGCTGGGGGCGGTGCGCGCCGAATGGCAGCGCACGGGCCTGGCCGTGCTGCTCGCATTCCTCGGTGGCTTGGCCGTCGGCCGCACGCTGTCGGTGTTCGTCGACGGCACGCCGCCGGTCTTTGCCATCGCCTTCATCGCCATCGAATGGGTCGGCGCGGTGCTGGCAATGGCGCTGCTGCTACGGAGGCCCGCGTGAGCAGTCCCTGGATGCTGATCGGTGCGATCTATGGTCTGCTCGGCGTGGTCGCGGGTGCTTTCGGGGCGCATGCCCTGCGCGGGCAGCTGTCCGAAGAAATGCTCGCCATCTATCGCACGGCCGTGGAATACCAGTTCTGGCACGCGCTGGCGCTGTTGGCGGTCGGGCTGCTGGCCCGGCAGGCGGCCGGTGCCTGGCTGACGGCTTCAGGAGTGGCATTCACGCTGGGCGTTCTGGTCTTCTCGGGCAGCCTCTATGTGCTGGCGCTCTCCGGCATTCGCGTGCTGGGCGCGGTCACGCCGCTGGGCGGGGTCGCCTTGATCGTTGGCTGGGCGTGTCTGATCGTCCATCTTGCGCGTCCGTGAGTCCGGGATGCGCGTAGTAGGCAGAACGTGGCCGCGTCTTGGCGGTCCACATAGTTCTGCCATCCGCCGGAGCGCACCATGGAAAGACGCCATCTAATCGCGGCCCTCGCCGCGACCCTGCCTTTGGGAGTGATCAGCATGCGAGTCGGTGCCTTCAGCAAGGATGAAAAGCAATACTGGCGCGAGGTTCTCGAGCCCGATGCCTACGCCATCCTCATCGAGGAGGGCACCGAGCGAGCGGGCAGCTCGCCGCTCGATAATGAAAAGCGCGAGGGCACCTTCCTTTGCGCGGCTTGCTTTCTTCCGCTTTTCGCCAGTCACCACAAGTACGACAGTGGCACGGGCTGGCCGAGCTTTTACGACACGCTACCGGAAGCCGTAGAAACCAAGCGCGACTTCAAGATGATCCTGCCGCGCACCGAGTATCACTGCGCGCGCTGTGGCGGGCATCAGGGTCATGTCTTCGACGACGGGCCGAAGCCGACGGGCAAGCGCTACTGCAACAATGGTCTGGCGCTGCGCTTCGTGCCGGGGGGCGAGGCGCTACCCGAGGCACGCCTACCGGCAGCCGGATGATGCGCGCACTTCTGCTTGCCGCGGTGCTGGCGCTGCCCGGTGCGGCGAGCGCGGAGGAAGCGGTCGCCTACTTCGCCGGCGGCTGCTTCTGGTGCACCGAAGCCGATTTCGAGAAGCTCGATGGTGTCAGCGAGGCCGTCTCCGGCTACATGGGTGGCGATGTTCCTGACCCGAGCTACAAGCAGGTCAGCCGCGGCGGTACCGGCCATACCGAGGCGGTGCGCGTGCACTACGACCCGCAGACGGTCAGTTATCGCGAGTTGGTGGCTTTTCATTGGCGCAACATCGATCCGACGGTCGAGGATCGGCAGTTCTGCGATCGCGGCAGCCAGTACCGCAGCGGCATCTACTACCGCAACGAGGAGGAGCGCGCTATCGCCGAAGCGAGCCGGGAGCCGATCGCGGCGCGTTTCGACGAGGTGCATACCGAGATCGAGCCGGCGACGCCCTTCTTTGAAGCGGAGGCTTACCACCAGGACTACGCCGAGAAGAATCCGCTGCGTTACAAGTTCTACCGCTTCAACTGTGGGCGCGATGCGCGCCTGCGCGAGCTGTGGGGCGAAGAGGCCGGACGCCTGCCCGAAGACACCGGCTGAGCGGTCGACGCTGACAGCGCTGCCGGCCGGTGTGACAATGCCGCTTCGTTCTCGACGCCGGCTGTCGCCCCCTTGCCCGTCCATCGCCCGCTGATTCTCGCCTCGCGCTCGCCCCGGCGCCGCGCCATGCTCGCCGACATCGGCTTCGTCTTCGACAGCTGCGATCCCGACATCGAGGAGACGCCGCGTGCCGGCGAGGCCGGTGCTGACTTCGCGCTGCGCATGGCGCGCGACAAGGCGCGCGCCGCCGCAGCCCGCTATCCCGAGGCCGTGGTGTTGGCCGCTGATACCGACGTCGAGCTGGACGGCCGCATGCTGGGCAAGCCGCGCGATCGTGACGATGCCCTGGCCATGTTGGCAGCGCTTTCGGCGCGAAGCCATCGCGTGCACAGCGCGGTGGCCGCGGCCGCTGACGGTGGCGCGCCGGAGATTGTGCAGACCATCACCACCATCCATTTCTCCGAGATCGCCCCGCGCGACGCCGAGGCCTATTGGGCCAGCGGCGATCCGGCCGACAAGGCTGGCGCCTACGCCATCCAGGGCTATGCCGCGCGCTGGGTGCGCAGCGTGGAGGGCTCGGTGAGCGCGGTCATCGGCCTGCCGCTGGTGGAGGCCATCGAGCTGCTGGCCCGCTTCGATGTGCACCCGGGGGTCCCCCAGCTTTGAGCACCGAAATTCTCGTCAATATCGCGCCGCAGGAGACGCGCGTGGCGCTGGTGGAAAGCGGTGTCGTGCAGGAGGCCTACGTCCAGCGCGCCCTGCGACACGGGCTCGTGGGGAACCTCTACGTCGGCCAGGTACAGCGTGTGCTGCCCGGCATGCAGGCGGCCTTCGTCGACATCGGACTGGAGCGCACCGGCTTTCTGCACGCCTCGGACATGGTGCGCCTGAACGACACCGGCGACGCCGCGCCGCCGCAGATATCGAGCCTGCTGACCGAGGGCCAGAAGGTACTGGTGCAGGTGCTCAAGGATCCGCTGGGCAGCAAGGGCGCACGGCTGACGACGCTGCCATCCATTCCCTCGCGCTATCTGGTGCTGCTGCCCTCGGACCAGCATGTGGGCGTGTCCGCGCGCATCGAGGATGACGCCGAGCGTGAGCGGTTGCGTGCCCTGGTCACCGATCTGGTGGCAAACAGTGATCCGCGCTTCGGCGTCATCGTACGCACCGCCGGCGAGGGCGCCACGGAAGAGCAGCTGGCGCAGGACCTGGCCTTCCTGCACAAGCTGTGGCAAGTAGTCAGTGGCGAGGCCGCGCGCGCCGAGCCGCGCACGCTGGTACACGGCGATCTGCCGCTGGCGATGCGCATCCTGCGCGATCTGCTGGGCGTGGACGTCGACCGCGTGCGCGTCGACAGCGCCGAGGAGTGCGCGCGGCTGAAGAGCTTCACCGGCACCTTCATCCCGCAGGCCGTCGACATCATCGAGCACTACGACGGCGCCGCGCCTATCTTCGACCTCTTCGGCGTCGAGGACGATCTCAACCGCGCACTGGATCGGCGCGTGCCGTTGAAGTCGGGCGGGCATCTGGTCATCGACCAGACCGAGGCGATGACGACGATCGACGTCAATACCGGCGCGTACACCGGTTACCGCAACCTTGAGGAAACGGCGCTCAAGACCAACCTGGAGGCTGCGCAGGCCATTGCGCGTCAGTTAAGGCTGCGCAATCTCGGCGGCATCATTATCATCGACTTCATCGACATGCAGGATGTCGCGCATCGCGAGCAGATCACGCGTTTGCTGGAGCGCTGCCTGGCGCGCGACCCGGCACGCTCGGTGATCTGCCCGGTGTCGCCGCTGGGGCTGGTGGAGATGACGCGCAAGCGCACGCGCGAATCGCTGGGCCATATCCTCTGCGAGCCTTGTCCGGCCTGCGAGGGGCGCGGTTACATCAAGACCGTGGACACGGTCTGCTACGAGATCTTCCGCGAGATCCAGCGCTCGGCGCGCCAGTTCGAGGCCCAGGGCTTTCTCGTCATCGCCGCGCCGCAGGTGGTCGAGCAGCTGCGCGACGAGCTGTCCATGGGCATGGCCGAGCTGGAGGAGCAGCTGGCGCGGCCGGTGCGCCTGCAGCCCGAGACGGCCTATCTACAGGACGCATTCGACGTGGTGCCGCTGTAGCCATGCGGCGCACTCCGGCCAGGCGCCAGCGCGGCCGCATGCGGGTGACGGCGGCATGGGCGCTGCTCATCGGCGTGACGGTATCCGTGGCCTTGCAGGCCGCGGCCAACGCCTGGCTGCTTGCCCAGCGTCCCATGATCGAGGCGCGGCTCGCAGACGCGACCGGCGCCCCGGCGCGTATCGGTGAGGCACGCATCGTCTGGCAGGGTTTCCGGCCGCTACTGGCACTACGCGATGTGCAGCTGATGATGGGCGACACCGGCGACGCCAAGCTGCGTGTGGCGCGCGCCCGGCTGGGGGTGGCACCGGGCGGTCTGCTGGAGGGCGCCCTGCGGCTGAACCGGCTGCAGCTGGCCGGTTCCGAGCTACGTCTGCAGGAAGACGAGAGTGGCTGGCGCTTCGGCAGTGGCGGTGACGGCGACGGCTTCGACCCGTTGGCGCTGCAGCGCCTGGCCGCACGCTTCGAGGCGATCACCGTGCGCGACTTCGGGATCACCGCGCTGCCCCTGCACAGCGCCTTGCCAGTCAGTGCGCATCTGCAGGAGGCGCGGCTACTCCCGGAGCGCGGCGGCTGGCGCCTGCGTGCAACCCTGCACGACGCCGAACGCAGCGGCCGCCTGACGGCCAATGGCGTCGTCTCCGGTGAGCCGGCCGATCCGGCGAGCTGGCGACACAGCTGGCAGCTGGCCTTCGACGGCTCGCACGATCTCGCCACCAGCCTCGGCCGTCTATACCCCGATGCCCCCTCGGGGCGCATAGAGGGTGGCCGCTTGCGTGCCGAGTTGCGCAGCCAGGGTCGTGGCAATGACGGCAGTTGGATCCTGAGCCTGGATGCCCGCGCCAGGCATGTCGTCGGCGCCGGCGGGGATGATCGGCTTGAGGATCTGCACGGTGTGCTCAACGCACATCTGGCCGACGATCAACTCGACGTCGCTCTCCAGCGTCTGACTCTCGCCGGCGAGTCGCAAAGCGAGGGGCTGCAGCTGAGCTATCGGCCCGAGGCCGGCGGAGGCAGTCTGCACGCGCGACGCTTGGAGCTGGCTGTAGTCTCGCCCGTGCTGCGCGCCGCCGGCGGCGCGCAGTGGCCTCGACTGGAGGGGGCGCTGACGCAGCTTCGGCTGAGCTGGGGAGGGAACGATCCCGTGCTGGAAACCATTGAGGCGCGTCTGGAGAATGTCGCCTTGCATGGGGAGACGTATGGCGTTGCGGGGTTGTCTGGACGCGTCAACGGTGACGGCGCCACAGGACGCCTGCAGCTCGAAGAGCAGCCGCTCACGGTGGAGCTGAACGCCCATCTCTTTGCGCCGCTGCGCATGGACCGCGCTGCCGGTGCGCTGGTCTGGCAGATTGAGGAGGACGGCAGCCGGACGCTGCGCTTCGATGACGTCGCGCTGGCCATCGACAGCCTGCGTGCCGAGGGCGGGGGGGCGCTGCGTTTCCTGCCCGAGGGCGCGCCCACGCTGGAGTTGGACATGGCGCTGAGGGCCGACGACGTCGAGCACGCCAAGCCCTTCATGCCGCGCAAGTGGAAGCCGGAGCTGCGCGATTATCTGGCACGCGCCATCGAGCAAGCGCGTGTGCCGGAAGGCCGACTCCACTTCGCTGCGCGGCTGGCGCCGGAGCTGTGGAAGGCGCCGGATACCCAGCTCTCCATCGACCTCGTTGTCGAGGACGCCGCCATGCGCTTTCATCCCGACTGGCCGCGTGCCGAAGCTGTCTCCGGTAGCGTAGCCATCGACACCGACGGCATGGCCGTCACGGCCAAGCGCGCCACGATGGCGGGGCTGCAGCTGCGCGATGTGCGGGTCGGTATTACCGACTTTCGCGAGGCTGTGCTGCGCGCCGAGGCGAGCCACAGCGCGGCGCTGGATGATTGGTACGCGATGCTGCGCGACAGTCCGCTGGCTGGCCGCCTCAGAGGCCTGACCGAGCGCACGCGAGGGCGCGGCGAGGCGGCGCTTGATTTCGCCTTGACCCTGCCGCTCAAGAACCGGCCCGCCACCACGGCCGAAGGCAGTGTGACCCTCGCCGGTGCCGAGCTGGATGTCGAAGCCATCGACGCGACCTTCCGCGACATCCGGGGCCGCATCCACTTCGTCAACGAGGCGGTGGCCGCCGAGGTGCTGGAGGCTCGGCTGCACGGACGCGATGTCAGCGCGCGGCTGGATACGCACGATGGCGTGCCACACCTGATGGCTGAAAGCCGAATCAACATGGACGATCCGCAAAGCCTGGTGCGGCTGCTGCCGAGTTGGTTGCGTCCGCGACTGAGCGGTGATGTACCGCTGTCGATGGATCTGGCGTTGGCCCCCACCGACGGCTTCAACGAGCTGGCGCTGACCCTCGATAGCCGCGGGCTGGCGGCGGATCTGCCGGCGCCACTGGATCTGCGGCCGGATTCGGTGCGCGACCCGATCCGGGTTGACGCACAACTCGCCGAAGGGCGCGTTGCGCGCATGGCGCTGCGCCTTCCGGGACGCCTGGCGCTGCGTCTCGATGGCCGCCACACGCAGCTGCATCTCGGCCCCGGCCGCATGCCGGAAGGCGATGGCGATGGTGACGGCCTGCATGTGAGCGGGCACGCCGACGCGCTGCCGTTGCCGGAGTGGATGGCGCTGGGCCACGATATCGAGGCTGCGGCGGCCGACGGAGGAGACCCGGCAATGGCCGGTCCCGAGCAGGTCACGGGACTGAAGGGACTGGATCTGACCACCGACGCGCTGCGCATTGGCGCCTTCGCGGTCCCCGACATCGCGCTGCGGCTGATGGATGACGGTGAGGGCCAGAAGCTGTGGGTCGACGGCGCTTCGCGCGGCGAGCTGCGCATCAGTGGCGACGCCCGCAAGCATTTCGAGGGGCGCTTCGAGCGCTTGCGGCTGCGTCGTTCCCGCGCGGAGACCGCCAACGCTGCGTCTGATGCCGCGGAGGGTGAGAGGGATGCGATGACGCGCGCAACGCTCGACCCCGCGCAGCTGCCGTCGGCGGATCTGCTGGTTGCCGATCTGCTGCTCGACGATCTGCGCCTCGGTCAGCTTGATATGCGGCTGGAGGCGACCGAAGGCGGGCTGCGCCTGTCGCGGCTGCGGGTGGCTGACGGTGTGCTTGATCTGGAAGGCAGCGGTGTCTGGCAGCGGCCCGATGCGGCGCCTGACGCTGCCACGCGCATGCAGCTGGAGGCCGAGCTGCGTACCGCGCGCATCGATCCGCTGCTCAGTGCGCTGGGCTATGCCCGTACGCTCTCGGCCAGGAATTTTCGCGCCAGCGCCAGCCTGCGCTGGTCGGAAATGGAGCGCCTGGCGCAGCTCGCGGGCGCTGAAGGCAGGCTGTCGGTGGAGGCCACCGAGGGCACCTTGGCGGCAGTCGAGCCCGGTGCCGGACGCATGCTGGGGCTTTTCAATTTCTTTGCACTGCCGCGTCGCCTGGGACTGGATTTCCGCGACGTCACCGAGGGCGGACTGGCCTTCGATCGCCTGGGAGGCAGCTTCCGTCTCGGCGGCGGCGACGCACGCACCGAGGATCTGAGCCTGGAAGGGCCCTCGCTGCGCGTGGACGTGCGCGGCCGCGTCGGGTTGGCCGCGCGCGACTACGATCAGCGCATCAGTATCTACCCCGACCTGTCCGGCGGCATGACGCTTGGCGGTGCGGTTCTCGGCGGGCCCATCGGCGTCGGCATTGCGCTGCTGGCGCGCGAGCTCTTCGAGACGCCCATCGAAGCGGCCACGCGCATCGAGTACCGGCTGGTGGGGGACTGGAGCGACCCGCGCATCATTCCCGAGAATATCGCCACCACTGACAGGGAAACGCGACGATGAGCCGAGTGCGCGCCGCCGTGCTGCAGATGTGCAGCGCCAATGATGTCGACGCCAATCTGGCGACGCTGCGCGCGGCGGCCGCCGACGCCGCCGGCGAAGGCGTGCGCCTGCTGGCGCTGCCCGAGAACTTCGCCTACATGGGCGCGCGCGCCGTCGACAAGCTCGCCATCGCCGAGAGGCCGGGCTCGGGCCCGATCCAAGGGGCCTGCGCCGAGTTGGCGCGGCGCCACGGCATGTGGCTGATTGCCGGCACCATCGCGCTGGCCGACCCGGAGGAGCCGCATCGCATCATCGCCGCCTGTATCGTCTACGACGATCAAGGGCGGCCGCGCGCCCGTTACGACAAGGCGCATCTCTTCGATGTCGAGGGCGCCGATGGCCGCAGTTACCGGGAGTCCGCGACCATCGCGCCGGGGCCGGCGCGCGCAGTGCTCAGCGACGGGCCTGGGGGCCGCGGTGGGCTGTCGGTTTGCTACGACCTGCGCTTTCCCGAGCTCTATCGCCGGCAGGTCGAAGAAGGCGCGCTCTGGCTGGCCGTGCCGTCGGCCTTTACCCAGGCCACCGGCCGCGATCACTGGGCGCCGCTGCTGGCCGCGCGCGCCATCGAGAACCAGTGCTTCGTGCTGGCCCCCAACCAGTGCGGCACCCATGCCGACGGGCGGGCGACGTGGGGGCACAGCCGCATCGTCGGGCCCTGGGGCGAACTGCTGGCCGAATGCAACAACGCGCCCGGCCTGGCAGTGGCGGAGCTGGATCTCGCCGCGCAGGCGGCGCTGCGGCGTCGCTTCCCGGCGCTGACGCATCGGCGTTTTGTCTGATAGCCACAGATTGCACGGACTCTCAAAATATTACTTTCTGGTTATCTTCATGCTTCAGCCAACGGCCCCATTAGAACCCTTTGTGCTTGCGGGTTCCGCGCCTTATAGCAGTGGCGCTACCGGACGTCGCCGCTCGACCGGCGCGGGTTACTTTGGTTTCGGCCAAAGTAACCAAAGCCAGTGTGCCCGCCGGGCGGCCTGCCGCGGCTGCGCCGCGGCAGGTTCCCGGGCCGAGCGCCGTGCTCGGGACGCGCGCGAACAGGCCATCCCTGGCCTGGTCGCGCTCGCTCGGCATCCCTGCCTCGCGGACCCTGCGCGCGCCGCCCGGCCCGGCCGCCCTCAAAGGGCACGTTCCAAAAACGGCTCGTCGCTTCGCGACATCGCTGCCGAACTGAAAAGAATCTGCGCAATCTGTGGCTGACCCCTTTTCCGTCATTCGCCGCGGGAGCCGATAGCTAGCCGGTACACTGAGGGCATGTCCGATACCTATTCCCTCGCCGAGAGCCGGCTGCTGGCGCCGGGTTCGCTCGGCCCGGCTGATATCGAGCGCGCGCTGGGCGCGCTGATGAAGCCCGGCATCGACGCCGCCGATCTCTACTTCTCCGACGGTCAGTCCGAATCCTGGCTCTTCGAGGACGGCATCGTCCGGCGCGGTAGCCACAGCAGTGAGCGCGGCGTCGGCGTGCGTGCCATCTCAGGCGACAAGGCCGGGCTGGCCTACAGCGACGAGATCACCGCCCCCATGCTGATGGACGCCGCCGGTCAGGCGCGCGCCATCGCCAATCAGGGTCAGCAGGGGCGGGTGGCCGTGCCCGAGCCGCGCCGGCACCAGCCGCTGTACAGCGTGGACAGTCCGCTGGACAGTCTGTCCACCGACGACAAGCTGGAGCTGTTGCGCCGGGCTGACGCCGCCGCGCGCGTAGCCGACCCGCGCGTTCAGCAGGTGCAGGTCTCGCTGACGGGTACGCTGAAGACCGTGCTGATCGCGCGCAGCGACGGCCTGCTGACATCCGATATCCGACCCATGGTGCGGCTCAATGTCAGCGTCACGGTGGAGGAGAAGGGCCGCCGCGAGCAGGCCTCGGCCGGCGGTGGCGGGCGCAGCGGCTACGCCTTCTTCCTCGACGGCGACAAGCCCGAGGCCTACGCCCGCGAAGCGGTGCGCATCGCCTGCGTGCTTTTGCGCGCGGAGGCTGCACCCGCCGGCAGCATGCCGGTGGTGCTGGGTGCCGGCTGGCCCGGCATCCTGCTGCACGAGGCCGTGGGTCACGGGCTGGAGGGCGATTTCAACCGCAAGGGCAGCTCGGTCTACAGCGGAAAGATCGGCGAGAAGGTGGCCTCGGAACTCTGCACGGTGGTCGACGAGGGCTGCATCCCGCACCGTCGCGGCTCCCTGACTGTCGACGACGAGGGCGAGCCCACTCGGCGCAATGTTCTGATCGAGAACGGCATTCTGCGCGGCTACATGCAGGACAGCATCAATGCGCGCCTGATGGGCATGCCCGCCACCGGCAATGGCCGTCGCGAGTCCTACGCGCATCTGCCCATGCCGCGCATGACCAATACTTATCTCATGCCCGGCCCGCACGATCCCGGCGAGATCATCGCCTCGGTCGACAAGGGCCTCTACGCGGTCAACTTCAACGGCGGCCAGGTCGATATCACTTCCGGTAACTTCGTCTTCTCGACTTCCGAGGCCTATCTCATCGAGGGCGGCAGGGTGACGACCCCGGTCAAGGGCGCCACACTCATCGGCAACGGGCCGGAGGCGCTGTCGCAGGTCGACATGCTGGGCAACGACCTCATGCTCGACCCCGGCATCGGCGTCTGCGGAAAGGAAGGCCAGGGCGTTCCGGTGGGCGTGGGCCAGCCGACGCTGCGCATCGGCGGACTCACCGTCGGCGGCACCGCAACGGATTAGGGCCGGAATGGCACAGCGCCCGCGCGGTGAGCTGCGCATCATCGGCGGTCACTGGCGTTCGCGCCGTATCCGCTTTGCGCATGAAGCCGTGCGCCCGACGCCGGATCGCGTTCGGCAGAAGACCTTCGACTGGTTGGCGCCGCGCATCCGCGGTGCGCGCGTGCTCGACGTCTGTGCCGGCAGCGGCGCCATGGGTCTGGAGGCGCTGTCGCGCGGCGCCGCCGAGGTCTGCTTCGTCGAGCGCGACCGGCGCGCCGCAGCGGCCATCGAGGCCGCGCTGGCGCTGCTGGCTCCTGCCGCCTCGGCACGGGTGGCGCAGGCCGACGCCGCACTCTTCCTGACGCGACCGCCGGCGGAGGCCGGCTACGATATCGCCTTCGTCGATCCGCCCTACAACGCCGACATCTGGGCGACGCTGCTGCCACGGCTGGGGGCCTGGATGGCGCCGGAACACCGCATCTATATCGAATGGCCGCGCTCCGCCAGGCCGGACTTCGGCGTCGCGTTGGACTGGCACCGGGAATCGACGGCGTCTCAGGTAAGCTTCGGCCTCGCGAGCCTTGCCTCCGGCGAGCCCCCATCGACAGGAGATTTGGCATGAAGTCCGTGACGGCAGCCTACAGCGGCACCTTCGATCCGGTAACCTTCGGGCATATGGACATCATCGCGCGCGCGTCGGTGATGTTTCCGAAGCTGATCGTGGCGGTGGGCCTGAACCCTTCCAAGAATCCGCGCTTCTCCATCGACGAACGCGTGGCGCTGATAGAGGCCTCTATTACTGAAGCCGGCCTGGATAACGTCAGCGTGCAGCCCTTCGACGGGCTGGTCGTGGACTTCGCGCGCGACAACGGCGTCACCGTGCTCGTACGCGGCGTGCGCAACGGCACGGACGTCGATTACGAAAAGCAGATGGCTATCATGAACCGCGATCTCTTTCCCGAGCTGGACACCGTAATGCTGGCGCCGGCCCCGGCATACGCGCATCTGTCCTCATCGCTGGTGCGTGAGCTGACCGGCATGGGCGCGCCGGTGGAGAAGTTCGTCCCCGCGCCGGTACTGCCGGAGCTGCTGGCGCGCTTCGGCCGCAAGAGCTAGCTTGGTGGAGGCGCGATGGCGCTGAAGATCACCGACGCCTGCATCAACTGCGACGTCTGCGAGCCCGCCTGCCCGAACGAGGCGATCTACCAGGGTGAGGAGATCTACGAGATTGATCCGGCGCTGTGCACCGAATGCGTGGGACATTTCGATGAGCCGCAGTGCCGCATGCTCTGCCCGGTTGACTGCATCCCGCTCGATCCCGAGAACGTAGAGTCGCGCGAGGAACTGCTCCTCAAGTTCCGGCGCCTGACTGCCCCTGATGGGAAAGCACATGGCTGAGCGCATGGTTGGTCCATCCCGTATATCGATTGGAGCTGTGGAGATGAAGCGATTTCCCGGGCGAGCGCTGCTCGCCGCCATGTTGCTGCTGTTGGGTCTGCCGGCCGGCGCCGCTTCGCTGCCGGATGTGCCGGGCCATGCTGTGGCCAGCGCCCATCCATTGGCGACGCGAGCGGGGCTGAAGGTCCTGGAGCGCGGCGGCAATGCTTTCGACGCCGCCGTGGCGGTTACGGCGGCGCTGGCGGTCGTCGAGCCTTACGGATCAGGGCTGGGTGGTGGCGGTTTCTATCTGCTGCATCGGGCTGGTGACGGGAAGGATTTCTTCGTCGATGCCCGTGAGACCGCACCGGGCGCCGCAACCGGTGACATGTATCTGGATCGCGACGGCAAGCCGGTGCCCAGTCTTTCGCGCGACGGACCGCTGGCCGCGGGCATCCCTGGTACGCCGGCGGCACTGGAGCACATCACCCAGCTGTTCGGGCGCAACAGCCTCGCCGAGAATCTCGCGCCGGCGGTCCGGCTGGCTACCGAGGGATTTCCGGTAGACGCCAAGCTGGCCGCGCGCATCGCCGCCTCGGCGCATCGTTTCTCGGAGGCTGCCGAAGCCGTATTCCTGCCGGACGGTGGACTGCCGGTTGCCGGTGACCGTCTCGTGCAGAACGACCTAGGCGGTACGCTCATGACCATCGCCGAGCACGGCTCCGAGGGGTTCTACCGGGGCGAACTCGCCGAGAGGTTGCAGGGGGGCGTCTTCCGTGACGGCGGCATCTGGTCGCTTGCCGATCTTGCGCGCTACCGGGTCAAGGAGCGCGAGCCGGTGCGCATCGACTACCGTGGCTATCGCATCACTACGGCACCGCTGCCGTCGGCCGGCGGCATCACGCTGGCGCAGATCTTCGGCATGCTGGACGCGCTGAAGTGGCCCAGCGGCGACGATACTGCGGCTCGCCACGAGCTTGTCGAAGCGATGCGTCGCGCCTATCGGGATCGCGCCGTCTATCTCGGCGACAGCGACTTCGTCGATGTACCGGTCGGGCGGCTTATGAGTCAGGAGTACGCCAACACGCTCGCGGCCGGCATCGGCCGCATGGCGACGCCCAGCGAGACGATGGAGATCGCAGGCCTGCAGGAGAACCGCGCCAAGGGCGAGAACACGACTCATTTCTCGATCATCGACGATGACGGCAACCGCGTGGCGGCGACCTTGTCCATCAACACCTGGTTCGGCTCCGGCTACATGCCAGCCGAGACCGGCGTGATACTCAACAACGAGATGGACGATTTCGCGACCGCGCCGCTGGTGCCCAACGCCTACGGGCTGGTGCACACCGAAGCCAACGCCGTGCAGCCGCACAAGCGGCCTTTGTCGAGCATGACGCCGACCTTCGTCGATGGTCCGCGCGGTGTCTTCATTACCGGCACGCCGGGTGGCAGTCGCATCATCACCATGGTGCTGTTGTCGGTGCTGGCGCACACCAACGGCCTCAACGTGGAGCAGGCAGTGGCGGCGCCGCGTTTTCATCATCAGTTCCTGCCCGATCGCATCAGCTTCGAGCCGGAGGCGCTTACCGCCGAGCAGCGCACGAAGCTGCGCGCGCGCGGTCATGAGCTGGAGCCGAGCTCCCGGCGCTTCGGCAACATGCAGGCGATCCACTGGGATACCCGCCGCAATCGGCTGGAGGCGGCCTCGGATCCGCGCGGGATCGGCGATGCCAAGGTGGTGCGACCGCGTTCATCACCCTGAGCTTGTGCGTGGGCTTGCGTATTGGAGAGCCGTGAGGGCTGACGGTCGCTCGGGCCCGTCATGCTCCGGAATCCTGCATCACCGTGGGTCGGGCTTCCATCAGACCGACCCACAAAGATTCAGCTGGTGCCGGGGCCGCGCAAGCCGGCTCAGCTCGCCTAGGCGAGCGTGACAGCCACCGGCGCGTGGTCGGAGGGGCGCTCGAGGCGCCGGGGCTCGAGATCGACGCGCCAGCTTTCAACGCGCTCGCTCAGCGGCGCCGAGAGCAAAACGTGGTCGATGCGCAGACCGAGGTTGCGGCGGAATCCGGCGGCGCGGTAATCCCACCATGTATAGCGCTGCTCGGGCGTCGGCACGCGCTCGAAGGCATCGCTAAGGCCGGCGGCTTCCATCGCGCCGCGCAGCGCTTCGCGCTCGGGGCCGGAGCAGAGAATGTGCCCTTCCCAGGCCTCCGGGTCGTGCGTGTCCTCGGGCAAGGGCGCAACGTTGAAGTCGCCCACGACGGCGAGCCGCGGGTGGCGCTCGGCTTCCTCGGCGAGGTAAGCGGCGAAGCGCTGCAGCCAGTCCAGCTTGTAGTGATACTTCTGCGAGTCCACCGACTGGCCGTTGGGGACATAGACGGAGACGACACGCAGATCGTCGACCGTGCCGGCGATGACCCGCTTCTGCGGGTCGTCGAAGCCCGGGATATCACGCTGGACGTCCTCCAGCGGCCTGCGGGCGAGCAGGGCGACGCCGTTGTAGGTCTTCTGGCCGTTGGTTACGGCCTGCCAGCCCGCGTCGCGCAGCGCCTCGAAGGGGAACTCCTCGTCGGCCATCTTGAGCTCCTGCAGTCCGACGACGCTGTCGGACTGTTCGGCCAGCCAGTCCAGAAGGTGCGGCAGACGCACGCGCAGCGAGTTGAGGTTCCAGGTGGCGAGTTGCATCGAGAGTCCGGATTGCGGGCGCAGAGCCCATATTGTCGCCCGCCTGGAGCGACGGAAGCGTTACGGGGTGAACGGATGGTCAGGAAGGGCGCGCCCGCGGCCCGGGATTTGGCATCATGCGTTCTTCCTTTCGTTCAACAAGAAGCCACCTCATGTCGAGCGCGATCCGTGGACCGATGCTGCCGGTGTTGCTGGCGGGCGTGCTCAGCGCCTGCTCCGGCTTGCCCCCATTGTGGGGCGATGATACGCCGCGTGTGATCACCGTCCAGCAAATTGCCGGCACAAGCGACTGTGGCATGGCCGCCGACAAAGCCTCGCTGTTGGTCTTCGCCGAGGCAGAGGGGTTGCTGCGCTGGGCCGAGTCAAACGGTCGCCCTCATCTGGCCAAGAATCGGGTCGCCGGCAAGCGCCACGCGGTGGTTGCGATGGACGCGGAAGCCGGTGGGCTGGCGGTGGCGCGAGAAGCCGTCAAGCGCGGCGATTACCTAATGCTGCGCGTGAGTCGACTTAGCGGTGACCCGGAGGCCCGCGGTGCCTCAGCCTGTGCGGTGGTCGTCCTGCCGGAAGAGCTGTCCGGTCGTGCCCGTATCGACGCCCGCGATCCCGAGGGGGCGTTGCTCACCTCCTGGCCGCCGGCCGCGGAATAGCCTCAGCCCCCCCCCATTCTCAGAATCGACAACCGGACGATCCATGCTGCGCTTCCTGCCACGCCCCATCCGCGCTCTCGTGATGTTCCTGCTCTTCGTGGCCAATCTGGTGCTCTGGGCCATTCCCGTCTACGCCATGATCCTGGTCAAGCTTGTCACGCCGGCAGGGCGCGGGCGTGATCGGGTGTCGATCATCATGTCGGGGCCCGCGCAGCGCTGGGCCCGCACGAATGTGCTCATTGGTGATTTCATGCTGGGGACTCAGTGGGACATCGAGGGAGTCGAAAAGCTGGACATGCGCGGGCAATATCTGGTGACTTCGAATCACCAGACTTGGAACGATATCTACGTACTGATGAAGGCCTTCGCGCGCGACGCTCCCTTCTTCAAGTTCTTTCTCAAGAAGCAGCTCATCTGGGTGCCGATTCTTGGCCCCGTCTGGTGGGCACTGGACTACCCATTCATGCAACGGCACTCGCGCGAGGCCATTGCCGCCAATCCGGCTTTGGCGACGCAGGACCTTGAGGCCACCAAGCGCGCCTGCACCAAGTATGGTGACCAGCCCGTAATGATCCTCAACTTCCTCGAAGGCACGCGCTTCACGCGCGCCAAGCACGATGCACAGGAAAGCCCTTATCGGCACCTGCTGCGCCCGAAGAGCGGCGGGCTGGTATTTGCTCTGCAGGCCATGGGCGGCAAGCTGGCGTCGGTCCTGGACGTGACCATCGTCTATCCGGAGGGTGCCTGTGGCTTCTGGCAGTTTTTCGAGGGCCGCATGAAGCGCGTCATCGTGCGCGTTCGCGAGATCCGCGTGCCGGAGGACTTTCTCTATGGCGACTACGCCGCAGACGCCGAATTCCGCAAGCGCGTTCAGGCCTGGGTGAGCGATATCTGGGCCGAGAAGGACCGCTTCATCGATGAGCTCCAGGCCCAGGCACGCCGGGAGGCTGTAGCGTGAGCCGCGCTGTCTGGATCGGGCTGCTCGCGGGGCTGGCGCTGATTGCCGGTTTGGCCTGGCTGTTCTACGGGGGCGATGACGATGACAGTGCCTCGGGGCCGGTCACGATCGTCGACTACACCGACTCGGAGGCGGAAAGCGCCGACGAGGAGGGTGATGGGCGCCGGGCGCCGCCGCGCTACCCGTTGCTGGAGGAACCCTCCGAGTCGGAATCCGAGGCAGTGGAAAGCAAGCCGCTGCCCGAGCTGGAAGCCTCCGACGAATCGGTGCGCGAGGAGGCGAGCGCGCTGTCGGGGGCTGAGCCTCTGGAGTCGTTACTGTTGCCGGAGCGCCTGATCGAACGCTTCGTCGTGACCTTTAACAGTCTCGACGGCAGCATGGCGCCATTGAGCAAGTGGCCCATGCGACACGCCGAGGGTGTACCCGAAGTCGCGCGTGTCGACGAGGGGCGCTTCCGCTGGAAGCCGGCCAACCATCGACGCTACGACGCTTATGTTCGGGTTTTCACGACTCCCGACGCGAGCACGCTGGTGGATCTCTACATCCGCTACTACCCGCTGCTGCAGGAGGCCTACGCGGCGCTGGGCGAAGAAGAGGATTACTTCAACGATCGCGTCATCGCGATAATCGATCACCTGCTGGAGGCACCGCCGGCGCGGGAAAGCTACGCGCTGCGCCAGCCGCGCGTGCTCTTCACTTTCCTCGATCCGGAGCTGGAGCGGCTTTCACCCGGGCAGAAGATCCTGCTGCGCATCGGGCCGGAGCATTCGGAGGCCGTGCGTGCGCAGCTGCGCGCCATCCGTGCCGAGATCGTGGCCCGGACCGGTGCCGATGACGGGCCATGAGCACCGGAACGCGCGACAAGCGCAACACGACGGAGCGCACGGAGGCACGCTGAGTCATGAGCGCGCCCGAGCCCTATAGCGGCACGCGTGTCGCCTTCGGCCTTCCCGGCGCGGTCAGCGCGGCGATGGCCCTGCTCATCGCCGTGTATCTGACCAAGTTCTACGTCGATGTCGTCGCGCTGCCGGCCGGGATCATGGCCGTGGCCATCGCCGCCGGTCGCGCCTTCGACGCCATCACCGACCCTTTGATGGGCTGGATATCGGATCGCACGCGCAGCCGCTTCGGTCGGCGCATGCCCTTTATCGTCGTCGGCGTACTCGGCAACGCGGCGATGTTCGTGCTGCTGCTCAATCCGCCCAAGGTCCTGCCGGAAGTCGGTCTGGCGGGCTGGGCGGTATCGGCGCTGCTGCTGTCCTTCCTTTTCCTGACGATCGCCAGCGTGCCGCGCCAGGCGCTGGCCATGGAACTGACCCAGGATCAGGGCCGGCGCCAGGATCTGTTCGCCGCCATCGCCGGCTTTGTCGCCATCGGAACCGTTGTTGGCGCGCTCATGCCCAACTTCCTCGGCGCGGCAGGCATCGAGGATGCGCGCGCGCAGATGCGCTGGCAGAGCGCGATCTACGCCGGAGCCTATCTGCTAGCCAATATCGTCTTCGTCGCCTGCATCCGCGAGCGACCCGAGTTCCAGCGGCGCGGACGCACGCCGCTGGTGCCGGGCGTGCGGCGGGCGCTGCGCAACCGCCCCTTCCGCGTCATGTTCGTCTCGCACGTCATCACCGCCATCCCCATTGCCATCCCGGCGACGCTGCTGCCCTTCTACACCGAGCACGTTCTGCAGGCCGAGGCCGAATGGGTGGGCTACTTCCTGCTCGCCTATCTGCTCTCCGGCCTGCTGGCGCTGCCGGTGTGGCTGATCGTGGCTCAGCACAAAGGCAAGCGCTTTGTCTGGCTTTGTGCCTCCGCCATTGCCGTGGTCGGTGGTGCGGCGCTCTACTTTGCCGGCCCGGGCGACGAGCGCAACGTGCTCTTCCTGCATATGCTGGTGGGCTTGCAGTCGGCCGTGTGGCTCTTCATCGGTGGTGCCATGCACGCCGATGTCGTCGACTACGACGAGCTGCTCACCGGCGCCCGGCGCGAGGCCCAGTACGCCGCGCTGTGGAGCATCATTCCCAAGTTCGCGCTGGTACCGGGCGCGGCGCTGCCGCTGGCCGTTCTCGGCGGCATGGGCTACGTCCCGAATGCCGAGAGCCAGTCCGAGACCGTCGTCGATACCATCCGTACGATGCACGCGCTGGTACCCGCGGCGCTCAACGCTATCGGGCTGTCCATCATGTGGTGGTATCCCTTGACCGAGGCGCGCCACGCCGTCGTGCGCGAGGGCGTGGCGGCGCATGCGCGCGGCGAGGCCGCCACCGATCCGATCACCGGTGCGCATCTGCGGCCACCGTCGGCGCGCGACGTCGACGAGGCGCTGGCCTGGCGGCTGGATAGCCTGTCCGCTGCCGAGTTGCGGCGCCTGGCCCACGGTGCTGGCGCCGGCTTGAGCGCGCGCATCGCTGCGGCGGCCGGCTGCTGGCTGTTGGTGGCAGCCGCGATCCTGACCGCTGCACTGCCCGCGCTCCAGAACTTGCAGAGCGACCCCGGGCCGCTGCCGACGCTGGCCATCGTGGCCGCGGGAATGGCGCTCACGGTTGCGCTTTTCCACGCCGCGCGTCTGCCCGAAGCGCGCCGCTTGCTGCGCGCACCGCCGGCTGCGGAAACGCTGCGGGCGCACCTCGACGAGACCGTGCCGGCGGCCCGCAACGCGCGGCTGCTGCCGGCCATAAGGGCAGCGATACGCGCGCGCAGCTGACGGCCACGGCTGTTGCCGGCCCCCGTTTCGTGCCATCTTGTGGACTGGCATCTTCCGGCATGCGCCGCGGCAGCGCCGCACGTCGGGCGCCACGCATAAGAAGAAGCAGGTCCGGTTCTCCGGGCCGCGGGGAGGGAGCAATGAAATGGCAACCGTAGCGACGCGAGACGCCATCGCCGAAGCGCAGCGGCTGCGGCTGCAGCGCATGCGCTGGGGCTTTGCGAACCAGTCCTGCACGCTGCTGATCGTGCTGGGCCTCTACGGCTTCGGCATGCTGCCGGGTGTACATGCGCTGGCTTTTGCGGTCGCGTGGCTGACCATCGACTGCGCCCTCGTCGCGGCGCTGAAGAGCGGTTTCAATCTGCGCCTGCGCGACCCCAGCATGACGGCGGCGCAGATCGTGCTTCCCGCCCTGCCCACCGTCTACATCATGTACCACGTGACCGATCCGCAGGCGCGCACGGCTTTCCTGCTGATGGCCACCAGCGCGCTGCTCTTCGGCATGTTCGCGCTCGACCGGCGGGCCATGCTGCACGTCGGTGGCTTCATCGTGCTGGGCTATCTCGCCGTGCTGGCGGCCCTTTACCAATGGGCCCCTCAGCGCATTGATCTGCAGGTGGAGGTGGTCATCGTCTTCGCCTATGTCGCGGTGCTGGCCATCGTGGCCCTGCTGGGCAGCTTCATCGCCGGCCTGCGCAGCACGCTCAGGCGGCGTAACGGCGAGCTGCGCGAAGCCATGGCGAAGATGGAGGATCTGGTCAGCCGCGATCCGCTCACGCGCCTGCCGAACCGTCGCGCCATCATGGAGCAGCTCGCACGCGAGCACAGCCGCTTCGAGCGGCGCCTCCAGCAACAGAACGCGCTCGCCGTAGGCGTGATCGACGCCGACCACTTCAAGCGCATCAACGATACCTGGGGGCATCAGCTCGGCGATGATGTGCTCTGTCGTATCAGCGAAACCCTGCAGTCGCTGATCCGTGACGGCGATTTCGTCGGCCGCTTCGGCGGCGAGGAATTCCTGGTCATCATTCCGGAGACCACCGAAGCCGCTGCGCGCGCAACCGCCGAGCGTTTGCGTGCGGCGGTGTCGGAATTGCGTTTCCCGGAGCTGGGTGAGGGCGGCCGGATCACGGTTTCCGTTGGCATGGCCCTGCATCGCGCCGGAGAGGGGATGGAGGCCACCGTCAAGCGCGCCGACGACGCTCTCTACCGCGCCAAGGCGGCCGGGCGCGATTGCGTCGTCTTTGCCGAGCCCTGAGAACCGGGCGGAACCCGCTCAGGCCGCGTCGAGCAGGCCATCCTGGCGCAGCAGCGGTGCCAGCTCCGGATCGCGGCCACGGAAGTCGCGGAAGAGCTGGCCGGCGTCGGCGCTGCCGCCTCTGGCAAGGATGGTCTCGCGGAAGCGCTGGCCGGTGGCGGCATCCAGCGTGCCGGCCTCGGCGAAGGCTTCGAAGGCATCGGCCGATAGCACCTCGGCCCACTTGTAACTGTAGTAGCCGGCCGCGTAGCCACCCGCGAAGATGTGCGAGAAGCTGTTGGCGAAGCGGTTCCACTCAGGCGGTTTAAGCAGCGCGACTTCGTCGCGCACCGCCTCCAGCGTTTCCTGCACGCGCGCGCCGCGCGCCGGGTCGAAGTCGCGATGCAGGCGCAGATCGAAGAGGGAGAACTCGACCTGGCGCAGTGTGGCGAGGCCAGCGCCGAAGCGCCGGTCGGCCTGCAGCTTCTCCAGCAACGCGTCGGGCAGCGGCTCGCCGGTGTCGATGTGGCGGCTCATGCGCTTGACGAAGGCACGGTCGAAGCAGAAGTTCTCCATGAACTGGCTGGGCAGCTCGACAGCGTCCCAGGCGACATTGCTGATACCCGACACGGCCGCCACGTCGATGCGCGTCAGCAGGTGGTGCAGGCCGTGACCGGCTTCGTGGAAGAGGGTCAGGACTTCGGTGTGTGTCAGCAGCGGCTCGCGCCCTTTCAGTGGCGGGGTGAAATTGCCCACCAGATAGGCCACTGGCGTCTGCAGCCCGCCCTGGTGGCGTCGGCGCGAGCGGCCGTCGTTCATCCAGGCGCCGCCGCGCTTGTGCTCGCGCGCGTAGGGGTCGAGGTAGAACAGGCCCACGGCCGCACCGTCCGCTTCAAAGAGTCGGTAGGCCGTGACGTCCTCGTGCCAGCGCGGCACGCCGGAGGCGATCTCGGCGCGCACGCCGTAGAGCGATTCCATGAGGGTGAACAGCCCTTCCAGCACTGCGCTCAGCGGGAAGTAGGGGCGAAGTGCGGCATCGGAAATGCCCAGCTCGGCCTCGCGCAGCTTTTCGCTGTAGTAGGGCAGATCCCAGGGCGCGAGTTCTTCCGGGCCGCCATGGGCGCGAGCGCAGTCCTTCAGGCGCGCCAGCTCCGCCTCGGCGCGTGGCCGGGCGCGCGTCGCCAGATCCTGCAGGAAGGCCTCGACGGTGTCGGGGCTGTCGGCCATCTTCTTGGCCAGCGACAGCTCGGCGTAGTTGGCGTAGCCCAGCAGCTGCGACTGTTCGTGCCGTGCCGCGAGGATGTCCGCCATCAGCGGGCCGTTGTCCTTGGCCGGGTCGTGCGGTCCCTGCTCGGAGGCGCGCGTGCTCCAGGCCGTATAGAGCTGCTCGCGCAGGGCGCGATCGTCGGCGTGGCGGATGACGGCGTCGAAGCTGGGGAAGTCCAGCGTCAGCCGATAGCCGGTCTCTCCCTTGTCGCTGGCGCGCGCGGCTGCGGCGGCAATGGCGTCTTCGCTCATGCCGTTCAGCCGGCTGGCGTCGGGCAGCTGCAGATGCCAAGCCTGGGTGCAATCGAGGACGTTCTCCTCGAAGCGGGTGGCCTGCTCGGAGAGCTGCATCGACAGCTCGCGGAAACGTGCGCGCGGCGCGTCGTCGAGGGCCACACCGGCGAGATGGTAGTCGCGCAGGTTGTGGACGACGGTGGCGCGGCGCGCTGTGTCGAGGCGCTCGAAGTCGGCGGAATCCCGCAGCCGCTGCCAGGCCTCGAACAGTGGGCGCGACTGGCCCAGTTCCATGGCGTAGTCAGTGAGCTTGGGTAGGCAGGCGTTGTAGGCGGCGCGCCACTCGGGGGTGGAGCACACCATGAAGAGGTGGGCGACCGGGCCGAAGACGCGGTGTACGCGCTCCTCCAGTGTCTCGAGCGGTTCGGCCAGTGTCTCCCAGGTGTCGGTGCCGTCTTTGAGCAGTTGCTGGATGCGCGCGCGGTTGTCGGCCAGCACGGCGTCCAGTGCTGGCTCGGCGTGCTCGGCACGGATGGCGGCGAAGTCGGGGAGGGCATCGCTGGCGTCGGCGATGGCGAGCAGGGGATTGTGGGCGTTGTCGGAGTTATTCGTCATGGCGGCATTGTAGGCAGCCGCCGCGGCCCGGGGTTCCGTGCCTCGACGCTAGTTCAGCGTCAGGCGCGCTTCCAGGAAGATGGCCAGCAGAACGACCGCGATCACCGCACCCGTGATCATCAGCGCGGCGGAGATGCGCTTGTGGCGCGCTAACTTGTCCTGCGGCCAGGTGGATAGCAAAAAGGCACGCCCGTCGCCGGGCTTGCGCAGCACATGCGTGTCGGGCTGGGCGAGCGTTTCCGCGTGCTGGCGGCGCACCGTTTCCAGCGCCTTGGCGCGCGCCGTCTCCCATTCGTCGAGGTCGATCTCGCCGTCGTCGTTGGCGTCGAAGCGAGCCAGTAGGGCCTCGCGGTCGCGCTTCCATTCGGCGAGTAGCTCGCGTACGGCGCTCTGATCGTCCTCGGCGCGCGCGGCGCGGACGGTACTGAACTGGCCGAGGGCGTGCAGCGGTGCGCCGGTACTGACCAGGCGCTCGGTGTAGCGATAGTTGCCGAATTCCAGTTTCCCGAGCCAGCCACTGTTCGGTTTGGGGGTGCGCAGCGGCCGGCGGGTGCCGCCGCGCCACTGGCGGCGCAGATCCGGATAGACCTGCGCGCCTTCCGGGTCGATGACGCATTCGCCAGTGCCGTCGTCGAGCAGGAAGAGGGCATCGCTGGTGCCGCCTTCGATTCGGTGCCAGCGCGAATCCTTGCCGCTGCGGCGGCGCTGCTCGACGCGGTAGTACCACCAGACGCAGGGCGTGCGCGTCAGCGGGGACATCGTCTTCGGGCCGGGCATCCAGCGCGCGGTGCCTTCGAACTCAGCGTAGCCCTGCGAGGCGGATCGCAGGCGCTGTGTGGGCGTGTCTTCGACGAGTCGCGCGCGTCGCAGCCGACGGAAGCCGAGCCAGCCGCCAGCCAGCGCCGCCGCCGCCAGCAGTGCGCAGATCCACCAGAAGGCATCCGCGTCGACGCGTGCTGCCCATTGCTGCAGCGGCGCCAGTAGCTCGGCCACGGCCTCAGCCTGCGGCGAAGAGGTCGCGCACGTCGACGTCGGCGGTCATCTCCTCGGAGAAGACCAGCAGCTCGGCCGGCTCGAAGCCCAGAGCGCGCGCGACGAGCACATCCGGGAACTGCTCGATGCGGACGTTATTGGCGTTGACGGCGGCGTTGTAGAACTCGCGCCGGTCGGCAATGGCGTCCTCCAGTCCGCTGATGCGGTCGAGCAGCTGCCGGAAGCTCTCGTTCGCCTTGAGCTCCGGGTAGGCCTCGACAGTGGCCATGATCTTGCCGAGACCGGCGCGCATGAGATTCTCAGCGCCACCGACACCGGCGACGTCACCCTCGCGCCGCGCGCGGTCGGCCTGGTTTCTCGCCTCGGTCACTTGCGTCAGTGTCTCGGACTCGAACTGCATGTACTGGCGACAGCTCTCGACCAGCTTGGGCAGTTCGTCGTGGCGCTGGCGCAGCAGCACGTCAATGTTCGACCAGGCCTGCGACACGGCGTGCTTGAGGCGCACCAGCCCGTTGTAGATGACGATGGTGTAGCCGATCACCACCACCGCGATGACCCCGAATATCACCCATCCGATCATTCTTCTTCCCCCTGCTTGCGTCCGGAGCCGATTCAGCCCCGGGTCGCGGAAGGTATGATTCTGTCCCTAATCCGTACTGTTCTGCACGAGACGCCCATGCGATTGATACCGCTGTTGCTGTCGGCCCTGCTTCTCGCCGGCTGCTCGGGGTTGGACGTCATCAACGCCGTCACCCCCGACCGCAACTACGAAGCCGCTGCGAATATCGCCTATGCCAGCGGTAAAGGACGGCGCCTGGATATCTACAGTCCGCGCGGCCTCGACGAGCGCGCGCCGGTGGTCGTCTTCTTCCACGGCGGGCGCTGGACGGCCGGCAGCAAGGAGGAATACAAGTTTGTCGGCGAGGCACTGAGCACGCGCGGCATCGTCACGGTAGTGGCCGACTACCGCAAGCATCCCGAGGTGCGTATGCCCGGCTTCATGGATGACGCTGCGCAGGCCGTTCGCTGGACGCGCGACAACATCAGCCAGTACGGCGGCGACCCCCGTCAACTCTTCGTCATGGGGCATTCCTCCGGCGGGCACATGGCGGCGCTGTTGGCCCTGGACGACCGCTACCTGCGCGATGCCGGCGTGCGCGAGCCGCTGGCCGGCTTCATCGGGTTGGCGGGTGCCTACGATTTCCTGCCCATCCGCGACGCCGACCTCGCCGAGATCTTCGGGCCGCAGGATCGCTACGACATGTCGCAGCCGGTCAAATTTGCGCGTCCGGGCGCGCCGCCGACGCTGTTGATTCACGCCAAGGACGATGAGACCGTCTGGATCGACAACGCCGAGAATCTCGCCAAGGCGCTGCGCGAGGCCGGCGCGCCGGTCAGCACGGTGTTCTACGAGCGCATCCGCTGCGCGCCCGGTGTGGGCAGTCACGCCTGCACGATCACCGCCTTGTCGCGGCCGTTCCGCGGCAGTGTCGACGTGCTTGATCACATCGCCGATTTCGTCGACGAGCGGGCCGGCACATCCACCACCACCCCGAGCGCGCCGGCGCCGATGGAGCGCAGCAGGCCGCGCTCGCTGAACGAGCCGACCGAGCTGAAGGAATGATCCGCGCCTTTGAGGGCCGCCATCCCGAGCTCGCCGCGGGCGCCTGGGTGGACGAGCAAGCGCACGTCAGCGGCGAAGTGCAGCTCGGCGAGGACGCCTCGGTCTGGCCGATGGCTGTGCTGCGCGGCGACGTCAATCGCATCACGGTGGGCGCGCGCAGCAATATCCAGGACAACAGCACGCTGCACGTGACCCATGACGGCCCCTATAGCCCTGGCGGCATCCCGCTAGTGGTGGGCGAGGATGTGACAGTGGGGCACGGCGTCACGCTGCACGCCTGCACGGTCGGTGACCGCTGCCTCATCGGCATGGGCTCGCTGGTGCTCGACGGCGCCGTTCTCGACGACGAAGTCTATCTCGCCGCCGGCAGCCTGGTGCCACCGGGCAAGCATCTGGAAGGTGGCTGGCTCTATCGCGGTGCACCGGCGAAGGCCGCCCGGCCGCTCACCGATGACGAGCGTGAGTCGCTGCGCTACTCCGCCGCGCACTATGTGCGGCTAAAGAATCGCCACGCCGGCAACTGATTCCCCTTCGAAGGACCAAGGAGCAACATGACTCGCAAGCTAGTGCTGCTGCGCCACGGCCAGAGCCAGTGGAACCTGGAGAACCGCTTCACCGGCTGGGTGGATGTCGATCTCACCGAGCAAGGAAGAACCGAGGCCGAGGCCGCCGGCCGGCTGATGGCCGACGAGGGCCTGCATTTCGATGCAGCGCACACCTCCGTGCTGCTGCGCGCCATCCGTACGCTCAACACCGCCCTCGATGCCATGGACCAGCTCTGGCTTCCGGTGCAGAAGAGCTGGCGGCTGAACGAGCGCCACTACGGCGCGCTGCAGGGGCTCGACAAGGCCGAAACCACCGCGCGTCACGGCGAGGATCAGGTCAAGATCTGGCGGCGCAGTTACGACATCCCGCCGCCGCCGATGGATGCCGACGACAAGGGCCACCCGCGCTTCGACCGGCGTTATGCCGGCCTGGACACGCGCGTGCTGCCCGCCACCGAGTCGCTGGCCACGACGCTGGAGCGCGTGCTGCCCTACTGGCACGATCATCTGGCGCCCGAGCTGACCGCTGGCCGCACGCTGCTGGTTACCGCCCACGGCAACTCGCTGCGCGCGCTCTACAAGTACCTGCTCGACGTGCCCGACGACGCCATCACCGAGGTCAACATCCCCACCGGCATTCCGCTGCTCTTCGAGCTGGAGGATGATCTGCGCGTGCGCGATTCGCGTTATCTGGGCGATCCGGAAGCCGCCAAGAAAGCCGCCGAGGCAGTGGCTGCGCAAGCCAAGGGCGGCTAGTCATCGCCGCGTCGCGGCGGCCCGGAATTGACCTGGTGCGTGACCTGACAGTAACTTCATTCCCGTAGAAGGCGTCCTGCCGGACGGGTCGCCCGCGTGACAGGCGCATCGCCACGGAACGGCGCCTGGAATCGGGGATGTGCGGGGGATACACGGGGGAGCGCATGGAAGAGCAGCAGCCCTTGCTGCGCGCGGCCATTGTCGACATCGCGGCGCATCGACAGCGCACACAGGTGCTTAGCGCGCTTTTCGCCTGCGTCAGCGCGGCCTCGGGCATCATCATTCTGCAGACCTACGGCACGGGTAACCGGCTGGAGGCTGCTGTCATGCTGGTCGTCGCCTTGCTCTGCGCCCTGGTCGGCCTTCGTGCGCTGAAACCGCTTAGCGAGCTTGAGCGAAAGCGACTGTCGGATGCTCTGTCCGCGTTGATCCTGGCCGCCTACACGGCCCCACTGATGTTCAGTGTCTGGGGACCGCCGATGGCGGATGAGCAACTCAGCGCCTTCCGCCCCATCTTCGGCTTCACCTTCTTCGTCTACCTCGGCTTGATCATGCTGCAGCCGAGCCGAGAGGGATTGCGGCGGCTGTGGGTCATCTACGTTGCCCAGCTGGCTGTCGTCGTCTCGGGGGCCTATTGGCACACGGGCCTGGATCTCGGCCGCGACGGCATGCCGGCCATGCTGCTCTGGCTCGTCTTTGGCAATGCCGTCTTCATCGTCCTCCTGCACAGCCTGGCCTTCTACGCACGCGCGCTACGCCGCTTCGGGCGGGAAGCCGTCGCCGCCCAGGCCTTGCGCTCCAGTGAGGAATACCTGCAGCTGGTACTGCACAGCATGCAGGTCGGCGCCTGGGGGTGGCGCCTGGAGGGTGCGCAGCAGAGCTGGGGATCACCGCGTTTCCGCGAGTTGATCGGCTGGGACAAGGCCGATGCGGACGCGCCTTCCATGGTTCTGGGCCTCCTGCATCCCGACGATCGCGAGGGCTTCGCGGAAACTGCGGCCAGTCAGCTCGCGGCCGATTCACTCTTCGACGTGACGGCGCGTCTTCGGCGTCGCGACGGCGACTACCGCTGGTTCAACGTGCGCGGCCATGTGGTGCGCGCCGAGGACGGCGCCATCCGCGAGGTGGTGGGCGCCATCCTCGATGTCGACGAACAGGTGCGCAGCGAGCAGGCCCTGGTCGAGAGTCACGAGCGCCTGACCTATCTGGCCTACCACGATGTGCTCACGGGGCTGCGCAACCGCCGCTTCTTTCTGGAGCGCTTCGAGCAGGAGCTGGCGCGCGCGCGCCGCGAGAATCAGGCGCTGTCGCTGCTCATCGTCGATATCGATCACTTCAAGCCCTATAACGATTGCTATGGCCACAGCGCCGGCGACGAGGCGTTGAAGGCCGTCGCACAATGCCTGAAGGACAGCGCTCGCCGGGGCGTAGACCTGGCGGCGCGTTTCGGTGGCGAAGAGTTCGCCGTGCTGCTGCAGAACACCGACGCTGCGGGCGCGCTACAGGTGGCGGAGGCCATGTGCCGCTGTGTGCAGGATGCGGCCATTCCGCACGCGCGCGCCCCGCTGGGGATGCTGACCATCAGCGCTGGTGCCACGACGCTTCTGCCCAGCGAGCAACCGGTGACGAATATCGACCTGATGATCGAGGAGGCCGATGCGGCGCTCTATCGCGTGAAGAGCTCCGGCCGCAACCGCGCTTGGCACTATCTGGATTCGGTCAACGACGGAGCGAGCGCGGCCGGCTAGCGTGGCCTCTCAATCCGCGGGAAGCAGAGTGCGCGCCGAGGCGTTCAGCGGCAGCGTCGTCAGGTGCGCGCGCGCGTCTTCGGCATCCTGCTCGAACCAGGCCCGGGCACTGCCCAGGCGGAAGCTGTAGCCCCAGGCATCCATGTCGGCGAAGAGCCGCTCGCGCGAATAGTCTGCGAGCGTGTCGGCGAGCAGAGCCTGCAGATAGCAGACAGCGGCCTCCTCCAGATCGCTGCCGCCGCAGTCGGTGTGCAGCCTTGCGCGGCGCGCCTCGTCCATGCACAGCACATGGGCAGCCGTATGCAGCAGCGAATGCACTGGCGTGTCGGCGCGCGCGTAGAGCGTCGTGCCGATGACGCCGGCTTCCGGGGCGCCCCAGTAGCTGGCCGGAATCTCGGCGTCATCGGCGACACGCGCCAGCGCGATGCCGTGGCGCGCGAGGAAATCGGTCATGGCCGAGGCGGGCAGGTCGGCGAGGGTGGTGATGTCCTGCATTTTTACGATGGCACGGGCTTTCCGAATGGGGGATAGTCGAGGCATGGCGCGGCATCGCATCGCGCAGCAAGGGAGAGAGGAGACAGCATGCACCCCCGTGTGAGTCGCGGCCTCGCCGCTATTGTCGTTGTTCTGCTCGCCGCCTGTGGTGGCAGCCATCCCCCCGACACGGTTGACGACGGCGGTCCGGGAGGCCCAGGTGCTCCGGGTGGCGGTGATCGTGCCTCGCCGGAAGGCAGCGTCTTCCTGAGTGCCGTGCCGCCCGGCAACAACGGCAATTCCGCCGGCGGCGTGGGCGCGCCGGTCGGGTCGGTACTGTCCTATCCGGACAATTTCGCCGACCAGCTCGAGCTTTACGGCAATCTCGCCTATGCGCAGGAAGATCTCAAGGCAGCGCCCTGCGAGCCGCCGGTCGATATCGACGCTCATGAGCCGGTTTCCGATCAGGCCTGCAATTACTACAAGGACGCCGGACTGGAGCCGCAGCAGGTTACCGAGAGCCTGACCCTGAACACGTCCGCTGGTGGCGTGGTGACGATCCGTCGCGATGGCTGGGGCGTGCCCTTTGTCGAGGGCGATACGCGCGCTGACGCCATGTACGGCTTCGGCTATGCCTCGGCGCAGGATCGGCTCTGGCTGCACGACGCGCTGCGCGCCATCGGTCGCGGCCGTTTCTCGGAGTTCCTCGGCGCGGCGCCGGATACGCTCGGTTTCGACGCGGATCTCGCCAACTTCGCCGGCTATAGCGAGGAAGAGCTGGAGGCCATGGTCGAGCGCGCGCGCTCCAAGTTCGGGTCGCTCGGCGATCTCGTCGTGCAGGACGTCGACAATATGGTCGCCGGCATCAACGCCTATCTGGATACGCTCAACGGCGCCGGTGCCGGGGATATCCCGCCCGAGTACGCCACGCTGGCACTGCAGGTGGGCGATCTGCCCAGCGTGCCGCCAGCCTTTCCACCGCGCGACTGGACGCGTACCGACATCGTTGCCTCGGCGACGCTGATCCAGTCGATCTTCGCCATCGGCGGCGGCGGCGAGCACCAGAACCTGCGCCTGCTGCAGGCCCTAGACGGCAGCTTCGGACCGGATAGCGGCGCCGTGCCGGCCGCCGCCTGTGAGCTGTGGCGCGACCTGCGTCACGCCATGGACCCGTATGCGCACAAGACAGTGAACGCGCGCGAGTTCGCTACGCAGTCACCGGCCAGCGTCAGCGAGGCGTGCCCGCAGGATCTGCCGGCTGGCGCGGCCATCTTCGACCCGGGTAGCTTCGAGACGCGGCCCAGCCTGCTCACGGCCGCGGCATCCGGCGGTGAGACCCTGGGCGCGGTGGTCGGCAATGTTCTCGGTGGTGTCGGCGGCGACGCCATCTCCAGCCTCCCGTTGCTGCCGAATCTACCTCTGGCGGAGGATCTTCTGGATTGCTTCATTGACGGCAGCACGGCGCTGGAGACTTGCCTGATGCTCGGTGCTGAGGGTCAAGGTGGCGCCGCCACGCGGATCGCGCGCATCGATCCTCCCATGCGTGACGGGCGGCAGCGATCCTCGCAGTCGCGTCTGCTCAACGGCGGAATCGAGCCGGGTGAAAGCGCGCGCCAGCATCTGGCCGCTGCCGGTCTGCCGCTGCCCGAGACCATGTCCAATGGCGTGGTCGTTCCGGCGTCGGAGACGCGCGAGGGCGCGCCCATCGCCGTCTTCGGTCCGCAGGCGAGCTACTTCGCGCCGCAGCTGCTGTGGGAGGTCGCCATCAAGTCGGGTGGCGACAACCCGGGGCCGCTGGATTTCAACGGCCGCGGCGTCGTCTTCGGCGATCTGCCCTATATCAACATCGGCCGCGGCGCCGACTTTGCCTGGAGCGCGACTTCGGGCAATTCCGACCTGGTCGACGTGCGCGTTTCCAAGCTCTGTAACGTCGACGGCACGCCTGCCACGCGCGAGACCGACGAGCAGGGGATGCTGGTTGCCGACGGCTACTTGGTCGATGCCGGCGACGGGCAGGGCATGCAGTGCCGCGAACTCTTCAAGCGCGTCGACGAATGGACGGCGCTGCCCACCGTGGCCTCGGTGGCCCTGGGTGGCCCGCCGGCGCCGCAGCGCGTGGTGCGCTCAGTCGCCCGCACGCACTACGGGCCGGTCTTCGCCACTGCCACCGTGCGCGGCGAGCCCGTCGCGCTCTCGCTGCAGCGAGCCACCTTTTTCGGCGAGTTGGAGACCGCACCGACCTTTGCGCTGGCCACCAGCAATATCGTCGAGGATTTCGACAGCTTCCGGAAGCTTTTCAACAGCGTGACGGGCTCCTTCAACTGGATGTACGTCGATTCGCAGGATGCCGGCGTTTTCCACAGCGGGCTGTATCCGAAGCGCGACCCGGCGCATCATCCCGAGTTGCCGGTATGGGGCGACGGCCGCTTCGAGTGGCAGGGCCAGCTTGATAGCGCCAGCGTGCCCTTCAACGCCGGTTTCTTCGATGCTTTCGGTGGCAAGGCTTCCGAGGGTGGTATCAGCTTCCCGAACCCTGCGACGCCGGTGGCGCAGAACGATCCGCTGCGCGATGGCTACTTCGAGTTCGACGGCTATCTGTCGATGGAAGAGCATCCGCAGGTACTCAACCAGCCCTTCATCGCGCAGTGGAACAATGCGCCGGCCGATGGCTGGTGGGCATCCGACGCCAATGGCAGCTACGGGCCGACGCATCGCATCGACCTGCTGGTCGAGCGCCTCGAAGCGTTCCGCGCGGCTGGCCGCAAGCACGACATCGGTACGCTGACCGAGATTCTGGCCGATGCCGCCTTTGTCGATCTGCGCGGTCAGACCGTGCTGCCGCTGTTGCTGGATCTGATGCAGACTGGAGAGCTGAGCGAGACGCAGCAGCAGGTCGTCGCGCTGATGGGCGACTGGATCGCCGACGGTTCGCGCAGCTGGATCGACGGCGGCGAAGGCCTGGGCGCCTATCGCCGCGATCGTGACAACGATGGCGCCTACGATCACCGCGCCGCAGTGGTGCTGATGGATGCCTGGTATCAGCGGCTGATCGACACCATGCTGCCGCAGTTCGAGGGCCTGCCGACGGTGCTGCAGGGCCGTTATGACGCGCCGCGTGCACAGGGCTCGGCTTTTCAGTCCGGCTGGTACGAGCACATGAAGCGGCTGCTGGAAACGGCACTGGACAAGCCCGGGCACACGCCCTATCGCGCGTTGCGCTGCGCCGGCAGCGAGGACGCTGGTGCGTGTCGGCAGGCCGTGCTGAGTGCTCTGGACGCAGCGCTGACCGATCTCGGCGGCATTGCGGCGATGGACAGCTGGGACGGCAGTCAGCTCGATTCCTATGCCAAGGGGGGCGACTGTGGCACGGTGGAAGAGTGCGATGCGGTCGAGCATGTGCCGCTCACCTTCCTGCCAGTGCCTGCCATCCACTGGACCAATCGGCCGACTTTCCAGCAGGTCATCCAGATACGTGAGGCGCGCTGAGCGCGTGCCCGCTACAAGACTAGTGTTGGGGGTCTTGCCGGCGGCTTCGGTCGCCGGCGTTTTTTATTGCGGGTCAATATTTTGTGGGGGCGGGCTAGAATCCGCTGTCAGTAAATAACTAATTGGACGGAGACTTGGCATGAGGCCATTGCTGTGGAAGGGACGCCACCTGCTTGTCGTGCTGCTCGCGGCAGGATTGCTCAGCGCCTGCGGCGAGAGCGCATCACCCGACGGTAGTGCGCAGGTTGCCGCGAAATGGACGCCCTATGAGCGGCCCGCCGAGTACGCCGGCTCGGCCACGCTGCCGGCGCAGGCCATCACGCTGCGCGACGGTATTCGCCTGGCCACGGCGGTGCGCCTGCCCGCCGGTCCCGACGGCGAGCCCGCCGAGGGCCCCTTCCCTGTGCTGCTGACGCAGACCGGCTACAACCGCGGCCTGCCGGTCATCCCCGCCTTCAACGACTACCTCGTGCAGCGCGGTTATGCGCATGTTTCGGTCGATGTGCGCGGCACCGGCAGCTCGGAGGGTGCCTGGGAAGCCTTTGGTGAGAACGAGCAGGCCGACTATGCCGAGGTTATGGACTGGGTGGCGACTCAGCCCTGGAGCAACGGCCGCGTTGGCACCTGGGGCGCCTCTTTCATGGGTATCACCCAGTTGTTCACGGCGGCGCAGCAGCATCCTGCGCACGAGGCGGTCTTCGCGATCGTACCCATGGGCGATGCCTACCGTGACATCGTCTTCAGTGGCGGGCAGACCAACGTCGGTTTCATCCCGCTGTGGATGGGGCTGGTCACTGCACTCAGCATCGTGCCGACGCCGGACCTGGTGCAGGACCCGGGCCTCTACGTCAACTCTGCGGTGCAGAATCTGCTGGCGGCGCTCACTAGCTTCCAGGTGCCCATTCTCGCGCAGGCTTTGCTCGGCGGAGAGATCGCACAGGACGGGCCTTTCTGGCGCACGCGTTCACCCATCGAGGTGGCGGACCGGATCCGCACGCCGACCTTCATCATCGGCGGGCTGAAGGACATTTTCCAGCGTGGCGAGCCGATGCTCTATGAGGCCATTCAGCGCAACGCCGACGCCAAGCTGCTGATCGGGCCGTGGGAGCACCTCGACGGTTCCTCCGGCGCTGGCCTCGAAGCGGCCGGCCTGCCCAGCATGGATCAGATGGCGCTGCAATGGTTCGACCACTATCTGCGCGACATGCCCAGCGGTGCCAAGGCGCAGCCCGAAGTCACGCAGTACTACTGGGGTGCTGAGCGCTGGTCGGTGGCCACCGGCTGGCCGCATCCGAAAGCGCGCGCCGAGCGCTGGTATCTGCAGGCGGGCGGCACGCTGTCGAGACAGCTTCCGGCGGACAGCGGCATCGATCGTACGCTGCAGCTGCCGGTCAACGGGCTCTGTTCCTCCAGCGCCTCGCAGTGGACTGCCGGCATCCTCGGCCTGGTGACTCCGCCCTGTGCTCAGGATAATCGCCTCAACGAGATCATCGAGGTGACCTACACGACCCCGCCGATGGCGGAGGACTACGTCGTCAACGGCCCGATTCAGGCCGATCTCTGGGTGAGCAGTTCTGCGCCCGATACCGGCGTCAATGTGCGGGTGACCCTGGTCGACGAAAGCGGTGCCTCGCGCGAGCTGAGCCACGGTCTGCTCAATGCCTCCATGCGCGCTGTCGACCCCGAGCGCGCGCGCTATCTGGACGGCGAGATGATCCAGCCCTGGCATATCTTCACGCGCGAGGCGCGGGATGTCCCGGGCATCGGCAATATCGTGCCGGTCAACGTCGAGGTCTTTCCGACCAGCTTCGTGATTCCCGAAGGTCATCGCCTGCGTGTGACTGTCGGTCCCAGCGACTTTCCGCACGGCCTGCCCCCGGTGCCCGACCTGCTCGATCAGCTGCTTGGCATCATCAGCGTTCACAGCGGTGGCGACACGCCGTCGAGCATCGTCGTGCCTGCGATTCCGGCGGATGCACTGGTTTCCGCTCGCTGATTTCGCGACTCATGAACCGCCCCGGCTGTACCGCGTCTTGGGGATGGGCGCACTGAAGCACGCGGGATAGCTTTGGCGCCAAAGCACTAGGGAGAGTAGCAATGGGCTGGTATCTGGCGGTTCTCAAGGATTACGCCGTATTCGACGGTCGGGCAGGGCGCAGCGAGTACTGGATGTTCTTTCTGTTCAATCTGCTGATCGCCATTGCGCTGGCTGTGCTCGATGCCGTCATCGGCACCTTCGACATGTTTGGTGGCATGGGACTGCTCGGGTTGATCTACACGCTGGCGGTGCTGCTGCCGGGTATCGGCGTCACCATCCGGCGCTTGCACGACACTGGCCGCAGCGGCTGGTGGATCCTCATCGGCTTCATCCCGCTGGTGGGCGGCATCATCCTGCTGGTCATGATGGTGCTGAAAGGCAGCGAGGGCGAAAACGCGTATGGTCCTCCGGCGCGCGTGGCGCCGCCCAGCTGAGGCGCTTCCAGTCTCTTCCGGTCTGCACCTGGATGGTGCAATATTCCGGTGCGGGACATCCAAGCTACCAATAAGGGAGAAGGCATGAAGCAACAATCTTTCGCCGCTGCCGTGGCATGCGGCATTGCATCGCTCGCCTATCTGGCACCGGCGCAGTCGGCATCTCTGGGCTACATCGACGGCTATTACATCCCGAGCGCCGAGTTCGAGATCAGTGAAGGCGGAGCTTCCGCCGATGACGACGGCGACGGCTTTGGCGTAAAAGGCCGCGCCCGTTTCGCCGATCAGCTGTTCTTCACTGGCGAGTATCAAGCGGTCGAGCTTGATGATTCCGAGCTCGAGATTGATCAGCTTCGCGCCGGCGTCGGCTTCACATCGGCCGTGAACCCAGCGTTGAACCTGATCGGGCGTGCCGAATTCATCCAGGTCGAGCTGGACGGCCCCTTTCTGGATTCCGATGACGAAAGCGGTTTCGGCATCCATGGTGGCGCCGAAGCGATGCTGACGCCCCAGTTCATGGTGCACGGCAGCGTCGGCTTCATATCGATCGATGATGCCGATGGCCCCGAATTCCTCGTGGGCCTGCGTTTTCTGGCAAACGAGAGCGTCAGCATCTTCGCCGACTACCGCGTCACGCGACTGAGCGACAGCGGCAACGACCTTGATCTTGACGATCTGCGTATTGGCGCCGGCTTCAGCTTCTAGAAGCGAAGCAGCTGCTGAATCCGAAAAGCCCCGCTGATGCGGGGCTTTTCGTTTCCCGCCAGGTTAGCGAGAAAGGTCGCGATAGGCGTGCCAGGTGGCGTGGCCCAGCAGCGGAAAGATCACCAGCATGCCGATTAGCATGGTCGCGAAGCCTACTGCAACCAGTGCGGTGATGAGCGCCGCCCAGACGATTGCCGCCGGCAGGTTCTGCATGCAGGCGGAAAGACTCGCGCTCATGGCCTCGCCAGTCGTGGTGCTCTCTCGATCAATGATCAGCGGCACCGCGACCACTGATAGCACGAAGACGAGAGCTGCCAGTGCGCCGCCGCTGGCGACGTAAGCGATGAGCTGCTCACTGCTGGCCTGCGCCATCGCGTCGCCTCACAGCGCGCCGAAGGTGACCGGCACCTGCGCGCCGAAGACACCTTGCAGCAGTAGCGTCGACAGCAGGAACCAAACGGCGCTGAGGGCGACGAGTACGCTCGCCAGCCCCAGCAGCGCGCTGCGCCGGCGCGCAAGCGGTGACAGCGAAGCCTCGAAGCCCATGGCTTCCCCCTGCTCGCGCCGCCGGGATAGCTCGCACAGGCCCGTTCCCAGCGCTGGTCCCACCAGCAGAAAGCCCGTGATGGTCGCGGCGATGAAGCTGGGATGGTTGCCAAGCGCAAGAATGAGCGCGCCGATGGCGGTGACGATAAGGCCGTAGATCAGGCTCGTACCAAGGCTGTGCCGCATGTCCGCGGCGCCGCGCCACAGCCAATGCAGAGGGCGCAGCATCGGGACTCCCCACGATGGGGTCAGGCTACCGGCGGGCAGGCTGTGCGTGTTCATGGCATGTCTCCTATGCAGCTACCGAAGCTGCCCCATTGATACGCCGCTGATTGGCGCATGGCAAGCGGGGCACTGCAACGCGCGGCGCTGCGATAATGCTGACTTATGCTCAGCCAGCGGATGGCGGCTCCATGACGCAGAACCCCTATCTGGAAATGGCGCGACGCTTTGTCGCGGCAGTCCCGCACAACGCCGATCTCGGTATCGAGGTCGTCGATATCGAACGTGGCGTCGCGACCCTGCGGCTGCCGGGCAAGCCCGCCTTGTGCGGTGACCCCGAGCGGCAGCTCTACTTCCCCAGCGTGCTGCTCACGCTGGCGGATGCTGCCTCGGGCGTGGCCTATGTCTCTGCCATCAACGAGCTCACCGCCGTGGCGACGTTGGATCTGCGCATCGACTATTTGCGGCCGGTGTCAGTCGAGCACACGCTGGTCGTGCGCGCGCACTGCCATCGCCATACGCGCGAAGTCGGCTTCGTGCATTGCGATATCCGCGCCGAAGGCGCCGAGGACGCGGCGGCAATGGTCACGGCCAGCTTCATGCGCCCGCCGGCGAAGAAGGAGCAAGTCGCATGAGCCAGACGAGCAAGGGGCTGGAGCGGCTTCGCCGCGAGCGCGATTACCAGGGCATGCTCGACGTGATCCCCTACACGGCGCATCTCGGCATCGCCGCCGAAACGGGTGCCGACGGCCCCATCTACACGCTGCCACCGCGCGACAACCATATCGGCAACAAGCGCCTGCCGGCCATCCACGGCGGCGCAGTGGCCGCGCTCATGGAGGCCGCCGCGCTGGTGACCGTGCTCGTCGACGAAGCCCAGGACCGCTTCCCCAAGCCCATCGACTTCTCGCTGGACTACCTCCGCTCCGCCCGCCTCGAGCCGCTGCACGCCGCCTGCCAAGTCCTGCGCCAGGGCCGTCGCATTGCCGCCGTGCGCGTCGACTGCTGGCAGGGCGAAGACCGCGACAAGCTCACAGCGACCGGGCGGGTCCATCTGCTGCTGTCCATGGAAGAAGCCTCGAGCACCTGATCTTCTAGGCCGTGGGATTGGGAGGCCCCGAATCTTGATCGATGGGGCCTTGGAGGTTGCGGCGAGAACCTGCGTTCCAGGCTCACCTCATGAGCCTCTTTGCCGGTAGGGTGGCAGTGACAGGAGCGCTTTCGCGGGCGAATCCATATATCGAGCACGGGTGACGTGCCTCAGTCTGTGTGCCCGCGACAAGCGGAATCAGCGGGAGGGGCCATGAGACAAGCGGAATCCGGAAAAGCCGACATCAGCAAGGAGTCTCCCGGCTTCTACCGCTACTGGGGGAAAGCGAGGCCTGACGGCGATGAGGGCGCTCAGTTCCACCCGCTGCCATTCCACAGCCTTGATGTAGCCGCCGTGGGGGTGGAGTACTTGCGGCGTGCTCGAAGTGTTCGAGAACTCCTGGAACAGGCGCTCGGATGGAATGCGAATACTGTGGAGAACTGGCTGGCGTTCTGGCTTGCGGTTCACGATTTGGGGAAATTCTCGGAGGCCTTCCAGTCGCAGAAGCCGGAACTGTTCCTGACGTTGCGGAAGCGGGAGCCGAATGCCGCGAAAGTTTACGGGACCCGGCACGACACGCTCGGCTTTCTATTCTGGAAAGAGCCGCTCGCAAGCCGCATCGAGGCTGAGGGGTGGTTCGGCTCCAGGAGCATTGATCTACTGGATGGTTGCGATGCCTGGGCGCGTGCCGTCACCGGTCATCACGGCCAGCCGCCGCGTGATACGCACGAGAGCTGGGAATCGCATTTCGACCGGCACGATGACCTTGAGGCGGTCTTTGCATTCGTGGAAGCGGCTCGCGAGCGCTTCCTCGTTCCCTCCGTCGTTGAGGCCGTGACGGCAGCCGATCCCGACGGCTTCGAGCAAGTCAGCCGTGCCGTGAGCTGGTGGGTCGCCGGTATTGCCGTGCTGTCGGATTGGCTGGGCTCGAACACCGACTTCTTCCCCTACTGCGACGACGCGTGTCCGCTGGATGAATACTGGTCCTGTGCCCAGGATCGAGCGAAGCTGGCCCTGGACTCGGCCGGCGTTCTGCCGGAGGCTGCTCGGGCAGGGCGCTCTTTCAGCGAATTGTTCCCTGGCATCGATATGCCCTCGCCGCTGCAGCACTGGGCCATGTCGGTTGAGCTTGCCGAAGGGCCGCAGATCCACATGCTCGAAGATGTCACCGGGGCAGGGAAGACCGAGGCCGCCGTGATGCTTGCCTACCGTCTCATGGCCGCGGGCGAGGCGGATGGCTTCTTCATCGGTCTGCCCACGATGGCCACGGCCAATGCGATGTACGGGCGAATCGCGGAGGTCTACCGCACGCTATTCGCCGGGCGCCCGAGCCTGGTTCTCGCCCACGGTCAGCGCAATCTCGTAGAGGCCTTCGCTGGCACCGTGCTGCCCAATGATCCGGGTGGACCCGATCGTGACGAGAAGGATCAAACCGCGTCCGCCCGCTGCACAGCGTGGCTCGCGGATCACAACAAGCGGGCGCTTCTTGCATCTGCCGGCGTGGGGACGATTGATCAGGCCCTGCTGGCCGTGTTGCACAGCCGCCATCAGTCACTGCGCCTGCTCGGGCTGTTCCGCAAGGTCTTGATCGTCGACGAGGTGCATGCCTGCGACGCCTACATGCAGCGGGTGCTGGAAACCCTTCTGGAGTTTCACGCGCGTGTCGGGGGCAGTGTCATCCTGTTGTCCGCAACGATGCCCAGACGCATGAAGCAGGCCCTGCTCAAGGCTTTCGCCCGTGGCAGGGAGTCGGTCGCGCCGCTTGGCGACTCCGATGCTTATCCATTGGTGACGTCCTGGGTGGGGGTTGCGCCGGCTTTGCTGGAAGAAGCTGCGGTGGCGACCCGGGACGTTGTGCGTCGTCGTATCGATGTGCGCTACGAGCCGCGCCGGGAAGCGGTCGTTGACGCGATTCGAGAGGCGGTAGCAATGGGGCGTTGCGTGTGTTGGATACGAAACACCGTAGCCGATGCGTTGGAAGCCCAAGCGCTGGTCACTGCGTATGTGCCGGAGAGCGCCGTCACGCTCTTCCACGCCCGCTTCGCTTTGCAGGATCGCCTGGCGATCGAGCAGCAGATTCTCGACAATTTCGGAAAGGACAGCGGCACGTCGGAACGCGCCGGTCGCGTGGTGATCGCCACGCAGGTCGCGGAGCAGAGCCTGGACGCCGACTGGGACCTGCTGATCAGCGATCTGGCACCCATTGATCGCATCATCCAACGCGCTGGTCGCATGCATCGCCATGTCCGCGATGCGCACGGCCGTCGCTTGTTGGATGCAGCCGCCCATGATCAACGCGGCGTTCCCTGCTTGTGGGTGCACGGACCGGAATGGCACGAGGAACCAGGCGAAGACTGGTTCAAGGAGGCCTTCCCAAAATCGGCACTGGTCTATCCCCACCATGGTCATCTGTGGCGCACCGCTCAGCGTTTGCGGCAGGGGCATATGACGATGCCGGAGGATGCGCGGCGCTTTATCGAGGATGTCTTCGGAGCGGATGACGATGCACTGCCGGAAGGTCTGGCTGCCCAGGCGCTTAAGGTCGCCGGGGCTGTTTCTGCAGATGCCTCACAGGCGCAGCAGAACACCGTGAAGCTTGAAAGAGGGTATGCCCGTGGCGGGATTGATTGGTGGGATGAGGCGAAGACGCCCTCCCGTCTGGGCGAGGCAAGCAATACCGTCGTGCTGGTGCGATGGTCGGACGGCCGCTTCATCCCCTGGGCGGAAGGCAACTTCCCGCGGCGCCACGCCTGGGCTTACAGCAGCCTGCGCGTGGCCGAGCGTCTGATTGCCAGCACCCCGGAGCCGAACGATCCCGAGCGCAAGCGGGCGCTGGAGGCGCTTCTGGAAGAGCTGCCGGACAAGGGGCGATGGAGCGTCGTGCTTCCGCTGGAAGAGCGCGAGGATGGCTGGGTTGCGGAAGCAGTTGGAATAACGGGGCGTGGGCGCGAAAGTCATCGAACATGGCTTTACAGCAGCTTCACTGGCTTGAATGAAGTGGAGCCGGGGTCGTGAGCCCCGGCTCCTTACATCCCCGCGCATGCGGGGAACTAGGCCATTCCATGGCAGGCAGCGAACCATTCCACGGTTCATCCCCTGTCGCAGGGGAACGCGGTTTGCTGACGAAGTCGGATAATATCAGAGAACCTTTCCACTTTGACACTAGATATGAAATAGGGGTAAGTTACCTGCTCGACAGCTCTTCACGCCTTTCGGCAACTGCGGGCCTTCCAAAAGTCCGTTGGCCGTTGAGAAACGGAAGGGTGCGGCGGCTTCCACCCCCGCCCAGTCGTCTAATCCCGGATGGAGGTGATTGGTGAATTTGCTTTCTGACAGATGGCTACCGGTGCAACGCAGCTCGTCCGGTGCGCGCGACTGGGTCAGTCCGGCCCAATTGGCCGATCCGGATGTCGCCAGCTTTGATGCGCCACGCGCGGATTTCAATGCGGCGCTTCTCCAGTTCGCGATCGGCTTGCTGCAGACGACGGCGCCAATCGAGACGTCGCGCGACTGGGCGAAGCGCTTTCGCGAGCCGCCGGATGCAGACACGCTGCAGAGTTGGTTCGCTCCCGTGCAGGCGGCGTTCGAGCTCGATGGCGACGCCGCGCGCTTCATGCAGGATCGCACGCTGACAACGGATCAAGGCACGGTCAACGATATTGCGGCCCTGTTGATCGAAGCGCCCGGCGGAAAGACGCTGAAGGACAATGGAGATCATTTCATCAAGCGCGGGCAGATTGCCGGCATGTGTCCTTGCTGTGCTGCGGCCGCGTTGCTCACGCTACAGATCAATGCACCGTCGGGTGGGGCGGGGCACCGCACCGGGCTTCGCGGAGGCGGACCGCTGACGACCCTGGTGGTTTGCCAGCCCGCGCGCAGTCTGTGGCACGACCTCTGGCTGAATGTGCAGGAGCGCTCGCGTTTTCTGGAGGCTGGTGGAAACCCGGAAAAGACGGAGTCCTTCTATACCTTCCCCTGGATGAGCGCGCAGACCAGTCTGCAGAAGGATGGGGGCGCGTTGGCACCCATCGATGTGCATCCTGCCCACGTCTTTTGGGCTATGCCGCGGCGCATTCGGCTCGACTTTTCGGCAGTGGAGCACGGTGACTGTGATGTGTGCGGGCGCTCGTCGGAGCAGTGCATTACGCAGTATGTGACGAAGAACTACGGGCTAAATTACAAGGGCCCGTGGGAGCATCCGCTTTCCCCCTACTACGAGAGCAAGGAGGGATGGCTGCCCATGCACCCGCAGCCGGGTGGGCTCGGGTATCGCCACTGGCTGGCCTGGGTGCTGGGGACCGAGGATGAGAAGAAGCGGCAGCGCGCGGCAAGGGTCGTCGGTGCGCAGCTCGAGTCGGGCCGGGCGCGGGCCCTTGGACACGCGCCGCTGCATCTGCGTGCCTTCGGGTTCGACATGGACAACATGAAGGCGCGTTGCTGGTACGACAGCACCCTGCCGCTTTACGGCCTGCTCGAATGCGAAGCCGGCGCGCTCAAGCGCATTCAGAACGAAGTCTCGCATTGGCTGTCCGGCGCCGAGCTGGCCGCCTATTTTCTGCGCACCGCGGTGAAGGAAGCCTGGTTCGGTCACGAGGCGCGTGGCGATCTCAGTGTGGTCGATGCCAGCTTCTGGTCGGCCACCGAAGCCAGCTTCTACGGCGTCCTGCAGGCGGTCATCACGGCGGAGCGGCAGGCTAAGGAAGCCGATTCGGGTGCTCTAAAGCGGCGACTCCATCAGGCGCTGGTGCATGCCGCCACATCGCTGTTCGATGAGTGCTTTGTCGGCGCGGGTGCTGTCGAGCGCCAGCACCCACAACGCGTGGCGGCCGCGTACCGACGTCTTCGTCAGAGCCTTCATGGGCGCAAGCTGCGCGATGCCCTGGCGCTGCCGAAGAATGACGCCGGGCCTGACAAGGCCCCCTATCAAGAACATGAGTCCGCATCGGCCTGAGGGGGAAGGGATGAAAAGTCTCAAGCGTGAATACGGTGCCGGAGCGGCGCTACTCGAATGGTGGCAGGAGCTGGACGATAGGCGTGCGGATCGCGCGATTCTCCGGCGCGCGCCAGACATCACTGCGGTCAGCATCAGCGCACCCTATCAGCGCTGCTATCGCCGTCTGCTGGACTACGACGAGTCATTCGGTTCAGTGCATTCGCGAGATCGGCTGGCGGCGGCAGTCGGTTTGCTTGCGCATGTCAAATTCGATAGCCCCGGAGACAGCGTCCCCGAACGCCTCAGCGTGCGTGCAGCCGGTGATGACCAACCCGCCGTCAGCAAGCTGCGCTTCGTCCGCTTGCTGGAATCACCGGATATCGACAGCCTTTTCATCGGCCTGCGTCGAGCCCTGCCGCTTACTGATCACAAGATGAACGTCATCGCCCTCGCCCACGATCTTCTGTTCTGGGGAGATGGCGTCAGGAAGGCCTGGGCCTACGGCTACCACTGGCCCGAGTAGCTCGGCTTCCGCCATTCGATCCCATTCGATGCCATCAAGGGAGAAGTCCTCATGTCTCGCTTTATTCAGTTGCATATCCTTACGCAATACCCGCCATCCAATCTCAACCGCGACGATACCGGTCGGCCGAAGACCGCCCTGGTCGGCGATGCATTGCGTCTGCGCATTTCTTCCCAGAGCCTGAAGCGCGCCTGGCGCACCTCAGAGGTCTTCGGTGAGGCGCTTGGTGCATCGGCATATCCGGCGGGCGAGCCGGTGGTTCGCTGGGGCAAGGTGTCCACCGTGCTGGGCACACGCACCAAAGAAGCGGGCATCCGCGTCTACGAGGCGCTCGTGGAGCGTGGCGTATCGGAAAAGGATGCGCATGCCTGGGCGCAAAAGATTGCCGAACGCTTCGGCAAGCGCAAGAAGGAGTCCAAGGAGAATCCACAGAACGATCTCGAGATCGAGCAGCTCGCCCATGTCAGCCCGGGCGAGCGCGATGCGATCGACGCGCTCGTGAAATCCTGCGCCGGGCGTGGCAGTGCGCCAAGCGATGATGAGCTGAAGCTCCTGCGCCGGCCGCAGCACGCCGTCGACATCGCCATGTTCGGCCGCATGCTGGCTGATGAGCCATCTCACAACATGGACGCTGCGGTGCAGGTGGCACACGCCTTCACCGTCCACAAGAGCGCGGTGGAGGATGATTACTTCAGCGCCGTGGATGACCTCAACGAGGGGCTGGAGGACAAGGGGGCCGGTCATATTGGCGAGCGGGGCTATGGTGCCGGCGTCTTCTACCTCTATCTGTGCATCAATCGCGAGCTTCTGGCGGAAAACCTGGATGGCGACGATGCGCTCACCGAGAAAGCGCTACAAGCCTTGCTCCACGCCGTCACCAAGATCTCGCCGACCGGCATGCAGAACAGCTATGCCTCCCGCGCCTATGCGAGCTATGTCATGGCGGAGTGCGGGGACCAGCAGCCGCGGTCACTGTCACAGGCCTTCCTTAAGCCGGTGCGCGGGAATGAAGAGAAAGGGACCTTCGATCTCGCGGTCCAGGCACTGGAGACCCGTCGCGACAATTTCGACAAGGTTTATGGCAGCTGTGCGGAAGAACACCGCGTCATGAACGTCGAGCGTGGCGAGGGGTCGCTGCAGGAGCTTGTCGACTTCGTCGCGCGGTGCTGAAGCCATGGCCTTCCTTGTTTTCCAACTGCAGGGGTCGCTGGCCGCCTGGGGTGCTACGGCTGTAGGCGACTATCGCGGTACGGATATCTATCCCAGCGCATCCGGCGTATTCGGACTCCTGGCTGCTGCGCTTGGCCTTCGCCGCGAACAGGAGGCTGAGCACCATCGATTGGCGCAGGGTTACGGATTGGCGATCGGTGTCCTGTCCACCGGGACACTGATGCGCGATTACCACACGGTGCAGATGCCTAGCCAATCCCGGATGAAGGGGCGCCCTCATGCGACACGGCGCGATGAACTCGCCCACGCGCGAACGGCGCTCACCACGATCATCTCCAAACGCGACTATCGCGAGAATGCCGGCTGGTTGGTCGCCCTTCAGGAGAAGGCCGAGGCGCCGTATTCCCTGGATCAGCTGAGCAGCGCGCTAGCGCAACCTCGGTTCGTGCTGTATCTCGGCCGCAAATCCTGTCCGCTCGACGCTCCGCTGTGCCCCAGGGTGCTGCAGGCTGATTCGGCGATGGAAGCCTTCACGGGATACGCCGCAGAGCATGACCAAGCGCGAGAAGCGAATCGTGATCGCTGGGGCAATGCACCAGTGGAAGCTTTGCCCGCTCTGTCACGGCTCGTCTGGGACGAGAGCATTGACGCTGGCGTCGACGAATCCAGCCTGACGGCAATGCGCAAGGACCGGCTCATCTCACGCGGGAAATGGCAATTTGGCGATCGAGTGGAGCATGTCGCCTTTCTGGAAGCGGAGGGCTGAAATGTACTTCAGTATGATCACGCCAAAGCCGGGCCGCGAGCGCGATGCCGCGGCAAGTCGCGCGACAGGGCCCTACCGCGAGCATCAATGGCTGTGGCAATTCTTCGAAGCGCCGGAAGGCACGCCGCGCGATTTCCTGTTCCGCAGCTCTGATGTCGATGGCATGCCCCGTTATCACGTGGTTTCCGCGCGCCGGCCTTCGCCCGCGATGGACGGCTGGGACGTGCAGTCGCGCGAGTACGACCCGAAAGTGGCGGAGGGCGCATGCCTTCGTTTCGAGCTGCGTGCGAATCCCGTTGTTACGCATAAACGCGAGGGCAAGTCGCGCCGCGATGATGTCGTTATGCACGCCAAGCGCGAGATGCTGGATGCGCGCGGACTTGCACGCTGGAAGGATTGGGTCGACGAGGACAAGCCGCCACTGTATGAGCTGGTCACGAATGTCTGCGGGCAGTGGTTGCGTAGTCGCGCCCAGCAGGCGGGATTCGCGGTGATCGATGGCAGTCTGCGCGTAGACAACTACAACCGGGTGGCTGAGAAAGCCCCAAAGCGGGCCAACGGTAAAGCCATTCAGCTCAGCACGGTGGATTTCTCAGGAGAGCT